>NZ_VJZC01000534.1 GCF_009377185.1 Streptomyces spongiae
GGGCGTGGGGGTGGGCCATGCGCATGCCGTGCATCACCGTCACGGCGTGCGGGGCGTACGGGGCGTGCGGGCGGACGGCTCCGAAGGCGAGGTGCAGCCCGCCCTGTGCGGTCAGCGTCCCGCCCCCGATGCCGAGCAGGGACCGTTCGCGGCCGGCCAGCAGCCGGCCGGCCGCGAAGACCGGCACGAACCCGGCGACCTGCGCCCACACCGGCGGCGCCGTCCCCGTGGCCAGCACGTGTCCCCAGGCGGCGAGCAGCACGCACAGCACGGCGAACACCACCGCGCGCAGGCTCCGTACCGCCGGGGACGCCTTCATGCCGCAGATACTCGCACGCGCCACGGCACCGGGCGCCGCCGCCACCTACCTACGCACGGTCCTCGGCCCCGCGAGGTGCTCCGTCGGAGCGCTGTGTGCAGGGAGTCGCTGCGGCCCACGGATCGGTTCCCGGCCCGGGAAGAGGATCTCGCGCGGTGTCCGGCCTCCCGCCAGGCACCACAGGGCGATGACCGGGTCGCAGATCGCGCATCCCAGCGACGAGGTGTGGAGGAAGGGGATGATCGGGTTGCCCTTGATGTGGTGGACGACGTCCCAGGCGGTGTGCAGCAGCCAGGCGACGCCGATGAAGGTCCACGACTCCAGGCCGCGGTAGGCGACGTACGTGACGACCGCGGTGAAGGCGAACTCCCAGCCGCCCAGGCCGCCGCCGCTGAGGTAGGCGGCGCCCGCTCCGGCGACCATGATCGCGTTGAGGCGGCGCCGGTGCGGTTCGCGGATGAGCGACATCAGCAGGGCGTAGAGGAGGCCGATGACTACGGGCATGGCGTACTGCATGGAAGTGCCGTTTCCTTCAGGGGGTGCGGGAACGTCGGCTCTCACGACCGTATGTCCGTGCCAGCACACCCCCCAGAGGCATTGTCGACAGGTTCCGACGGGTTACCGCCAGGCCGGATGGGCAGCTGTCCGGCGGCGGAGTGCGGCGAGTTTTGCCGGGTCGGCAAAACGGGTCGCGATTCCCCCGGCGCTGCCCGCATGATCGGGAGTCCGGCACAGAGCAGATCCGAGGGATGGGGAGCATCGATGTCACAGCAGGCCCTGGACGTCACACACCGGCTGGTCTCCTCGCCGGCGGGACGGATCCACCTGGTGGAGCAGGGCACGGGCCCGCTGGTGCTGCTCGTGCACGGCTTCCCGGAATCCTGGTACTCATGGCGCCACCAGCTGCCTGCCCTGGCCGAGGCCGGGTACCGCGCGGTCGCCATCGACGTCCGGGGCTACGGCCGTTCCTCCCGGCCCAGTGGGATCGACGCGTACCGGATGCTGGAGCTGGTGGCGGACAACGCGGCGGTGGTGGAGGCCCTGGGCGAGGAGTCCGCGGTGGTCGTCGGCCATGACTGGGGGTCGCCCATCGCCGCCAACTCCGCCCTCATCAGGCCGGACGTCTTCCGTGCGGTGGGGCTGCTCAGCGTTCCCTACGCGCCGCGCGGCGGGCCGAGGCCCACGGAGGCGTTCGGCGCGTTGGGCGGCGAGGACGAGGAGTTCTACATCTCCTACTTCCAGGAACCGGGCCGGGCCGAGCGCGAGATGGAGCCCGATGTGCGCGGCTGGCTCGCGGGCTTCTACGCCGCCCTGTCCTCGGAGGGCATGGCCGCTCCGGACGCGCCCGGCCCGTTCGCCGTCAGCCGGGGCGGGACGCTGCGTGACCGGTTCCCCGCCGGGCTGCCCGCCTGGCTCAGCGAGGACGATCTCGACGTGTACGCCGGGGAGTTCGAGCGCACCGGCATGAGTGGGGCGCTGGCCCGCTACCGCAACGTGGACCGCGACTGGGAGGACCTCGCCGAGTTCGACGGCGCCGCGATCACCCAGCCGTCCCTGTTCGTCGGTGGCAGCCTGGACGGCCCGACCCTCTGGCTGGCCGACGCGATCAAGGCGTACCCGAGCACGCTGCCCGGCCTGCTCTCCTCCCACATCCTCGACGGCTGCGGCCACTGGATCCAGCAGGAGCGCCCCACGGAGACGAACAAGCTCCTGACGGATTGGCTCGCCACGCTGCCGGCCTGAGGCATCCGGCTGCGACGGCGAACGAGCGGGACGTCGGCGCGCGGGACGCGGGCGCGCGGCCACGTCCCGCGCGCCCGCCGATGCCGATAGGGTCGGGCACCGTGGCGGTTCAACTGGTTCAGGTGTGCGTGCTGTTGTGGGCCCGGCCGGGTGCCACCGACGCGCTGATCACCTACGAGGACAAGGTCCTGGCCCTGCTGGGCGACCACGGCGGCCGGGTGCTGCAGCGCGCCCGGACGGACGGCGAGGAGGGCGCCCCGACCGAGGTCCAGCTGATCGAGTTCACCTCGCGGGCCGGGTACGACGGGTTCCTGACCGACGAGCGGCGTACCGCCCTGTCCGCCGAGCGCGACGCGGTCGCCCACACCGACCTGTATCCCGTCGAACTCGTGTAGGCGCAGCCGGTGTCGGCCCCATCGGCACCCTCATCGGCACCCCGATCGGCACCCCCATCGCCGTCCCATCGATGTCCCCTCGCCGTCCCCTCGCCGTCCCCTCGCCGTCCCCTCGCCGTCAGCCGGTCTCGACACGGGCGGCGGGGAGGTTGTCCAGGATCGCCGTGACCGTCTGCTCCGGTGTCTGCTCGCCGGTGTCCAGCCACAGCCCGACACGCGGAGTCCCGGAGCGGAGAGCGCGGTCGAGGGCCTCGACCGTCCAGGCGCCGTACCCGGTCTTCGGGCGCCCGGCCTCCCTGGCCCGCACGGCCGCCGCCGAGGGGGCGAGCACGACGACGTACAGCGGGCGGGTGCGCACCCTGCCGACGTAGTCGCTCAGGTCGTCCCCCAGCACGATGTCCTGGACGACCGCGGTCCAGCCGTGGGCCGCGTACTCGTCGGCCACCAGTGCGGACAGCCGGTACCGCAGCTCCAACTGGGCCCTGGCTTCAGCGGTCTCCTCCGGCAGCGGCTCCTCCCGGCCGGAGACCAGCATCCGCCGGAACGCGTCGCCGGGCACATGGGCGGCCCGTGGAAGCCGTTCGGCCAGGAGACGGGCCACGGTGGACTTCCCCGAGGCCATCACCCCGGTGATCAGAACGACTGCGGAACCAGGTTCGGCGCTCACACGACCCCTTCACTCTCGGGTCCTCACACGCCGGGCCCCGCCTCGCCGTCCCCCCACTCCAGCGGATACGCCTCGGTGTCGCCCGGCACCGGCGCGGAAGGCTCCCCTCCCGCTTCGTTGAAGGCGTCGAGCGCTCCTACGAGGGCACCCCGCTGATCCGGGGAGAGCCGCTCGACGATCGCTTCGACCTCGGTACGGCGCCGGGCCATGACCTCCGCGACGGTGCGCCGCCCCTCGTCGGTGAGCCGCAGCAGGGTCTCGCGGCGGTTGCCGGGGTTGGTCTGCCGTTCGGCGAGCCCGACCGCGATGAGCCGGTCCACCATGCGCATCGCGGTCGACGGCGCCACCTGGAGGTGCTCGGCCAGCGAGACCAGCTTGGTGGCGTCCCCCCTGGAGAGCACGACCAGCATCCGGAACTGAGGGAGCGTCACCCCCTCCTCCACCGCGGACAGCGAACGGGCGGAGATCGCCACCAGCAACCGCGACGCGGTCAGCACGGCCCGCGTCACCGCCTCGACATCATCCACGCCCCGCGCAGGGACCCCAGGTTCCGACATGCCTCCTTTCTACCTCGCCGACACTCCCCGCACCGTCACACGATCGAACCCCTTTGCCGTTCCCTGACCATGACCGTGCGGAGCCACGCGTGACCCCTCAGGACGCCGCCCGGGCGAAGCGAAGTGACGCCGTGACAGCGGTGCGGCCGCGCATCATGCCCAACTGGTTCCAGGCCATGCCGAACTGCTCCCGGTCCACGGTGAACTCCGCCGTCAGCGTGACCGCTTCGGCACTCGCCTCGGCAACGCGCGCGGTGAAGGACTGCGGACGGCTGATACCGCGCACGGTGAGCTGACCGGTGACCTGGACCGCCCCGTCGGCACCGGGCGTCGCGCCGCGCACGACGAAGGTGAGCTCGGGGTGCCGGTCGGCGTCGAAGAAGTCGGCCGACCGCAGGTGCGTGTCGCGCTTGGCGTTCTTGGTGTCCAGGGAGGCGGCCTCCAGCGTGATCGAGCCGGTGGCGGACCCGTCGGCACCCACCTCGCCCTCACCCGTGAGCCCGGTGAAGGTGCCCTTCACGTTGACCAGTCCCCACATCGTCCTGTGCTGGACGCCGACGGTGGAACGGGCGGGGTCGAGCTGCCAGGTCCCGGTTTCGACTGCGACGGTCATGGAGTCCTCCTGAGGGGGGCGGGGCGCATGTGAAACGACGACTCTTCAGTCGTCCAAATTTGGATGACCCCAGGCTAGCCGATGCTCCAAATTTGGACAACAGGTAGACTGGGACATCATGGCCGACTCCTCCGCTCACTCCTCCACCCCCGCCGACCTGCCCGGACGCGACGCGGCAGAAGAGCCCGCCCTGCTGCCCCCCGAACTGCGGGCCTGGATGGGACTGCTCGCCGCGGCGGGCGCGATCGAGCAGCAACTGCGCTCCCGGGTGAAGGAGACACTGGGCGTCTCCCACGACGAGTTCCTGGTGCTGTGCCTGCTCGCCGACGGACCCGCCGACGGCCTGCGCATGACGCAGATCGCCGAGCGCCTCGGCCGCCCCAAGACCCGGCTCACCTACCAGGTCGCCTGCCTCCAGCACGCCGGACTGATCACCCGCAACACCGCGTGCGGCGACCGGCGCGGCATCCAGGTGGCCCTCACGGACAAGGCCCGCCGGCTCCTGCGCGAGGCCTCCTGCTCACTGGCCGAGGCTGTCAGCCGCGCGATCGAGGGCCTGGAGGGGCAGCACGACTGCACGGTGATGCGCGCCCTGCTGCCCGGGGCGGCGAACACCGAGGAGTCCCTCTCCCCTCGCCCCGGAACTGGCCGGAAACGCGCTGCGCCGTGACGTTCCGCACGCGCACACGGGTGGGAGGTTGAGCGGGGAACCACCCAAGCGTCAAGGGGACTTGGCCGACTCGTGGGAGTCGCCGGAATGGGGCACGAGATGAGTCGTACGCCGCACACCGTCACCGTCGCCGAACTCGTCCCCGGAGACCTGCTCGCCCTCTCGCCGCGCGACGCCGATGCGGACCGCTGGTACGCCGTGATGCACACCCTCCCGCTGCGCCCCGACGCGATCCGGGTGACGCTGCGGCCACCGCTCGGCGGCCCCGACCGCGACGAGGTGCTCGACCGGACCCGGACCGTGACCGTCGGCGACCACCGCGTGGACACGGCCGGGATTCCCCTCCTCACCTCCGCCAACCTGAGGGCCGTGGAGTTCGGGGACGGGGACCGCGTCGGCTTCCTGCGGACCGTCGATCCGCACGCGGTCGAGGAGACGTACGTACGACGACGGGGCGACTGGCACCACGAGACGTCCGGCGAACAGCTTTTCTCGGACACGGAGTTGAGGGAGCGGGCGGCTGAGGCGGTCGACCACGTCGTACGGCACCGCCCCCGCCCCGCCCGGCCGGCGACGAGCGGGACCGGCGGACCACGACGGGTGGTCGTCACCGGACTGGGCGCCGTGACCCCGCTCGGTGTCGGGGTGGACGAGCTGTGGACGGGGCTGCTCGAAGGGCGGTGCGGGATACGGGAACTCGACGCGGAGGAGTTCGCCGGTCTGCCCGTACGCATCGCGGGGACCGTACCCGTGGACCCGGCCGCGCTGTTGCCCCGGCCGCAGGCCCGGCGGATGAACCGGGCCGCCCAGTTCGCGGTGCTGGCAGCGCGGGAGGCGTGGCGGGACGCCGGACTCGACCCCGCGGGCACCACCGAGAGCGGACTGGACCCCGAGCGGGTCGGCGTCTCGGCCGGGGCCATCCTCGGCGACGCGTCCGTCCTCGTGGGCGGCGACCGGCGGCTGCGGGAGAAGGGCCCGAGGGCGGTCTCCCCTCTGACCACCCCCATGACCGTTCCCTCGCAGGCCGCGTCCCAGGTGTCGCTCGCGCTGCGGATCACCGGCGAGGCCCGCACGGTGACCAGCGCGTGCGCCTCCGGCACCGAGGCCATCGGGCAGGCCGTCGACCGCATACGGTACGGGCGGATCGACGTGGCCCTCGCCGGCGGGGCCGAGGCCGTGGTCACCCCCGCGATCATGGCGTCCTTCGCGGCCATGCGGGCACTGTCGGCCCACGAGCTCGGGGACGGCGACAGCCCCTCGCGCCCCTTCGCCAAGGACCGCGACGGGTTCGTGAACGGGGAGGGCGCCGGCTTCCTGTTACTGGAGGCCGAGGAGCACGCACGGGCCCGTGGCGCGCGGATCTACTGCGAGGCCGCGGGCTGGGGGCTCTCCGCCGACGCCCACCACATGGCGGCGCCCGATCCGTCCGGCACGGGGGTCGCGCTCGCGCTGCGGCGCGCGCTGGCCGACGCGGGGGCGGAGGCCGCGGACGTCGTGCACGTCAACGCCCACGCCACGGCGACCGCCGACGGCGACCTCGCCGAGGCGCATGCGCTGACGTCCGTGCTCGGCGGCTGCCGGGTGCCGGTCACGGCCCTCAAAGGCCACCTCGGGCATCTTCAGGGCGCGGCGGGCGGGGTCGAGGCCGTCGCCACGGTGCTCACGCTCCGCCACGCGCTGATCCCGCCCACGATCGGCTGCGCCGAGCAGGACTCCGCGATCGAGTTGGACGTGGTGACCAAGGCCCCGCGGGCGCTGCCCGCGCGGGGGGATGTGGCGCTGAGCAACTCGTTCGGGTTCGGGGGACACAACGCGGTGCTCGCGCTGCGGCGTGTGCGGGGGTGAGGGCGTGAGGGGGACGTTGTGGCGTGTGTCCGCGTCCGGGCGCGGGTTCGTCGTGGCTGATCGCGCAGTTCCCCGCGCCCCTGGAAACCATGCCCGCCCCCGAGTCACCAC
>NZ_VJZC01000535.1 GCF_009377185.1 Streptomyces spongiae
CACACCCCCAGGAGACCGCCGTGGCCCGCCGCCCCCTCCCCCGCATCCTGAGCAACGGCAGTGCGCACCTCGCCCGAAGCCGGGATCTGGCCCGGACGGCGGCCGACGGTGCCACCGACGTCCTCCACCCGCTGATCACGATCACCCGTGGACTGCGTCGCCTGGCGGCCGCCGGGCGACGCAAGTGGGCCGACACCCCGAAGGACCAACGAGCGTCGTTGTTCCTCGTGGTGGCGTCGTTGGTGGTGGTGGTGGTCGCCCTGGTGCCGTACGGACCGCTGCTCGCCGTCATCGGACTGATGGCGGCGGCAGCCTGGCACGGCCGGGAGGGTGCCGGGGCGCCCGTCGGCCCCGACGAGGCACAGCGAAAGCGCCTCCAAGCGCTGTACGAGGCCCTCGTGCCCTACTTCACGGCCGCCGAGGACCCCGCGCCCCTCTACACCCACGGAGGTGACTGGCAGAAGGCGTTCACGGAGTACGGCTTCGACGACTCCGGGCGCCTCCAGCGACTGGAGATCCACTACCCGGCGTACTTCACGGACGGCGAGGCCGAGTCCCGCGCGCGGATCGAGCGGGTGGTGCACTCCAAGTCGGGCCGCGGCCGCGAGTACCTGTTCGACTGGGACGAGGAGGGCAACCAGCTCACGGTCACGGTCCTGACGCCTCTCCCCACCGACATCACCGCTCAGCGCTTCGTCACGGCACCGGGCGAGCTGGTACTCGGCTTCACCGACCCGACCCACGTACAGCGCACCCTTCCCGTGGAGCACCGCGAAGAGCAGCGCGACATCCCCCCGGTCGTCTGGCGCACCGGCACCCGCTCCACGGAACCGCACCTGCTGGCGGTGGGTGAACCCGGCAGCGGGACGACGACACTGCTCCGCTCCCTCGCGATCCAGGCCCTGCGGTACGGCGACGTCCTGATCGTCGAGGGCAGCGGCACCGACGAGTACGCGTGCCTGACCGGCCGGGACGGCGTCCTGGCCGTCGAGTGCGGCCTCGCCGGGGCGCTGGCCGGCCTGGAGTGGGCGGCGCACGAGACCGAGCGCCGACTGATCGCCGCGAACCGTGCCCGCCAGGCGGGCCACCCACCGCCGGAGGACACCAGGCGCCCCCTGTGGATCCTGCTGGACCGCCCGAGCGCGCTGGGCCACGTGGCCGCCGCCGACGGCGACCGGGACCCGCAGTCCCTGCTCCAGGTGCCGCTGCGCCACGGCCGCCCGGCGAACGTGACGATCGTCGTCGCCGAACAGTTCGACGGTCTCGACACCCTCTCCGACGCGGTACGGCAGCACACACGCGCGCGCGTGCTGCTGGGCTCCGCCACACCGGAGCAACTGGTGCAGGTCCTGGGCACGCGCCCGCGCACCACGCCCACCCCTGACATCCCGCCGGGCCGCGGATACGCCCGTCTGGGCGCGGGACCCGTACACCGCCTCCAGGTTCCGGCCACCCCGGACCCGTACGACGAGGCCACGACCGAGATCCACCGTCAGACGGTGCTGGACCTGCTTCCGGTCCGGACCGGCCCGGCGCCGGACGAGGTACCGACGCAGACCGACGGGGTGTCCGCCGAGGTCGAATCGACGCCACTGGAAAAGGCGACCGCACGGGTGGACAAGGACGTGATCCCGGCCAAGGACGTGATCCCGGCCAAGGCCGCGGTGGCCGAGGGCTGACCGCCGGGTCAGGCCACGAACGTGCGCGGCGTCTCCGTACCCCCGCCCGCCCCCGTCTCCACCAGCCGCGCCGCAGCGGCGAGCCGCACGGCCGCCTCGTCCGCCACCGCGCCGCCCACGGTGAACGGCAGCCGCACATACCCCTCGAAGGCCCCGTCGACCCCGAACCGCGGCCCCGACGGCACGCGCACGCCCACCCGCTCCCCGGCCTCGGCGAGCCGCGAGCCCGACAACCCGCCCGTGCGCACCCAGAGGGTGAGCCCGCCCCGCGGCACCTCGAACTCCCAGCCGGGCAGTTCCCGGCGTACGGCCGCGACGAGCGCGTCCCGGTTCTCGCGGGCCTGGCCACGCCGGATGCCCACGGCCTCCTCCCAGCCCCCCGTACTCATCAGCCAGTTCACGGCCAGCTGCTCCAGTACGGGGGTGCCGAGGTCGGCGTACGCGCGGGCCGCCACGAGGCTACGGATGACGTCGGGCGCGGCGCGCACCCAGCCGATGCGCATGCCGGCCCAGAACGCCTTGCTCGCCGAGCCGACAGTTATGACGGTCGAACCGGCCGGGTCGAAGCCGCAGACCGGGCGGGGCATCGCGGCGACGTCGAGCTCAGGGTCCAGATGCAGCTCGCTCATCGTCTCGTCGACGACGAGCACGGTTCCCGCGGACCGGACCGCGTCCACGAGCCGCCTCCGTTGGTCCTCACCCGCGAGCGCGCCCGTCGGGTTGTGGAAGTCGGCGACGACGTAGGCGAGCCGGGGCGCCGCGTCCCGCAGCACCTGCCGCCAGCGGTCCAGGTCCCACCCGTCGAGCCCTTCGGCCATGGCGACCGGCACCAGCCGGGCGCCCGCCTCGCGCATCAGCTGGAGGATGTTGGCGTAACTGGGTGACTCCACGGCGATGCGCTCACCACGCCCGGCGAACAGGTGACAGATCGCGTCGATGGCGCCCATCGCTCCGGTGGTGACCATGATCTGCTCGGGCATGGTGGGGATCCCGCGCGCGGTGTACCGCTCGGCGAGCATCGTGCGCAGCGCGGGCAGCCCGGCCGGGTAGTCGCCGTGCGTGTGGGCGTACGGGGGCAACTCCTCCAGGGCGCCCTGTACGGCCCTGGTGAGCCAGGGCTCGGGGGCGGGCAGAGCCGCACAGCCCAGGTCGATCAGTGAACCGAGCGCATCGGGCGGCAGGGGCTCAAGGCCGCGCGCGGGGAGCGGGTTCCCCGCGGGCACGGCGGTCCAGCTGCCCGCTCCCCTGCGGGACTCCAGGAAACCCTCGGTGCGCAGGGCCTCGTAGGCCGCCGCGACCGTCGTACGGCTGACGGACAGGGACAGCGCGAGTTCCCGCTCGGCGGGCAACCGCGCCGCGACCGGCACACGGCCCTCCAGGACCAGCACCCGGATGCCGTCGGCGAGCGCGCGATAGGCGGGCGGGCGGCGGGTGCCCGGGCCCGCTGGGCGCTCCTGCTGGGAGGTGAGCAGCCGCGCGAGCTGGGCCGCGCCCACTGCCGAAGTCCACTGAGCCATGATTCCAGTCCACCTTCCCCGAATTGGCCATGGATGGCATGTCCTGTCGAGCCACAGGGTGTCATGTGTCAGGCCACTGCCACCACCTCAGGGGGGAACGTCTTGTCCAGCGACCCGTCCGACCCGTCCACACAGCGCCGCCTCGGGCGGCGGTTGATCCAGCTGTACGCCGGTCTCGCGCTGTACGGCGCGAGCATGGCGCTCCTCGTGGAGGCGGGCCTGGGCCTGGCGCCCTGGATCGTGCTGGACCAGGGGCTCTCCGAACTCACCGGGCTGACGATCGGCAGGACGGTGATCATCGTGGGGGTCGTCGTGCTGCTCCTGTGGATCCCGCTGCGCCAGCGGCCGGGACTCGGTACGGTCTCCAACGTCCTCGTGATCGGCCTTGCGATGGACGCCACCCTCGGGGTGGTGCCCGACGCGCGCACCCTGGCCGTACGGGTTCTCGTGCTCGTCGTCGGCATCCTCCTGAACGGCGTGGCGACCGGTCTCTACATCGCGGCCCGCTTCGGGCCCGGCCCGCGCGACGGCCTCATGACGGGCCTGCACCAGCTCACCGGCCGCCCGATCGGCAGGATCCGCACGGCGATCGAGGTGGCGGTCGTGGCGACCGGTTTCGCCTTCGGGGGCACGGTGGGCGTCGGCACGGTCCTCTACGCGCTGTCCATCGGCCCGCTCGCCCAGTTGTTCCTGCGCGTGTTCGCCGTCCCCACGACCACCATGGGCAGCACGGTCGTTGCCGCCGGTCCACCCGAGCGAGCGATACTTCCCAGGTGACCACGTCGATCCGCCACCCGTACCTCGACCACCCCGGCCCCATCGCCTTCGCCCACCGGGGCGGGGCGGCGGACGGGCTGGAGAACACGGTGGCCCAGTTCCGGCGCGCGGTCGAGGCGGGCTATCGGTACATCGAGACCGATGTGCACGCCACGGCCGACGGCCATCTCGTCGCCTTCCACGACGCGACCCTGGACCGGGTGACCGACGGTGCCGGCCGTATCGCGGACCTCCCCTGGAAGGACGTGAGCCACGCGCGCGTGGCGGGCGTCGAACCGGTGCCCCTCTTCGAGGAGTTGCTCGAGACGTTCCCCGAGGTGCGCTGGAACGTCGACATGAAGGCGGAACCGACCCTCCATCCGCTGCTGAACCTGATCGCCCGTCTCGACGCCTGGGACCGCGTCTGCGTCGGCTCGTTCTCGGAGGCGCGCGTCGCCCGCGCCCAGCGCCTGGCCGGCCCGCGCCTGGCCACGTCGTACGGCACCCGGGGCGTCCTGGGACTCCGGCTGCGCTCCTGGGGCATACCGGCCGCCCTGCGGCGTTCGGCGGTCGCCGCGCAGGTGCCCGAGTCCCAGTCGGGCGTCCCCGTGGTCGACCACCGGTTCGTCCGCGCCGCCCACGCGCGCGGGCTCCACGTCCATGTGTGGACCGTGAACGAACCGCAACGCATGCACCGGCTCCTGGACCTCGGCGTGGATGGCATCATGACCGATCACATCGACACGCTGCGCAAGGTTCTGGAGGACCGGGGGACCTGGTTCTGACGCCGTTCAGTCCCTCGCGCGGCCCGTTCACGGGGAAGCGAGGAGCACGGGTGGGCACCGACACCGTGCGGACGGACGCGGCCGACGAGGCCGCGGGGCGACGGCGTGAACAGCGCGGCTGGTACTTCTACGACTGGGCGTGCTCCGTCTACTCGACGAGTGTCCTGACCGTGTTCCTGGGCCCCTACCTCACCTCGGTCGCCGAGGCGGCGTCGGACGCGGACGGTTACGTCCACCCGCTCGGCATACCGGTCCGCGCGGGTTCCTTCTTCGCGTACTCGGTGTCCCTGTCGGTGATCCTGGCCGTCGTGGTGATGCCCCTGGTGGGCGCGGCCGCCGACCGAACGGGACGCAAGAAGCCGCTGCTCGCGGCAGCCGCCTACGTGGGAGCCACGGCGACGGTCGGCATGTTCTTCCTGGACGGTGACCGCTACCTCCTCGGCGGCCTCCTGCTCGTGGTCGCGAACGCCGCACAGTCGGTCGCGATGATGCTGTACAACTCCTACCTGCCACAGATCGCGCCCCCCGAGGAGCGCGACGCGGTCTCGTCCCGGGGCTGGGCCTTCGGGTACGCGGCGGGCTCCCTGGTCCTGGTACTGAACCTGGTGCTGTTCACCGCCCATGACAGCTTCGGTGTGTCGGAGAGCACGGCCGTCCGCATCTGTCTCGCGTCGGCCGGACTGTGGTGGGGCGCCTTCACCCTCGTACCGCTGCGACGGCTGCGCGACCGCCGGGCTCCGGAGGGCAGGGCCACGGCTCCCGGCCTGCGCCAACTCGCCGCGACCGTACGGGACATGCGCCGCCACCCGCTGACTCTGGCCTTCCTCCTCGCCTACCTCGTGTACAACGACGGCATCCAGACGGTGATCTCCCAGGCCTCGGTGTACGGCTCCGAGGAACTGGACCTCGGGCAGTCGACGCTCATCGGGGCGGTGCTGCTCGTACAGGTGCTCGCGGTGGCGGGTGCGCTCGGCATGGGCAGGCTGGCGCGGAAGTACGGCGCCAAGCGCACGATCCTGGGCTCGCTGGTGGCCTGGACGGTGACACTGGCCGCCGGATACTTCCTTCCGGCGGGAGCACCGGTCTGGTTCTTCGTCCTCGCGGCGGGGATCGGTCTCGTCCTCGGCGGCAGCCAGGCCCTCTCCCGCTCGCTGTTCTCCCATCTCGTCCCGCCCGGGAAGGAGGCGGAGTACTTCTCGGCGTACGAGATGAGCGATCGCGGGATGAGCTGGATGGGGCCGCTGCTGTTCGGTCTGACCTACCAGCTGACCGGAAGTTATCGGGACGCGATCATCTCGCTCGTCGCCTTCTTCCTCCTGGGATTCGCCCTGCTCGCAAGGGTTCCGGTGCGGCGGGCGATCACCGCCGCGGGCAATCCGGTGCCGGAGCGGATTTAGCACCCGGGGCGAAAGGGCTGTAGTGTACGCGTTTGGCCTGCCAGGCGTACCGTTACTGCGCGTCAAAGATGCCGAAACGCTAGGTGACATCTGCTGTCAGATGTGACAAACAGGGCGCTGGTGGGTACAACAAGGGCGGCTACGACGGCGACGCATGACCCGGAACGGGACACGGAACGGGAATCTTTACCGCCGACCGGACGTTGACCGGATGACGACGACAGCGACACCTGTCCTGTGGGCGACAAGCCCGGGAGGCACGATTCATGAGTGAGCGAGCTCTTCGCGGCACGCGCCTCGTGGTGACCAGCTACGAGACGGACCGCGGCATCGACCTGGCCCCGCGCCAGGCCGTGGAGTACGCATGCGAGAAGGGGCACCGATTCGAGATGCCCTTCTCGGTCGAGGCGGAGATCCCGCCGGAGTGGGAGTGCAAGGTCTGCGGGGCCCAGGCACTCCTGGTGGACGGCGACGGCCCTGAGGAAAAGAAGGCCAAGCCCGCGCGTACGCATTGGGACATGCTGATGGAGCGGCGTACCCGTGAGGAACTCGAAGAGGTCCTCGAGGAGCGCCTGGCCGTTCTGCGCTCCGGTGCGATGAACATCGCTGTCCATCCGCGGGACAGCCGCAAGTCCGCGTAGCCCCTCCGGGGGTTGGGCGGCATACACAGCGCAACCGAAGACCGCGGGCACCGTACGTGTTGTACGGGGCCTCGCGGTCTTTGTCGTGTGCGGGTCCCCTCCGGGGGGGCGGGTGGATCTCGGGTG
>NZ_VJZC01000536.1 GCF_009377185.1 Streptomyces spongiae
GGTGAGGGGGCGGGCCTTGCCGCCGGTGCGGGGCAGGGACCACAGGACGCTCTGGACCTCGGCGACCAGGCGGTCGCCGGCGGGTGAGAGGGTCGCCGAGCCGTTGGTGGCGAGGGTGAACGACAGGGAGAGGCCGGTGCGCGGTCGTGCCTGGGCCGGGGCGGCGCCCACGAGGGGTACGGCGCCTGCGGCGGCGAGGAGTTGACGGCGCGTCGGGCGGAAGGCGGCGGTGCTCCGATCACGGTCCATGGCACGGTACGCTGGCGCACCACCCGACCCGTGAGCAACACCACCATTCACGCCATCGGTTGAGGCCTCAGTCGGCGGTGCGGTGACGCGTCCGCGCCCATACAGGCAGAACGAACCAGCACAGCAGGTACCAGGCGACGATTCCCGCCACCAGCCACGGAACGTAGTCGTCGTGGGTCGCCACGCGCAGCACCAGGAGCAGTGCCGCCGTCATCGTGGCCAGCAGGAGCAGGAGCCCGGCGAGGGTCAGCCGGGAGGCCCAGGTCACCGCTTCCGGCTTGATCCGCCGTCCGGCTACAAGCCGGTGGAAGGAGACCGGACCGATCAGGGCGCCGGTGGCGGCGGCCCCAAGGACCACAGTCACGATGTAGATGTTCTTGTCCGTCTCCGACAGCTGCGGGTACCGGGGCATGAACACGACGGTGAGCAGGAAGGCGAACAGGATCTGCACGCCCGTCTGGGCCACGCGCACCTCCTGGATGAGCTCGACCCATTTGCGGTCGGCGCGCTCCTCCTCGGTCTCGTCGCGGCCCCGGTCCTGGATGCTGCCGTCCTCGCTGTCGGACACCGTGTCCTCCTGGCTGCTCGGTCTCCTGGGCTGCTCGGTCTCCTTGTGTTGGATGGCGAAGAGGTGTGCGTTGTGAAGCGCGTGTAGGAATCAGTTCACTCACACGGGTGAGTCTTTTTGACGGTACGGCGGTACGTGTCCATGGGGCCTAGCGTGACCGGCGTGACCGAGCCTTCGAAGAGTGACCCTCGTGCCGCCTGGTCGCGCCGCGGGTTCCTGCTGACGGCGGCGTCCCTGGCCGCCGGTCCACAGTTCGTGCTCCAGGACCGGGCCGCCGCCGCGGCCGAACTCCCGGGGTTCCCCGAGGGAGTCGAGGTCTACCGGTCCGCGTACCGCAACTGGGTCGGCGAGATCACCGCGGACGGGCTGTGGGCCTGCGCGCCCGCCGACGCCGACGAGGTCGTCGCCGTGGTCAACTGGGCCCGGCGGCAGGGCTGGACGGTGCGTGCGCGGGGTGCGTCCCACGGCTGGTCCCCACTGACCGTCCCGGCCGGAGCCGAGCCCGGCGCCCCGGTGCTGCTGGTCGACACGACCCGGCATCTCACCGGCCTGACCATCGAGGCCGACGAACCGGCCGCGGTCCGCGCGGGCGCCGGAGCGACGCTCGAAGCACTCCTCACCTTCCTTGAGGGCCAGGGGCTCGGTGTCACGGCCGCCCCCGCCGTCGGTGTCCTCACCGTTGGCGGTGCCCTGGCCGTCGACGCCCACGGCACCTCCGTACCCGCCCGTGGAGAGCGCCCACTGCCCGGGCACACGTACGGCTCGCTCAGCAACCTGGTGCTGTCGCTGACGGCGGTGGTGTGGGACGCCGACAGCGACGCGTACGTCCTGCGCACCTATGGGCGCGACGACGCGGACGGCGCCGCCCTGCTCACCCACCTGGGCCGGGCGCTGGTCACCGAGGTCGTGCTGCGCGTGGGCGCCAACACCAGCCTGCGGTGTGTCAGCCGGACCGACCTCTCCGCGGCCGAGCTCTTCGCCGAGCCCGGCGGCCGGCGGACGTTCGCGAGCTTCCTGGACGAGGCCGGGCGGGTCGAGGCGATCTGGTTCCCCTTCACCGAGTTCCCGTGGCTGAAGGTGTGGAGCGTCGCACCACGGCGTCCGCTCACCTCACGGCGGGTGACGTCGCCCTACAACTACCCCTTCTCCGACAGCCTGCCGACTCCCGTGGCGGATCTCGTGGGGCGGATGGTGACGGAAGGTGCCTGGTATCTGGCACCGGTGCTGGGTGAGGCGCAGTTCGGGGCGGCCGCGCTCGGTCTGACGGCCACGCGGTCGGCCGACATCTGGGGACCGTCGAAGAACACGCTGCTGTATCTCAGGCCGACCACCCTGCGGATCGCGACCGACGGGTACGCGGTGCTCACCTCGCGGGAGCAGGTGCAGCGCGTCATCGCCGAGTTCACGGCCTTCTACCGGGAGCGGATCGGCGCGTACGCCGCCCGTGGGAGCTTTCCCGTCAACGGCATGGTCGAGATCCGGGTGAGCGGGCTCGACGACCCGTCGGCCGCCGGGGTGGAAGGTGCCCGAGCGCCCTTGCTGTCCGCACTGCGACCGCGCGGCGACCGGCCCGACTGGGACACGGCCGTGTGGCTGAACGTGCTGACCCTGCCGGGGACGCCGGACGCGGAGGCGTTCTACCGGGAGCTGGAGCGGTTCGTCCTCGACACGTACGACGGCGGACACGCCCTGGCCCGTGTCGAGTGGTCCAAGGGCTGGGCGTACACGGACGCGGCCGCCTGGAGCGACGGGGACGTCCTGGGCGGGGCGGTGCCCGCGTCCTTCGACGACAGCGGGGGCGACGGGGAGAGCCGGTCGGCCTGGGACGAGGCCGGGGAGATCCTTGACCGGCTGGATCCCCACGGGGTGTTCAGGAACCCCCTCCTCGACCGGCTGTTTCCGTAGCTCCGTCACGTCGGCCGGGCCGGGCCCCGCCGTCTGGGGGTCAGACCTTGCGCCAGCGTGCCATCGCGAACGAGAACAGACCGAACAGGACCAGGCCCGCCGCCACGCCCGTCAGGGCCGTCGGGCCCAGGGGCGTCCCGGCGAAGGAGCGGAGAGTGTCGTCGAGCCCCTTGGCCCTGTCCGGTTCGTAGTCGACCGCGGCCCGGATCGCGAAGGCGCCCGCGACGGCGAAGACCAGGCCGCGCGCCGCGCCGCCCGCCACACCCGTCGTGTCCACGGCCCTGCGGGTCCCACGGGACATCTCCGCGAGCCTCAGATGCTTGTGGTAGCTGCGCATCACGGCCCGCGCGCCGATCCACACCCCCGCCACGACGACACCCGTGCCCGCGGCGGCCACGAGCCACTGGCCGCCGGGCAGGCCGAGGGCCCTGGCCGTCACGTCCCTGGACTGCTCGTCACTGGAGGTGCCGGCGCCGCCGCCCCGCGCGCCCGCGGCGAAGGAGAGCACCGAGGAGGCGACCATCACGTAGAAGACACAGCGCGCGGCCGAGGCGAGCCTCTTGCGCCAGGTACGACCGTCCGCACCCGCCGCGCCGAACGCCACCTCGGACAGTCGCCACAGCGCCATGCCCGCCAGGCCGAGGCCCAGGGCCCACAGCAGGACGGCTCCGAAGGGCTTCTCGGAGAGCTCCGCGAGCGCTCCGCCGCGGTCGGCCTGCCGCTCGCCCTCTCCGAAGGTGATCTGCAGGGCCAGCGCGCCGACCAGCAGGTAGATGGCGCCACGCGCGGCGAGGCCCGCGCGCGCCGCGCCCTCCGTGACGGATGCGCGCGCCATCCGGCCGTTCGGCGGCAGCGCGCTGATGCGTAAGGCCATGGCTCAGCCGCTCGTCGTGAAGGGAGTGCGGGTGGCCCGCCCTTCCAGCACGAGCTGCACCTGGACCTCCTGATCACCGGGGACGGCGCCGACCTCTTGGACGGAGAAGGACTCCTCCAGGGCTTCCCGCAGGTGCCGCACCGCGAGGGGGCTGCCCTGGACGTCGGCGAGCACGGGACCGGACAGTGGCACGGGGTGCGGCTCGTGGGGATGGCCGGTCGGGTGCGCGGGGTCGTCGAGCAGTTCGAAGGTGCCCGCGAACACGGTCGGGCGGTCGCGGTGCGCCTCGTGCGGTTCCTCGCCGACGCAGCGGTCCGAGGTGAAGCAGGTGCACAGGGTGTCGAACAGGAGGCCCGCGTCGTGCGCGGAGCAGTCGCTGAGAACCACCTGGACCTGTGACATGGGCAGTGGGGTCAGGTTCACGAGGGTCCTCCCTGTCGTGGGCGGGGCTTCGTGGGCCGGGCACCGTGCGGGTACCCCCAGCGTGCGACCGAAACGGGGGTCCGCCCTGTGCCGCCCCCGACGGCTGTCGCCCGCCGGTCGCCCCACCCTGGTCGAGACCACTGGTGGGCTATGTTGAGTGCTCGTGGGAGACGAAGGAGGCACACGGGTGCCATCGCCGCAGCAAGCACGCGCTCAGGCATCGGCGATCACCTCGGGCCGGGCGGCTCCCGAGGCGGAGACGGCCGCGCCCACGGTCCGGCTCCGGGAGCTCTTCGACGGGCCACGTCTCTCGCCCGGGCAGCGGCGCATCGCCCAGTACCTGATCGAGCACATCACGGAGGCGGCGTTCCTGTCGATCACGGACCTCGCGGAACGCGTCGGCGTCAGCCAGCCGTCGGTGACCCGGTTCGCCGCGGCCGTGGGCTTCAGCGGGTACCCGGCGCTGCGTGAGAAGCTCCAGGCCATAGCGCTGGGCGCCCTCGGCAGCGCACCGGCCACCACCGCGGAGGACCGCAGCAACGAGCTCCAGGCCGCGGTGGACGCCGAGATCGCGAACCTGGAGAACCTGCGGCGCGACTTCGCCGACCCGGACCAGGTGATCGCGGTCGGCAGGGCCCTGTCCCGGTCGACACCCCTGACGGTCCTCGGTCTGAGGATCTCCGGGTCCCTGGCCGAGTACTTCGCGTACGCCGCGCGCCGGATCCACCCCGACGTACGCCTGGTGACCCGGGGCGGGAGCGTCGCCTACGACGCGCTGCTGCAGTCGCGCGAGGCGGGCGGCACCTGGCTGCTGGCGTTCTCGATGCCCCGGCACGGGCAGGAGACCCTCACCGCCCTCCGGGTCGCGCACAGCGCGGGTCTGAAGGTTGCCCTGATCACCGACCTGGCGCTCGGACCGCTGGCCGACGAGGCCGACGCCGTCTTCACCACGGGGACGGGATCACGCCTGGTCTTCGACTCGTACGCGGCACCCGTGCTGATGTCCGGGGCGCTGCTCCAGGCCATGACCGACGCGGATCCCGAGCGCACGCAGGCACGGCTGGAGGAGTACGAACAGATCGCGGAGCAGCACCAGTTCTTCCTCAAGGACTGAGCGCGCCCGGTCCCGCCGGGCCCGTCCCCGCGCGGCTCCCGCCACCTTCACAACATGCGACTATTCAGCCGCATCCTGGTATGAATTTTTTCATGTCCTTGCAAACTCATCGGTATATATAAATACTGCTCGCGGATCGTGACCCGGCCGGAACTCCGGGCCACGACGTCAGCCCGGGACCGTCCGCTCCTACCCGCCACGGCGCCCCGGGCATGGCGGCCCCGGTCATCCCCTGGACCGGGGCCGCCCAGTCTCCCACCCTTGGCGTCGACGTAAGACCGGAGCGATGATCATGGCCCTCACCTACTCGCCGATCAGCTCGGACTGGCCGTGTCAGGTGAAGACACCGGGAAGCTACGACTGGGAGCGGTCGGCCGCCAAGTGGCTGCGCGAGCTGGTGCCGGCCCGCTACGGCAGCTACCCGCAGATGCTCCGCCACCCGGTCCTGCTGGCCCGTCACGCCCAGATCCAGGTGCAGCACGAGATACGGGTCGCGCGCACCGCCCTGCAGACCGCGCGGGCCGAACTGCCGCGCCTCGGGCTCACCGAGTCGGTCATCGAGCACACGATCAAGATGTACGCCGCGGAAGTCATGCAGCTGAACCACATCGCCCGCAGCATCCGTGCGGTCAGCCAGGCCCTCACGGACAGCAGCCTGGCGCGCGCCTCGCACTGACGGGCCCTGCTCCTGGTGCTCCTCGCGTGCTTCCTCCTGGCGGACGAAACGGCGGTACGACCGGCCGTTGCGGGAACAAGACGAAGGGAGGAGCCGGCCGGTCGGCGGGCGTCGCGAGCGAGGGGCAGGACTCATGGATGGGGACACCTGGACGTGGGTGGTGGTCGCCGCGGTGCTCGCGGCCGTCGTACTCGGTGTCGCGGTGGCGTTGTTGGTGCGGCTGGTGCGGGCCCGGCGTGACCTGCGCCGTGCCGGACTGCCGGCCGGGCCGCGCTGGGTCTTCTGGGGCGCGGTGCTGTATCTCGTCCTGCCGGCCGACCTGCTGCCCGACCCCGTCTACCTGGACGACGTGGGAGTCCTGCTGCTGGCACTCAGGTCCCTGCGGGCCGCCCGCGCGGAGGTACCGGAGAGTGAGGCGGGAACTCCTCTGCGCAGGTGACACGTTGTCCCGCTGACGGTCACACCGACAGGCGGCGGCAATGAGCGAGCTGGTTCCCGGGGGCAATCTGCCCCTGCCGGGCGGCACCCTGACTCTCCGGGTGCCGGGCCCCTTCGACGTGTCCGCGCTCGTCACCGACGACAGCGGGAAGGTGCGCGGGGACGGCGACTTCGTGTTCTACAACCAGCGGACGGCGCCCGGGATCCGGCTGGCGGGCGCGGAGCTCACCGTCGATCCGGCCGCGCTGCGGGCCGGGGCGAGCCGCGTCACCGTGGCCATCAGCCCCGCCGATCCCGGAACACCCCTCGGGCAGTTGCCCGCTCCCTCCCTGCACGTCACCGGTCCGGGCGGACACGTCGTCGCCCGCTTCACCCCGCCACGCCCGCAGCGCGAGACGGTACTGCTGCTCGCCGAGATCTACCGGCGTGGCCCGGCGTGGAAGCTGCGGGCCCTGGGGCAGGGGTACGCGGACGGACTGGCCGGTGTCGCGCGGGACTTCGGGGTCGACGTGGTCGAGGACACGACTCCGGCGTCGGGCGCGGTGGCCGGTGCGGGTGGCTCCGCCGATGCGCCACCCCGTTCGGGCACCGCACCGGAGCCGGGGCGCTTCCGGATACCGGGGATCGCGGGCGACGGCCGGGACGGCGG
>NZ_VJZC01000537.1 GCF_009377185.1 Streptomyces spongiae
GTGGCGGGGTCTCCCTTCGGGCGCGAGGGTGGGACCTGCGGGCAGCAGCGATTCAGTGCGCTCGGGCTGCTGCCCGCAGGCATGACGGATCGGGCCCAGGGGCGGGCAGGGCGGGTGGTGCCGGGAAGGCCGGCGGAGGGTATGGCCCTACAGGGCGGCGTGGAGGGCGGTGGCCATCGGCAGGCCGATACCGAGCCGCATCTTGAGCTGAGCCGGAGTAATCGTTTCTCCGTGCTCGGCATGGTGCGATGCGGCGATCGAGCGCGCTTCGGTCAGCAGCGGCTCAGGAACCTTGGCCACAGGCACGGCCGGGGCGGGAGCCGCAGCGGGTGCGGCCGGACAGGGCTGCGAGGGAGCAGGCGCCGGAACGAGGGCCGGGGGTACGGGCGTCGTAGCGGGTTCCGACTCGGCGGAGGTCGGGGCGGACTCTTGGACCGCTCCTGTCTCGGAAGCCAGGGCCGGGGCCGTGGCGCCGGAGTTGACCGCGTGGAAAGAGCGCAGGAGTTGCGGCCCGACCGCTCCCCAGCCGAGGAGCAGCAGCGGGGCGACGGCGTCGACGGCAGCGCGGCCGTAGTGCCCGGCGACGACAGGTTCGGCGACGTTGAGGGCCAGGGTCAACAAACCGGAGAAGTGCATGAGACGGGTGGCCGCCTTCATCTCCGCGGCCGGGACGCCGCGCAGAGAGAGGAAGCGCAGGGCCACCAGGAGGCCGACCACGGACAGGTCCACCATCGGGGCGATGAGCGGTGCGATCGGGGCGGGGACGCCCAGGCGCAGGGCCAGGGCCCAGACGTTGCCGAAGGAGAAGACGAACGCCAGCGCGGCGATGACGATCATCACGGCTGTGACGGTGCGCTGAGTGATCCGGTCCTCAGTCATGGGTGTTCACCTCCTTTCTTTCCGGGTGAAGCCACGTAGGGGGAGGCCCGACGGGTGGTCAGGCCGCCATGGTCGGGGTGGTGTCGTCCGGGTCGGACTTACCGAGCTCGACGCCGGGGAGCTGGGCGGTGAGCAGGTCGGCCGGGTCGGCGGTGAGGTGGGCGGTACGGGCGGCGATGTAGGCGGAGTCCCTGCCGGACACATAGGGCGTGCGTATGCGGGTGAAGCCGGGCTGGGACTGGTGGTTCATGGAGGCGACGCCGACGTAGGCGCGGTCCTGGAGGTTGATCGGGTTGGCGTCGGGCCATTCCCGGATGTCCTCACCGAGGGCGGCAACGGCAGCCTCGGCGGTCTTCTGCGCGAAGGACAGTCCGATAGGGCACACGTCGCGGATGAACGTGGGGATCGCGTCACCGGTGGACTTCTGGGTGGCGAGGATGACGAGGATGCCCATGCTGCGGCCCTTCTTCACCAGGTCCTCAACCAGCCGGGCGTTCTCGGCGGCGAGCGCGGCGAGCTTCTTCGTCTTGGGGTCACTGCCCTTGTGGTCGCGGAAGTAGGTGTGCGCCTCATCGATGATCAGGACGACGAGCGGCCACACTGCGGACGGCCCGACCTCCCACATGCTCTGCACCCCGAGGATGGGTTCAGCCGCCGAGACACGGGCGCGGCGCAGTTCCACCAGGCTCCGGAACAAAGCGTTGGCCTCTTCGAGGTCATCGCCGACGAAGGCGAACATCCGCTTCACGAGGTGGGCGTAGTCGCCCTCCCTGGCGGTGGACACCTTGCCGTCGGCGCAGACGAACTGAATCGCGGGCGAGGGTGCCCAGTCGCAGATCAGCCCGTTGATGAGCGAGGTCTTGCCGAAGCCGGGGAGGCCAGCCACGGTCACGCCGGGCACCTGCGTGAGGTCGACGGACACCGGTTGTGCGTATTCGTCCAAGCCCAGGTCCCACCGGGCGATCTCCTCCGGCTCGTCACCCGTGGGATGGTGCTCGGTGGTGAACTTCAGCGGATCGAGCCGCACACCACGGATGAGTACCTGTCCAGGCTTGTCCTGGGTGACGGCGACCCGCGTGCACTTCCAGGCGTCGGCCAGGTGAGGGGCCGCCTTCTGGAACTGTTCCAGACCGACGCCGGGCAGGCAGCTTGCCCGCGCGATCACCCCGTAGGCGTCGTGCGTGACCTTCAGGGCCGGGACCAGGATGCGAGGCTTGATCGGTTTGCCGTCCGTGTTCGCCAGCGAGGCCATCGCGGTCGGCGTCTTGTCTGTGGCCGACAGTTTCAGCATCGGTGCGAGCCGCTTCCAGCCCCGCCGCACGCGCACGGCCTGCCGGATGGACTGGCGGGTCATGACATCGGCGCGCACGTAGCGGACCACCCACCAGACCGACCAGCTCACCAGCACTGTCAGCGCCACACCGACTACCAGGAGGCCATAGCCGAAGGCCCCACCCGTCGGATCGTTGAAGTCCTTCATGCGTCTTTCTCCTGCGAGTTGTGGAGGGAGGCCACGAGGGCCGATTCGAGAGCCGCCCTGCCCTCGACAGCCGCCAGGCTGGGGTAGCCGTAGCCAACGAGCACGGCCGTCACCGAGTTGACGAGCGACTCGCTGAACCGGGGGTCCGGCCCGGCGTGAGCTAGCGGGTAGCTGCGCTCAGCGCCGAACCGGAACACGGTGTCGCTCACGCGGCGTCAGCGGCCGAACCGTCGACCAGGTCCAGGCGGCTGGCGCGGTAGGCGATGCCGTCCGAGAGCTGGCCGTTGAAGATCCGGGCCCACGGGGTGGCGAACAGTTCCACCGGCATCACCGGCAGACCCGGCTTAAGTCCGTTGGGGAGACCGGTCTCCGGAACGGTGATCTTCAGTGCCTCGGCGCGGTCCTCCTCCATGAAGAAGAGGGTGATCGTGTAGAGCTTCGCGTTGGTCTCGCGGTCGGTCGCGAACTGAGTCTTCTCAGCGTCCGCGTATTTCGGCACCGGCAGGGTTCCGACCATGAACGAAGCGGTGGGGAGCAGGCCAACACGGATACGTGCCATGGGTGTTACGTCCTTTCGATAGGTGCTCCGCCGAGTGGAGGAGCGTGATCTATAGAACCTCGCTCACCTAGCACTGTCAAGTCACAAGGGTGAGCTATGTATCTGGTGCGCAGTTCAGCTATGTCAGTGGGGTGTGCTAGGGGAGCTAGGAGTGGCTACCCTTGGGACATGACTCCCCCGCCAGAGAAGAAGCAGGACCGCCGGCCGCCGTATCAGCATGCAGCCGACGAGCTTCGGCGGGACATCAAGCAAGGCCGCTTCAAGCCCGGCGAACAGATGCCGTCTGTCCGTGAGCTGCAAGAGCGCTTCGGCGTCGCCAACATGACCGCAAGAAGTGCCCTGAACGTGCTGCGGGACGAAGGGCTGATCTACACCATCCACGGCCGGGGCAGCTTCGTCGCCGACGTCGCCGACCGCACGGGCGAGTTCACCATCGACTACAACCCGCCTGCCTGGTACCTCGCCAAGAAAGGCACCGAAGAGCCGGACGAAGAAGTCGAGGAGGGGAAGCCCGACAACGAATCCGCCGGGTCCTCCCTCGTCGAACTACTCGCCGCCCTGCGCGACGAGATCCGAGCGCTCAGCGCGGATCACCAGGAATTGCGTCGGGAAGTCGAGGCGCTGAAGAAGGCCCAGCAGTCGCCGCCGTCTTAAGCCGAACGATCTCCTCTCGAATTTCCATCGCTTCACGGCCGAGCCTTGCCACCATGGCCCTCATTTCGCAGACCAGTGCGGCCACCTCTGCCGCCTCCCGGCTGTGAATGGTGATCAACTCCCTTTCTGAGTCGCGCATCTGCCCGGTCATGTCTCCCCGTTCGCTGCTTTGCCGTTGTTGCGTTCAGCCAACCGCCGAGGGCTTCCCCAGCAGTCATCCACCCCCGGATCAGGGCCAGCCCGTAGCGCTCGGCAAGCCGTCATCGCGGCTGTTGAGCTAGGTCTACCTGTTCGACCGGACACGTACGAGGCGCGCGGCGCTGCACTCCCGCAGGGCGGGCAAAAACCCGTCCCTCGGACTCCCCTGCGTCCTGCTGGGCGGGAATTCGCCACTCCGTGCGTGCACGTCACTCGTCCTTCCGGTCGTCGGCCAGGAGCATCAATAGTCCGGAGAATCGCCGGTTTGGGTAACCGGCACTTCGGTGCTATGTTGCGCCGCTTGATCCATCGGGGATCGCCTATAGGGCTGACGAAATCCGCATCGGTGTGACCCCCATTCCTATGCTCCACGCCACTTCTCCATCTCCAGTCGGCCGCCCTTACTCGCTTGCTACAGGTGCCGGAGAGCCAGTCGGTGTGACAGTCGCCGGGCAAAAATCAGCGCACCACTCACCACCGACCATGAAGCCGACCACCAGCACCCGACCAAGGTCACGAAAAGGTCACGGAGTGGCCCGGTGAGCCCCGACCAGCCGCGCAATGGCATCCTGCAATCCCCCGCCTGTGGATAAATTCCGGCGACCGCCAGATCAAACAGTCAGGAATGCGGATCTATTGGGTCTAAAGCGGCGCAGGAACCGGCGAGCGGGCGGGAAGTCAGGGTCAGCGCATGCTCTGCGACCGGCCACAGGCCCAGGGCCCCGGAGCTGTGCAGAGTTTCTTTACTGGATCAAGGCGGCCCGCCTACGGCGGGCCGCGCGCGCTGGCGGCCATGGGCCGCCGCCGCTCCATGTCTTCGCCACCGCTCCGGCGGCCCCCACCCGCTCAGCGCGCAGCACCGCCATGGCGAACAGCCAGACCAGGAAGCAACCCGACCAGTCCGAGGACCAGGACCAGGCCGACACCCACCAAGCGCAACCAGGCCACCCAACCGCCCACCGCTCGGGGCGACATGGCCCAGACAACCGCAGCCCGAACCCAGTGGACAGGCCGCGTCGGCAACGCCCAGGTCGGATCGGGATGCGGTCCGCGACGCATGGAAGAAGCGTGGCTGAGGCCGGCGCGGGGTTGCTGGAAGCACACGTGACGGGTGCTCAGTCGGCGTACTCGCCGCCGTGGCTGACTTTCGGTGGCTTAGGTCAGAACTGGGCTTCCATCGGCCGAACCGCAAGAATGGTCCTCTCCAACTCGACATCACAGAGCGGGGATTGCAGCCGCACCCACGTTCGGGCACGCCGACCGCCCCGGTACCATCGGCACCGGGGTCCTGATCAGGGATTCCTTGACCGGACCACCCCGGATTGCTGTCCAGGCTGAGGGGCGGTCCGGTCTCCCGTTGTTGGCGCCCGTCGCTCGTGTGACGGGCGCCGGGGAAGCCGTGCTGTCTCTAGGGGCGGGGAGCTTGCACGGCTGGCTTACTGGGGCAGCAGCTCGATTTCGATGGCGAGTGCGCCGAGGGCTTCCTTCTCTGCGGAGTAGATCTCTCGGATGTTGGCGAGCTGCTGCTCACGGCCCGATGCAGGGTTGACGTTCGCCGGGCCCTCACCGTCGAGCAGTTCCTCGAACGTCGCGTACTCGGCCACCCGCTTCACCCGGACGTCGCATGTCTCGTCCGTGCCTTTGATGCGGAAGCGGATCACGTCTCCGGCAGCGAGGTCTTCGAGGTGGGGGTACTTCACCCGAACCTCGATCGTCTTGCGGCCAGCGGCGACGAGATCGAAGTACCGACGGTAAAGGTTCAGCTCGCGGACGCGAGCAGCGGCGGTTTCCGTCATGGGGCGGGAACGCTCCTAGGTGCTGGTGTTGCGGTGGTCATCAGCCGACCGAGTTCGCCAGCCGAGTACGAGCGGAAGAAGTGGCGAGGGTCGGCGAGTAACACCTCGGTCAGGGCAAGTAGGCGATCGACGTACTCAGTCAACGACCCCGGCCATTCTCGGGTGTCGAGCATCCACGGCGCTGCCCCATCGGGCAGGGACGCTCGGCCCTCCCGGATGAGGGACTTGGACAGCTTCGCGCCCGTATCCGTGACCACCTGGGGGCAGAACAGCCGGGCGGGCAGCTGTCCACGGGTGAGGCCGACGGCCTGTAGGGCGCCGTCGACGAGGAGGCAGCCAGGCATCCAGTCTCCGCCTTTGACCATGACGTGCAGCGTGCCGACCGATCCCGTGATGGCCAGCTCCTTGACCAGGTTCCTGTACAGCGTGGCCAGGTCCAGGTAGTCGCCGTTCGTCGGCTCGATGACGATCTCGTAGGCGCCATGGTGCAGGCACACGGCCGAGATGGTTGCCCGCTCGAACCCGTCGCCACGGACACGGGTTCGCTCGGCGTACTTCTCGGCCCACCCGCAGCCAGGCCGTGGGCAAGGGACACGGATGTGAGGAACGCCGGAGGACGGAGACAGGTACCAGCGGGCGGCGTCCATGCGAGGCAGCACCCGCAGCCAGGCACGGCGGAAGTGCTCGCCAGCCTGCTGCTGGCTGTAGGTCTCGACGGAGTACGACACGTGCAGGCGCTCGGACAGGGAACTGAACAGCGGCCGGTACAGCCTGTCGACCTGTTCCACGATGTCGGCCGCGCCCAGGGCGTGCGCGTAGGACCGCTGGTAGCGGTGACCGGTCTCGTTGTCGGTGACGATGGCGTACGGGGCGTTGTCGAGGGCGCTGAACTGGACTTCGACCGGTACGCCGAACCTCTCCCGGATACGGGCCGCAGTGGCGAACGTGAGCGACTGAACCAGAGACGTCCCGATGTGCGGGGCTCCGTTGATCTGCGTTCCCACCACGAACACGATCCGCGTCGGAGACGCATCGACAATGCGCGGCCTGAGCAAGTCCTCAGCGTGCGTGAGCGCGTTGGCGAGCACGGTGTTCGGCGATACGGGATAGGTGGTCACCGCGTCTTCCCCTCGATAGATGGGCAGGACTGCGCCGCGGAGCGGCGGGTGTGCGTTCAGCGGTAGAGCTCCGGGTGAGTGGTGGACCCGCCCCCGCGCCGGGGGGAACCGGGAAGGACGCGGGGGCGGGGGTCATCGGGACATGCGCCGCCCTTTGGGTCTCCGGTGGCGGCCCGTCCCCGCCGGGGAGTGGGGTGGGCACC
>NZ_VJZC01000538.1 GCF_009377185.1 Streptomyces spongiae
GCCCCTGACCAGGTAGATCGGTCAGGGGCCGTTACGCTGCGGTGGGTGTGGGCGCCCGCTGTTCCCCGGTATTCCCCGCTCGATCGGGCACGCCAGGGGCACGACTCTCAGCAGCTTGACGATCAACTGGGTGAGGGCCGTGATCCAGTGCTGAATCGATGGCGATTTCGTTGCTTTTTGTGCACTGATGGGCGAATATCTCCCCATGGCCGATGGCTCTCCTGCAGCTGGTGACTGGGCGCCAGGCTCCGCCCGCGAGGCCGAACAGATGACCGAGATGCGGCGCCAGGTTGCGCGGCTTGTCGAAGAGGCTACTCACCAGGGGTTGCGGGCTCGCAATTGGGCGCGTTTCTGGCATTCAACCCACATCCTCCTGGGCTTTCCTGCCGCTGTGCTGGCTGCAATTTCTGGAGCCGCCGGACTAGCGTCTGCTGACTTGCGTGTGCCTGCGGCTCTCCTCGCGTTGTTGGCCGCTGGCTTCTCCGCAGGTGAGGGTTTTCTCCGCAGTGACTCACGTGCGGCTGTCAATCAGCGCCGCAAAGTGGCTTGGCGTGTTCTAGAGGCGGAGGCCCGTCTCGTGATGGCGCGGGAGGCGTACACAGACCCATCCACC
Source organism: Streptomyces spongiae (assembly GCF_009377185.1). Classification (GTDB taxonomy): domain Bacteria; phylum Actinomycetota; class Actinomycetes; order Streptomycetales; family Streptomycetaceae; genus Streptomyces; species Streptomyces spongiae. The sequence goes on from NZ_VJZC01000538.1 coordinate 614, forward strand.
TTGTACGACGCTCTCCATCTCCTCCTGGAGCAGCGCAAGATCGCGATGGTAGGTGCATGGGGGGTACCTGAGGACGCAGGTCCGCAGCCGGATTCCGTCTGACCCACCCGCGAGCAGGTCGTCTAGGTCGGTGGAACGGCTTTGGGCTGGAGCTGCTTTGGGGCGAGTGATCATGGCCCCGTATGCTTCCGGCGCGTCGGGCAGCATCCAGTCGGCGGCGCCCTCGGGCAAGTGGGCACGACCGGCCCGAATCAGGGACTTGGAGAGTTTGGCCCCGGTGTCGGTGACCACTTGGGGGCAGAACAGGCGGGCGGGCAGCTGAGCGCGGGTGAGTCCGATGGCCTGGAGGGCCTCGTCCACGAGGAGGGAGCCGAAGACCCAGTCACCGCCTTTGACCATGACGTGCAGGGTGCCACCGTCGTGGGCGGTCAGCGCGAGTTCCTTCACCAGGTTGCGGTACAGCGGGGCCAGGTCGAGGTAGGCGTCACTGCGCGGGGTGATGGTGGCCTGGTACGCGCCGTGATGCAGGCAGACGGCCGCTGCGTGTGCGGCCCCCGCCGGCGCTGGCGAAGACCGGCGCGATCGGTTCGCCGTCGATCGGAGCGGGGCCGTACTCACGGAAGTGCTCCGCCGCCGTCGCAGGTGAGTGGATGAAGTACCCGCTGTCGACGTCGGGCAGCGAGGCCTCACCGATCACCCAGTAGAGCGGGGTGGGCCGTTCGCGGGTGGGGCTGAGCTGGGGCTTTGACAGAACTCAAACCGCCGTTCCCAATAGCGTGGAGATCATTCCCGACTGCGTGCATGCCGCAATCATGTAGGCCTCCGGCCCTCCGAAGCAGTGCCGCTCCGCCGACCTGATCGGCTGCAGCGTCATGGGTTTTCTCGTTACTCCACAGCGCGGCCGATGAGTTTGTGGCTCCCGGCCGGTCCAAGCTCGTGACACCCCAGGAAAGGACACCGCCATGTCGGAGCTTCTCGTCGACTTCATCACCTCCCTCGACGGCCACGCATCGGGAGAGGGATGGCCCGGGTTCTGGGGCCTCGAGGGCCCGGAGTACCTCGCATGGCTCGGCGAGCAGCCCGAGGCCACCTACTTGATGGGAGCGAACACCTACCGCCTGATGTCGGGCTTCGCCGCAGGCGAGGTTCCGAATGGCCAAGACGAGTTCAGGCCCGAAGAAGAGGCGTCCGTCGACGAGCTCACGCAAGCGTCCAAGGTGGTGTTCTCCTCCTCACTCGAGGAGCCACTGACGTGGGCCAACTCCAGGCTCGTCCGCGACGACGCCGTCGAGGCGGTCCGCGCCATGAAGTCGAGTGGCTCGGGGCTCCTCAGCACGATCGGCAGCCTAAGCCTGTGCCGGTCCCTGCTACGAGCCGGACTCGTCGACCGCTTCCGGGTCGTGATGTTCCCGGTGATCACCGGGGCCACGGGCGAAGAACGCATCTACGACGGCTATCCGGACGTTGCCCTCGAGATGATCGAGCACCGCACCTTCGACGGCCGTATCCAGCTGGTCGAGTACAAGCCCCGCGTGCTCGAGCACCCGCCGCTCGGCGTCCCTGCGTGACGTCGACCCGTCCGCCGGTCTGGACGGCCGCCAGGCCGGCGCCGGCGGCTTCGGTCGCTGGGCCCTCACCCGCGTCCTTCACTCCCCACATTCCCCACACGCTTCAAGACGCAACGAAGTGGAGGGCGGGGGTCCCTGGACGATTTCAGAGATCCTCATCAGCTGGGGTTGTCTGGAATCGCTGTTGGCAGGTGATGACGAGGCGTCCGTGATAGCTCTGGCCACCCTCCGCAGCGGCGCCACCTACTGGGTGGGAGATCGGGCACAACCCGCAGGCCGGCATGCCGGAGTCTTCAAGCGCCGTCTTCAGCGCATGCGGATGCACGGACTCGAACCTCTTGGGCTGGAACGAGCAGTGCAACTCATCCGCGAACATGGCCAGCCCGTGCGCACAGGGATGATCGATTTTGCCGATCGGACATGGACCACCCTGCTCTTTCACACCGAGGACGGCAGCGCACCAGTGGCCTGCGCCGGCTGGCCGCTGCCGCTGGTTGTCAGGGAGCCACCGCTTTAGGAGTTCGATCGCTCCTCGGCACCATCGGGGAGCCTCCTGGCCACGCTGGCTGTGCCAGACCGCCTGGGAGTGCTGACGTCCGGCGCCGGTGATGTCACTCGTGGATGTCAGAACGGAGTAACCCGCGTGCGCTCGCTGACACGATGGTCCCGTGGTTGACCTGGAGCGCATCAAAGCAGAGACCGAGGCGTACTTCCGAGCACTCGATGAAGCCGCCACCCAGCGGCACCACTTCCGCCACGCGGACGAGGAGGGCGGCTTGTGGTACATCGAGGCCGTACCTGACCGCGGTGAGTTGGTTGTCATCAAGCAAGCCGAGCTGACTTCGGACGGCCAGCTCCACCGGTACAGCGGGGAGCACTTGGAGGACGAGCACGGCTTCCTGACAGACAAAGCGATCGATCCTGAAGAGGATCCGCTGGAGGCCGTCCCGGCCGAAGAGTTCCTGCGGGTGTGGACTCGGTGAGCGGGCTGGACAACCCCTTCAGGAGCGAGGCGAGGGGTGTGCGGCTCTGACCTGGGAGACGTTCAGATGGACGGATACGGGATCAGCTACCTGCCGGCCACCGCAGTTCCCCGTGGTTCCTCGCTGGATCTGGCACGGGTGTGGCACCGGGAACTTCTGATCCGTAACTCTACAGAGATCGGTCAACAAGGGTCATAGAAACCCTCGTTCGGTCCCTCAGAGTGGCTTTTGGCCATGCCCGGTTGCTGTGGTTGCTGTACTTCAGTGCTGTACCGCAGGGACCAAGGCGAGTTCAAGGGTTGGACGCTGATGTCCTGAGCGAGCGATCATTTTCCGATTAGACGGCCGCCGCGGCTAGATGGTGGATCAAATGGAGATCACGCACAGTGCGCAGGTTGTTGGTGCCGATGGCCAGGGCTGGGTTGTCACCTGCAACCTCGGGTACCGGTCCGAGCGGATCCGTGCCCTCTCCACAGCTCACCAGCACAAGGAGCAGCACCTAGACCACCCTCACCTCCGGGAACTGGAGGGACTGGAAGGGCGTCATGCTGGAGAGATCGTGGCTGCTCACTCGGGAGGCTGGGTTGTCTACTGCAAACCTCGGTTTCCGATCGGAATGGCTCCCCGATAAGTTCACCGCCCGCGAGACGATGAGACGGCATTTGGATCAACCTCCCTATGAGGAGTGGGCGAAGTGACCAGGCAACTGGTCAGGGGCCGCTGTGCTGCCCGGGCTCCCCTCGGCGCCGTGTGGTCCCGCAGGGACGGGCACGCTGCGGGTCAGATTTCGCTTGGGGCTCTCGCGGTACCCCAGGGGAGGGTCCGTTTGAAGTGCCTCGCAGTCTGGGCAGTCAGTGATGGCTAAAGACAGCAACGGGGGTACTTGGAATGAATCAGGCTGTTTCGCTGATCTCGCTGGCCATCTCCACCGCCGCTCTCGCCGTCATTGCGGTATCGCTTCTCTATCAGTCTCGGCAAATGAAGATGGCCCAGGATGAGAATATGAGGACGCATCATCGCGAGCTGATCGTCATGTCGATGAGCGATTCGGAGCTGCGGTCCTGCTGGGGTGGTGACATGCCCAACGAAAGCGAGGGGAGGGGCAGGCAGTTGATGTTTGCGAACCTGATCTTCTCCTGGTATTACTCGGCCTACATGACGAAGGATGTCACCGAGGCGCAATTGCGGCTGAACCTCGACTCCTTCTTTCGTGGAGAAATAGGGCGGGAGTACTGGAGAGTCGGCCGGTCCGGATGGATCGACCTGACGAATGCCGCGAAGGCTCGAAAGAAGCGACGGTTTCCGCAGATAGTGGAGGAGTGCTACAGGGCTGCCTCGGTAGCGGCCTCCAGGTACTGAGCCGGGTGAACGAACGGTGGTGCGGGGCCTCGTCGAGTCGGGGAAGAGTGCACGGAGTGAGTACTCACTCATTGACGGAGTGAGTACTCACTCCGTACTCTCGTGGTCATGACAGCGCCTGAGGAGAACCAGACCACCACCCGCCGCCGCGCCCCCGGCATGACGCCGGAGCAGCGCCGCAAAATGATCATCCAGACCGCGATCCCGCTGATCGCCGAGTACGGCGCCGCGGTGACGACCGCGAAGATCGCCCGCGCCGCGGGCATCGGCGAGGGCACGATCTTCCGGGTCTTCGCCGACAAGGACGAGCTGCTGCACGCCTGCATGGCCGAGGCTCTCTCCCCTGAGCACGCGGTCCGCGAGCTCGACGCGATCGACGTATCCCAACCGCTGCCCGACCGGCTCGCGGAGGCGGCCGAGGCGCTGCAGGCGCACCTGTCCAGGATGGGCGCGATCGCCGGCACGCTGGGGCATCGCGGCGGCAAGCACCCCGGCACGGTGCGCGGCGCGGGCCGTAACGAGTCGACGACCCGTATCCGCGCGGCCCTCGTGGAGCTGCTGGAGCCCGACCAAGCGGCCCTGCGCCGGCCGCCGGAGCAGATCGCGGCCCTCTTCTTCGGGCTGCTCTTCACCCAGCCGCGCACGGAGGACGAGCCGGACCTGACCCCGCAGGAGCTGGTGGACGTCTTCCTGAACGGGGCGCTCTCCGGGGGCGCCGAGTGAGCGAGCGCAGACGGCGCTCAGGGGCTTCGGGCCTCGCGGTCCTGGCGCCTGTCCTGGTGTGGCTGGTCGCGGACCCGGTACTGGGGCACCGGCTGCGGATCATCGACGGCGGGCAGACGCTCGACATCGGCGCCGTGCCCGTGGCGGCCGTCGCACTGCTCGCGTCGCTCTCCGGCTGGGGGCTGCTGGCCGCCCTGGAGCGGTTCGGGGTACGGCGCGCCCGCGTCGTCTGGACCGGGGTGGCCGTCGCCGTACTGGTCATGTCCTTCCTGCCGTTGACCGGCGACGGCATGGACGGCGGCACCCGGGCCGCGCTGGCTCTGATGCACCTGGCGGTGGCGGCGGTGCTGATCCCGGGCCTGCGTACGAAGGACGCCGCCGCGGCGGCACCGCCGGCACCAAGTACGTGGCGACCAGGACCGGACGGAGGCGGCCCCGCCAGAGCGTCGCGCGGCCGGGGATGACCGTCATAGCGCCCACCACGATCGAGACGAAGAGCGGTACCTGGTGGGTCGGGCCGCGGCACAGGGCTCGCTACGGCGCATGGCTCGCTACGGCACAGGGCTCGCTACGGCACAGGTTGTCCCTGTGGGGGCAGGTTTCCGCGCGGAGGCAGGTTTCCGCTGCCTCCAGTGGGAATGACGGATCGGCGTGGCTCCATTTGGCCGGCGAGCCACTCCAGGTTGTCCCACACGCGCGGCTCGCCGTGCTCCTTCCGCTGCGCCTCGGCCCACGGCCGGTAGCCGTTCCAAACGGCGATGATCAGGCCGCCCCATGCCTCGTCAATGACTTCTCGGTCGAAGGCGTCCGACTGCGCGCCGACAGCCAGGAAGTTGAAGGTCGTGAGGTAGGACGTGATCAGCTTCGTCGCCTGATCGTCGCCCGACAGTGAGCGGTTGATCAGAGCGGCAGTGGCTTCGTGATCCCGTTCGTCAGGTATTCCCTCGTCGAACAGCGCCTTACGCCGATCCATGTTGGCCGTGAGGTATTCCATGGTCGCCTGCTTGCGGCGCCTTTCGTGGTCTTGGCCTGTGTTACGAGACAGCAGGAGGAGCTGCCACGCCAGTGCGCCGAAGGCAACGACACTGACGAGCAGGGAGCCGAAGGAAGCAAGCAGGGACCACCGCTCATACGACGTCACGGCCGGAAACCTTACGGAGGACTCGCAGTTGGCGGGGCTGTTTGACATCAGTTCCTGACATCAGTTCCTGACATCAACGTCCTCGCACACAGGCGTACAGCTATGGACTCCTCTTGGCTTCGCGATGACCGATCGCGACCGCAGATCGACAGTCCACCATCTCCGTGGCTTTCCCCTGCTATATGAACGGTGGCCGGCGGACGCCAGCCGCCCTTGGTGTTCTTCGATATTCAGGGCCGCTGCCCCGACATCCGTGCCGCCGAGGCGATCGTCGAGCGCGCTTCCCGTTCCGTGAGCCCCGTGCGGACCGCGGCGTCGGCCAGGGCGTCGGCGAGGTCCGGGCCGATGCCGTTCTCGTAGGCGCGGCAGGCGGCCCAGAAGAGGCGGGTGTTGCGCTGGCCCTCGTGCGCGGCGAGGACGAACTGGATCAGGCCCTGGCCGTGCTGGGCGGTGGATGTGGCGGTGGGCGTGGTGGTGGTCGGGTGGTGGGTACGGGGT
>NZ_VJZC01000539.1 GCF_009377185.1 Streptomyces spongiae
GTCCGGGTCCGGGTCCGTCGGCGGGATCGGGGCGAACAGCTCCATCGTGGTCTCGGAGACCGTCTCCGGCACCGTCGTCCCGGCCTCGGCGGCCTCTTCGGGTACGTCGGGTACGTCGAGAACGTCGGGTCGTACGGCGTCGCCGTACCCGGTGTCCTCCTGCTCGCCCGCGGTCTCGCGCTCCTTCAGGGCGCGCTCCGCCGCCTCGATCAGCGGGTCGCCGTCGCCGTCCGCCTCCGGGACGACGACGGTCGAGCGGCCGCGCAGGAGGTTGGAGTTGGCCTCGGCGTCGGCGCCGGGCAGAGACGTGGCGGCGCCGGCCGACGCCGGTCCGGAGGTGGGGACGGCGGTCGCCGGCGTGGCGGCCAGCAGGGGCTTCGGGACGACCGCGACGGCCGCGATACCGCCCTGCTTCTGCTCGCGCAGCCGGACGCGGACACCGTGCCGGTGGGCGAGGCGGGCCACCACGTACAGGCCGAGCCCGAGTCCGTCGCCGCCCTCCTGGTCGTACGGCTCCTCGGGGTCGAACTGCTTGAGGCGGGCGTTGAGCCGCTCCAGCCGGTCGGCGGGGATGCCGAGGCCGTCGTCCTGCACGGAGAGCATGACCTCGCCGTTCTCCAGCAGCCAGCCGGAGATCTCGATCGGCTGCTCGGGCGGCGTGGCCGAGGTGGCGTTCTCCAGGAGTTCGGCGACGAGGTGGCTGAGGTCGTCGGCGGCGAACCCGGCGATGTGCGCGTGCGGCGGCAGCGCGGCGATGCGGACGCGGTCGTAGCGCTCGATCTCGCTGACGGCGGCCCGGACGACGTCGACGAGCGGGACCGGGCTCGCGTGCTGCTGGCCGTGCTCGGCGCCGGCGAGGACGAGGAGGTTCTCGCTGTGGCGGCGCATCACGGTCGCGAAGTGGTCGAGCTTGAAGAGCGTGGCGAGCCGCTCGGGGTCCTGCTCGCGCTCCTCCATGCCCTCGATGACGGAGAGCTGGCGCTCGACGAGCCCGAGGGTGCGCAGGGCGAGGTTGACGAAGGTGCCGTGGATGCTGTGCCGGACCTGCTCCAGGTGGGCGGTGGCGGCGGCGAGTTCGGCGCGCAGCCGGTCGCGTTCGTCGGCCATGGTCTGGCGCTGGCCGATGAGGTGCTTGCGGTCGCCCTCCAGGGGCGAGAGCCGCTCGTGGAGGGCGAGGGCGTGCGCGTGGAGCGCGTTGACGGAGCGCACGACCTGGGCGAACTCGTCGTTGCGGCCGGTGTACCTGACCGGTTCCTCGGTCGCCGGGTCGGCGGCGACGCGGGCCGAGCCGATGCGCAGCGCGGCCAGCGGCTGGGTGAGGGTGCGGGCCATGGCGGTGGCGATGCCGATGGCGACGAGGAGGAGGGCGCCGAGGACCGCGATACGGATCTCCAGCGCGGTGACGTCGTCGTCGCGGAGTTGGGCGAGGTCCTTGGTGCGCCGGTCGTTGAGGGATGCCTCGACACCGCGCATCAGCTCGACCCGGGCGGACAGCGCGGCGTCCAGCTTCGTGGTGCCGGTGTTCAGCTCGGAGTCGGAGAGCCTCGGCTGGTCGGTCAGCTTGTCCAGGTAGGTCTCGGCGGAGGTGACCTCGGGACCGGTGACGGTGGAGTCGTAGGAGGAGCGGGCGGCGGAGGGCGCCGTCTCGCGGAAGTCGTCGAGGGCGGCCGCGGAGCGGACGCGGGCCTCCTGGGCGGCGGCGGTGAGCTCGTCGCGCTGCTTCCTGTCCGCGGCCGAAGTGCTGGTCGAGGTGGTCGGCAGGCCGGTCACGGGGTCGGTGACCGTCTGCGTGGACTTCGGCACGCTCAGCGCGGCCAGCAGCAGTCCGCGGGCGGCGGCGGACTGCTGGACGGCGGTGTCGAGCTCGGCGAGCGCGTGGGAGCCGTCGCCCGCGCGGGGCGGCAGCTTCTCCGCCAGTTCCTCGGCGAGGGCGTGCAGTTCGGCGATGGTGGTGGAGTAGGCCTCGTGCGCTTCGACAGCGCTGCTCCTACCGGTGAGCGCCGTGCGCCGGACGGTGGCGATCTCGTTCAGGTCCCGGCCCAGCCCCGCGGGCGCGTCGGCCTTGAGCTCTTCGACCCGCCGGTCGACGCGGGCGCTGCGCTCCTCGCTGGGGGCCTTGGACTTGGGGCGCCCGGCGGCGATGTACGCGGTGACCTCGTCCCGCTCGTCGGCCAGGACATGGGCGAGGGTGAGCGCCTGCTGGGTCTGCTCGGCGAGCGTCACCAGGTTCTGTGAGTCGTTCAGCTGGCTGGAGGCGGCGAGGACCGAGGGCGCGCCCGCGCCGGCGATGGCGGCTGCGACCACGGCGACGGCTCCGATGAGCCGGTTGCGGACGTGCGCGGGGCGTCCGGTGCCGACGGCGGGCTGGTCGCCCGTCTGCCCCGGGTTCGGGGCGGCCTTGGAGGCCGTCTGCTTGCCTGTGCGCCGAGGCCGCATTTTCTGCACCGGTGCTCGCATTCCTGACTCGTTTACCCATGGGCCCGGGTGACGTTCCGTCAACCTTTGCGTCTTCCCGGTACGGCTCCCGACCCTCCCAGTGCCGGTGGACGGTGATCCCGCATCATCAGGCCCGCCACCCGAAGGAGTGAACCCCGGACCGGAGTTGGCGGGCAAGTTCCTTTGGCGAGCGCGTTGCGGCCGCACGGCGGGCCCATTGGACGTGGGCGGCGGCCTTTGGCAGTATTCGCCGCCACGCTTCACCGGACCCGATCATTCCACGCCAAACCCGACGCCTGACCTGCCTGGCCGGGACCCTCAGGCGACCAATGCCAGCCTTTCGCGGTCGTTGTGAAGGCCTCGTGCAGACTGGCCGAATGCATACGGAACTCGTCTCGGAGCCCGGTGACCCGGCCCGCCCCAACGAGGACTTCGCCGCGGTCGCGCTGCCCGCTTCGGGACAGGGCGGTTCGCTGGTCGTCCTGGACGGCGTGACGCCACCGCCCGGTGACTACGGCTGTCGACATTCGGTCGCCTGGTTCTCCTCCCGCCTCGGTGGCGCCCTGACCGAACTGTCCGTTTCAGAACGGCATTTGACGTTGTCCGAAGCTCTCGCACAGGCCATCTCTCGTACCGCCGCTTCCCACGCGCAAACCTGTGACCTTTCTCACCCACGCACCCCACAGGCCACGGTGGTCCTGGCCCGCTGGTGTGCCGAGAGCGTCGAGTACCTGGTGTTGTCCGACTCGACGCTCCTGCTCGCGGCCCCGGACGGCACGGTGACGACGATCCTCGACGACCGTCTCTCCCGCGTCCCGCGCGCCACGCTCACCTCGGCCACGCTCACCGACGCGACCCTGCGGAACCAGGAGGGCGGCTTCTTCACCGCCGCGGCCGACCCCTCGGTCGCCTCCCGCGCGGTGACGGGAACGGTGCCGCGCTCCTCGGTCCACGCCCTGGCCGCCCTGACGGACGGCGCCACGCGCTGGGTGGAGAAGTTCCACGAGGGCGACTGGGCCGACCTCCTCGCCGTCGTACGGAAGGAGGGGGCCCGGGCGCTGATACGGCGCGTCCGGACGCTGGAGACGTCCGACACCGACAGGACGCACCTGGGGCGGAGCAAGCGGCACGACGACGCGACAGTGGTGTACGCGGAACTGTGACGCGGCCTCCCTGTCCGCCCGCCGTCAGCCCTCGCTGGTCTGGTTCAGCTGGTGGAGGAGGCGGGCGAGTTCGGCGACCTCCTGGCGGTCCCAGCCCGTCATCTGGCGCACGTACCGCTCCCGCCGTGCGTCGCGCACCCGGCGGAACCGGGACCGGCCCTCGTCCGTGAGCTGGACGAGCCAGGCGCGGCCGTCCGCGGGGTCGGGTTCACGGGCCACCAGCCCGAGGTGCTCCAGGGCGCGGAGCTGGCGGGACATCGTGGCCTTGCCGACGCCGATGTAGGCGGCGAGGTCGGTGGCGCGCAGCCCGCCGGTCTCGTCCAGGCGGGCCAGCAGCCCGTACGCGGCGGACTCCAGGTCGGGGTGGACCGCGCGGGCCATCTCGCCGGACTTGGCGCGGGCCCGCCGCAGGAACACCGTCAGCTCCCGCTCCAGCTCCAGGAAGGCGTGGTCCATGCCCGCCTGTGGTGCGCCGGATTCGATCCGATGCCCCTCACCGATACCGCCCTCGTGCACGTCAGCGCTCCTGATCCCGTTGGGCCGCCATTGCCGCAGCTGAGTAAGTATTCCGCAGCGACGGATCAACGGTGGCCTCCGGCCCTGCTTCTCCCGGGGGTGTTCTCCGGGGCGGCTTCCTTGCCGGGGGCGAGGAAAACCCCCGCCGCCCCGGAACCGTCGGGACCGGTCAGCGTCAGGCCGCAGCCGGCACCTTCACCTCCCCCGGGGAGAGCGCCAGCTCGAGGACCTGCCGGACATCCGTGACGGCGTGGACGTCGAGCTTGTCCAGGACCTCGGCGGGCACATCGTCCAGATCGGCCTCGTTACGCTTCGGGATGATCACCGTCGTCACCCCGGCCCGATGCGCGGCCAGCAGCTTCTGCTTGACGCCGCCGATGGGCAGGACACGGCCCGTCAGCGAGACCTCACCGGTCATCGCCACATCCGTACGGACCAGCCGGCCGGAGAGCAGCGAGGCGAGCGCCGTCGTCATCGTGACACCCGCGCTCGGACCGTCCTTGGGCACGGCTCCCGCCGGGAAGTGGATATGCGCACCCCGGTCCTTCAGATCACCCACGGGCAGCTCCAGTTCGGCGCCGTGCGAGCGGAGGAAGCTGAGGGCGATCTGCGCGGACTCCTTCATGACGTCACCGAGCTGACCGGTGAGGGTCAGTCCGGCCGCGCCCGTCTCCGGGTCGGCCAGGGACGCCTCCACGTACAGCACGTCGCCACCGGCGCCGGTCACCGCGAGCCCGGTGGCCACGCCCGGCACGGCCGTGCGCCGCTCCGCCGGGTCCTGCGCGGACTCGGGCACGTGGTGCGGACGCCCGATGAGCCCGCGCAGATCCGCCTCGGTGACCGTGAACGGCAGCTCCCGTTCACCGAGTTCGTGCTGGGCCGCGACCTTGCGCAGCAGCCTGGCGACGGACCGCTCCAGGTTCCGTACACCGGCCTCGCGCGTGTACTCACCGGCGAGCTTGCGCAACGCGCCCTCGTCCAGCGTGACTTCGTCGCTCTTCAGGCCGGCCCGCTCCAACTGCCGCGGCAGCAGGTGGTCCCGCGCGATGACGACCTTCTCGTCCTCGGTGTACCCGTCGAGCCGGACCAGCTCCATACGGTCCAGCAGCGCCTCCGGGATGGCCTCCAGCACGTTGGCGGTGGCCAGGAAGACGACATCGCTCAGATCCAGCTCGACCTCCAGGTAGTGGTCCCGGAAGGTGTGGTTCTGTGCCGGGTCGAGGACTTCGAGCAGGGCGGCGGCGGGGTCGCCCCGGAAGTCGGAGCCGACCTTGTCGATCTCGTCGAGCAGGACGACGGGGTTCATGGACCCGGCTTCCTTGATGGCCCGGACGATACGGCCGGGCAGGGCACCCACGTACGTACGCCGGTGGCCGCGGATCTCGGCCTCGTCCCGCACACCGCCGAGGGCGACGCGCACGAACTTCCGTCCCATGGCGTGGGCGACCGACTCACCGAGCGAGGTCTTGCCGACACCGGGAGGACCGACCAACGCGAGCACGGCACCACCACGGCGCCCGCCGACAACGCCCAGCCCCCGGTCGGAGCGCCGCTTGCGCACCGCGAGGTACTCGGTGATGCGCTCCTTCACGTCCTCCAGGCCGGAGTGCTCCGCGTCCAGGACGGCCTGGGCGCCCCTGATGTCGTACTCGTCCTCGGTCCGCTCGTTCCAGGGAAGCTCCAGCACCGTGTCGAGCCAGGTACGGATCCAGGACCCCTCGGGCGACTGGTCACTGGACCGCTCCAGCTTGTCGACCTCCTTCAGGGCGGCCTCGCGGACGTTCTCGGGAAGATCCGCGGCCTCGACACGCGCCCGGTAGTCGTCGGACTCCTCGCCGTCCTTCTCGCCGTTCAGATCACGCAACTCCTTGCGTACGGCTTCGAGCTGGCGCCGCAGCAGGAACTCGCGCTGCTGCTTGTCCACACCCTCCTGTACGTCCTTGGCGATGGACTCGGCGACGTCCTGCTCCGCGAGGTGCTCACGCAGTTGCTCGGTGGCGAGCTTCAGCCGGGTGACGGGGTCGGCGGTCTCCAGCAGCTCCACCTTCTGTTCGGTGGAGAGGAAGGGCGAGTAACCGGAGTTGTCGGCGAGGGCGGAGACGTCGTCGATCTGCTGCACGCGATCGACGACCTGCCAGGCACCCCGCTTCCGCAGCCAGCTGGTGGCGAGGGCCTTGTACTCCTTGACGAGCTCGGTGACGTGCCCCGGCACCGGCTCGGGCACGGTCTCCTCGACCCGGGTCCCCTCGACCCACAGGGCGGCACCCGGCCCGGTGGTCCCGGCGCCGATCCGCACACGTCCGCGCCCTCGGATGAGCGCACCTGGGTCTCCGTCGGCCAGGCGTCCCACCTGCTCGACGGTGCCGAGCACCCCCGTACGTGCGTACGTGCCGTCGATCCGCGGCACCAGCAGTACCTTCGGTTTCCCCGGTTCCGAGCGCGCGGCGGCCTGCGCGGCCTCCACCGCGGCCCGTACATCGGCGTCGTTCAGGTCCAGCGGCACCACCATTCCCGGCAGCACGACGTCGTCATCGAGCGGCAGTACGGGGAGGGTGAGCGGTGTGGACGTCGAAGCCATGATCTCTCCCTAGGCAGTCAAGTTGAGCTATGCCGACTCAATGCACGTGAGCCTTGGATTGTTCCCCCTTGGGTGTTCGCCGTGAGCGATCAGCACCTAACCGGCCGAGTCGGCGCCTGACCAGCCATTTCCTCGCCCCCGCCGCTCCTACCCATCCCATCTCCGGTGCTCCGCCCCGGAC
>NZ_VJZC01000540.1 GCF_009377185.1 Streptomyces spongiae
CGCCCGCACCCCATCGCACCTCCACGCCCCGCAACCCATCGCACCCCACGCATCACCACACCGACGCAGGAGTACGTCCGTGCCCAACGCCACCGCGGTCATCAACCTCGACATCGAGGGCCCGACGATCAGCCGCCACCTCTACGGCCACTTCGCCGAGCACCTCGGCCGCTGCGTCTACGGCGGCTTCTGGGTGGGGGAGGACTCGCCGATACCCAACGAAGGAGGCATCCGGCTCGACGTCGTCCAGGCCCTGCGCGCCCTGAACATCCCCAACCTGCGCTGGCCTGGCGGCTGTTTCGCCGACGAGTACCACTGGAAGGACGGCATCGGCCCCCACGACCAGCGACCCGGCATGGTCAACACCCACTGGGGCGACGTCGAGGAGAACAACCACTTCGGCACCCACGAGTTCATGGCCCTGTGCGAACTCCTCGGCGCCGAGCCCTACATCAGCGGCAACGTCGGCTCCGGCACCGTCCAGGAGATGAGCGAGTGGGTCGAGTACCTCACCCGCGAGGGCGACAGCCCCATGGTCCGGTTGCGCAAGGCCAACGGCCGCGACGAGCCGTGGCGCGTCAGGTTCTGGGGCATCGGCAACGAGACCTGGGGCTGCGGCGGCAACATGCGTGCCGAGTACTCCGCCGACCTGGCCCGGCAGTACGCCACGTACTGCCGCGACCACGGCGACAACAAGCTCTACCGCATCGCCTCGGGTGCCTCCGACGACGACTACAGGTGGACCGAGACGCTGATGCGGCAGATCAGCTGCTTCGGCTGCGAGGCCACCCCGAAGAACTTCTTCCAGGGCCTGTCCGTCCACTACTACACGATGGCCGGCCCCTGGGAGGCGAAGGGCAGCGCCACCGACTTCGACACCGAGGACTACTACCGGACCATGGTCGCGGCCCGGAAGATCGACACGATCCTCGCCGGCCACTCCACGGTCATGGACATCTACGACCGGGGGCGTACGGTCGGCCTGGTCCTGGACGAGTGGGGCACCTGGTGGGACGTCGAACCGGGCACCAACCCCGGGTTCCTGTTCCAGCAGAACTCCCTGCGTGACGCGCTCGTCGCCGCCACCCACTTCGACATCTTCCACCAGCACGCTGCCCGCCTGTACATGGCCAACATCGCCCAGACCGTCAACGTCCTCCAGGCGATGCTCCTCACCGACGGCGACGCCCTCGTCCTGACCCCGACCTACCACGTCTTCGAGATGAACAAGGGCCACCAGGACGCCACGTCACTCGCCGTCCACCTGCGCGGCGACGGCATCCGGCGCACGGTCGGCGACACGGAGCTTCAGACCCTGTCCGCCTCCGCCAGCGTCAAGGACGGGACGCTGCTGATCTCGCTGTCCAACCTCGACGCCGAGGAACCCGCCGAGGTCACGCTCGACCTGCGGGGCCGCTCCGTCGGCGAACCGACCGCCCGCATCCTGACCGCGGACCGGCTGCAGGACCACAACACCCCCGGCGCCCCGGATGCGGTCAGCCCGCGCCCCTTCGACGACCTCAAGACGACAGACCGGGGGCTCGCGCTCACCCTGCCGCCCCACTCGTTCGTCACCGTCCGGGCGCCGATCCGCTGATCCGCCCGTCACCCTCCTCCACACGAGCCGCGCCGACCGCCCCCGGCCGCAAGCAACCCGTTCCCACCCACGTTCCACCCCGCCAAGGAGCCGCACATGAGCACGAACCCGACCCGCCGCAGAACCCTCCAGGCCGCCGGAGCCGCCGCCCTCGCCGCCGGGCTGACCAACCTGACGGCCACGTCGGCCCGCGCCGACGAGGACAACTCCGCGCCGGAGCTGGTCACCTACCCCCGCCCGTCGGGCGTGGCGACCACCACCAGCTTCAAGGTGCGGGTACGCACCGCCCCCGACGGCGAGTGGCAGACCCTCGACATCTACCAGCCGCGGGCACGGGAGATCAACGCCACCACCGGCTCCGGCAAGGTCTACAACTCCTCGATGGTGTACTTCGACTTCTGCGGCTCGGCGGAGCTGGAGGTCACCTACCTCAAGGGCGGCACGACCAAGGCGAGGGTGCGCCCGAACTCGTACGGCATCACGCCCGAACTCCTCGGCGACACCCTGCGGTTCACGCTCGACGAGCCGAAGGACCTCGTCGTCCAGATCAACGACGACGTCTTCGACTGCCTGCACGTCATCACCAACCGCGTCGAGAAGCACGCCCCCGCCGCCGACGACCCGGACGTCCTCTACTACGGCCCCGGCCTGCACACCGTCAACCTCCTCTCCGTCCCCAGCGGCAAGACCGTCCACCTGGCCGGCGGTGCCGTCCTCCTGGGCGGGATCGACCTCACGGACGCCGAGAAGGTGACCGTCAAGGGCCACGGCGTGCTGATACCCACGAGCACCGCCGGCGGTGTGAACGTCGAGCGCGGCAAGGACATCCGGGTCGAGGGCATCATCATGCTCGGTGCCGGCGTGGGCTGTTACGACTCCGAGAACGTCCACGTCAAGAACGGGCGCGTCTTCACCTGGGGACAGTGGGGCGACGGCTTCCCCCTCTACTGCTCCAAGAACATCACCTACGACGGCTGCTTCGTCCGCAGCGCCGACGACAGCCACTCCATCTACGCCCACCGGGACACCCACTACGGCGACACCCGCGACGTCACCATCAAGAACGCCACCCTGTGGGCGGACGTCGCCCACCCCATCAACGTGGGCACGCACGGCAACACCGACGAGCCGGAGATGATCGAGAACCTGGTCTTCAAGAACCTCGACATCCTCGACCACCGCGAGCCCCAGATGAACTACCAGGGCTGCGTCTCCCTCAACGCGGGCGACTCCAACCTCATCAAGAACGTGCACGTCGAGGACGTACGGATCGAGGACTTCCGCTGGGGCCAGGTCCTCAACTTCAGGGTCATGTACAACACGAAGTACAACACCTCGGTCGGCCGCGGCATCGAGGACGTCTACATCAAGAACCTCACCTACACGGGCACCCACGCCAACCCGTCGCTGTTCCTGGGCTACGACGCCGACCACGCCATCAAGAACGTCACGTTCGAGAACCTCGTGGTCAACGGCGTGGTCATCGCCGACACGATGCGCAAGCCCACCTGGTACTACACCACCGACACCGTGCAGTGGTACGCGAACGAGCACGTGACCGGCCTGAAGTTCCTCACGACCGCCGAGGCCGAGGCCGCCGCCTCGTCATGAGAGCCGGTAGGGCCCCGTTCGATTGGAGTCGCACCTCCCCATGAGCCGCAACGACCTCCCCCCACTCGCCCCAGGCACACCACACCCCGTCCCTACCGGGCCGAGCCGGCGCGGCGTACTGCGCGCCGCCGGCGGTCTCGCCCTCGCCGGAGCGCTCGGCGCAGCCGCCGCACGGCCCGCCGCAGCCGCGCCGACCGTCTGGAACCACCCCGGTGGGATACACCACCCCGGTGACATCAACCGCGCCAAGGTCAAGGTGGCCGCACACGCCGAACCCTGGTACTCGGGCTGGCAGCGACTGACCGCCAACGCCCACTCGGCGTCCACCTGGACGGCCAACCCGCAGTCCGTCATCTACCGCGGCACGGGGACCAACAACAACTACACGATCCTCTACAACGACGTCGCCGCCGCCTACCAGAACGCGCTGCGCTGGCTGATCAGCGGGGACACGGCCCATGCCGACTGCGCCGCCGCCATCTGCAACGCCTGGTCGAGCACCCTGACCTCCATCCAGGGAAGCACCGACGCGATTCTGGTCGCCGGCATCCAGGGCTGGCAGTTCGCAGGCGTCGGCGAACTGCTGCGTGACTACGGCGCCTTCGACCTCGAAGCCTTCCAGCAGATGATGCTGAACGTGTTCTACCCGATCAACCACGGCTTTCTGCGGGACCACAACTTCACCTGCATCACCCACTACTGGGCCAACTGGGACCTGTGCAACATCGCGTCGATCCTGGCGACCGCCATCCTCTGCGAGGACGGCGCCAAGTTCGACGAGGCCGTCACCTACTTCCAGAGCGGCGCGGGCAACGGCTCCATCGAGCACGCGGTCCCGTACCTCTACACGGACAGCGACGGCTACCCGCTCGGCCAGTGGCAGGAGTCCGGCCGCGACCAGCCCCACAGCGTCATGGGCATGGGCCAGACGGGCGTGATCTGCGAGATGGCCTACAACCAGGGCGTCGACCTGTACGGCTACGACAGCAGCAGGTTCTTCAAGGCGGCCCAGTACGTCGCCAAGTACAACATCAACCTCGACGTGCCGTACACCACCTACACCTGGGGCAGCGGCACCAACTGCGCCTACAACGAGCAGACCGCGATCTCCTCCTCCGGCCGCGGACACGTCCGCCCGGTGTGGGCGATGCTCCACTACCACTACAACCGGATCAAGGGCCTGGACGACAAGTACATCTGGTCCATGTCCAACGACCTCGTCGGTATCGAGGGCGGCGGCGGTGACTACGGCACCACCAGCGGCGGGTACGACCAGCTCGGCTTCGGCCAGCTGATGTACGCCAAGTAGCCGTTCACGACCGCCGGCGACAAGGAGAGTTGACGATCATGAGTGGATCCGGCCGCCCCGTCGAGACGGTCGTGGAGGTGGACACCCGGGCCCCGGGCACCGCCATCTCGCCCGATGTGTTCGGGGTGTTCTTCGAGGACCTCAACTACGCGGCGGACGGCGGACTCTACGCCGAACTCGTGCAGAACAGGTCCTTCGAGTACGGACCCGCCGACCGGCCCGGGTGGCACGCCCTGACCGCCTGGGAGCTGTTGGAACGGGACGGGGCCGCCGGAACGCTCACGATCTCCACCGACGACCCGCTGCTTCCCGCCAACCCACACCACGCGGTGCTGACCAGCACCACGTCCGCAGGTGCGGGGTTGCGTAACCAGGGGTTCGACGGCATCCCGGTCCGGGAGGGCGAGAGCTACGACGTGAGCTGCTTCGCCCGTCTGGTCCGGGGCACCGCCGACCGGCTGGTCGCGCGGATCGAGAGCCGTGATGGCGAACGCGTACACGGGCAGGCGGAGTTGGGCCCGCTGGACGGCTCCTGGAAACGCCACACCGCGGTCATCACGTCTGAAGCCGCCGACCCCGACGCCCGCCTCACCCTCACGGCGACCGGGCCCGGCACCCTCCACCTGGACCTGGTCTCGCTCTTCCCACAGGCCACCTTCAAGGGCCGGCCGGGCGGCCTGCGCGCCGACCTGGCGCAGGCCATCGCCGACCTGAAGCCGAAGTTCGTTCGCTTCCCCGGCGGTTGCCTCACCCACGGACAGGGGCTCGCCAACATGTACCGCTGGCCGCGGACCATCGGCCCGCTGCACGAGCGCCGGCAGCAGTCCAACATCTGGCACTACCACCAGTCGATGGGCCTCGGCTACTACGAGTACTTCCAGTTCTGCGAGGACATCGGCGCCAAGCCGCTGCCCGTCGTCCCGGCCGGGGTCTGCTGCCAGAACAGCGACGTGACCGGCCAGGTCGGCATCCCCGAGGAGGAGATGCCCGCCTACGTCGCCGAGGTGCTGGCCCTGGTGGAGTGGGCGGGCGGCCCCGCCGACTCGCCCTGGGGTGCCCTGCGCGCCGCCGCCGGGCACCCCGAGCCGTTCGGCCTGGAGTACCTCGGCGTCGGCAACGAGGACTCCATCACCGACACCTTCCGCGACCGCTTCTCCCGCATCCACGACGCCCTGCGCGAGCACCACCCCGAGATCACGGTCATCGGCACCCTCGGCCCGTGTGCCGGCGGCGAGGACTGGGAGAAGGGCTGGGCGTTCGCCCGCGAACAGAACGTCCCCGTCGTCGACGAGCACTCCTACAAATCGCCCCGCTGGTTCCTGGAGAACTCCCGCCGCTTCGACGCGTTGGACCGCGAGGGCCCGCACCTGTACATCGGTGAATACGGCAGCTGGCGCAACGACGGGCGCAGCGCCGTCGCGGAGGCGGCGTACATGATCGCCATGGAGCGCAACGGCGACGTCGTCCGGCTGGCCTCCTACGCCCCGCTGCTCGCCAAACGCGGCCACACCCAGTGGCTGCCCGACCTGATCTACTTCGACAACACGCACGTCTGGACCACGCTCAACTACCACGTCCAGCAGATGCACTCGGTGAACTCGGGCGACACCGCCCTGCCCGTCACGGTCACCGGAGCCCCCGAGGCACCGCCCGCCCGGCGGAGCGACCGGCACGACATCCGCATCGGGACCGGATCCGACACCCGCGCCGAGTTCACCGATGTCCTCTGCGGCCCCCTGGGCGGCGCGCTCGCACCGGCCCCGGACTTCCACGACTGGCGCACGGAGTCGGGTACCTGGGAGCTGGACGGCAAGACCGCGGCCGGAACGGGTGCCGGGCCGCAGCTCACGGACGCGGTGCGCGGAATGTCGTACGCCTTCTCCGTGCGGGCCAGGAAGACGGACGGCGCCGAGGGATTCGTCCTCGGCTTCACCGGGATGACGCCTGAGCACCGGTACCTGTGGCGGCTCGGCGGCTGGGGCAACCGGGGGACCTGGCTCCAGCGCGTGGACGACGGAGTGGAGGACGACCTCGGCGAGCGGGTGCCCGAACCGGTGGAGGGCGGCCGCTGGTACGACCTGCGGGTGGAGGTGGACGGCCCGTGCGTCCGCTGCTACCGCGACGGCGAGCTGGTCCACGACGTCGAGGACGTCCGGCCGGACCCGGAGGTCTTCGCCGTCTCGGCCGTCCGCGACAGTGCCGCCGGCGAGGTGATCGTCAAGATCGCGAACACCACGCCCGACCCGGTCACGGTCCGGCTCCGACTGTCCGGCGAGCCGGGCGACACCGGCTACGAGCGCACCACCCTCGCCGTCCCCCCGGATGCCACCAGCAGGTTCGGGCC
>NZ_VJZC01000054.1 GCF_009377185.1 Streptomyces spongiae
CTCCCGGACCTCCGGCGTCGCCCCACCCCGCGCCTCGGCCCGCACGGTGAGCACGTCGAGCCGCCCCTCCCGCGTCAGCAGCAACTGAAAGTGCGGGGCCACGCCCGGAGTCCGGAGCACGATCTCCTCGATCTGGGTGGGGAACAGGTTCACCCCGCGCAGGATCACCATGTCGTCACTGCGCCCCGTGACCTTCTCCATGCGGCGGAACGTACGAGCCGTGCCCGGCAGCAGCCGCGTCAGGTCCCGGGTCCGGTACCGGATCACGGGCATGGCCTCCTTGGTGAGCGAGGTGAACACGAGCTCACCCTTCTCGCCGTCGGGCAGCACCTCACCCGTGACCGGATCGACGACCTCCGGAAAGAAGTGGTCCTCCCACACGTGCAGCCCGTCCTTCGTCTCCACGCACTCCTGGGCGACACCGGGCCCGATCACCTCCGACAGTCCGTATATGTCGACGGCGTCGATCGCGAACCGCTCCTCGATCTCCCGCCGCATCGCCTCCGTCCACGGCTCGGCCCCGAAGATCCCCACCCGAAGTGACGTACCGCGTGGATCGACGCCCTGGCGCTCGAACTCGTCCAGAAGGGTCAGCATGTACGAGGGCGTCACCATGATGACCCCCGGCTTCAGGTCCTGGATCAGCTGCACCTGACGTGCCGTCATGCCACCGGACGCCGGGACGACGGTGCACCCCAGGCGCTCGGCGCCGTAGTGCGCGCCGAGACCGCCGGTGAACAGGCCGTACCCGTACGCCACATGGACCGTGTCACCGGGCCGCCCCCCGGCCGCCCGGATCGAACGGGCCACCATGTCGGACCACATGGACAGGTCGTTCTCCGTGTATCCGACGACGGTGGGCTTCCCGGTCGTCCCGCTCGACGCGTGGACACGCCGGATCCGCTCCCGCGGCACGGCGAACATCCCGTACGGATAGTGGTCCCGAAGATCAGCCTTCGTGGTGAACGGGAAGCGAGCCAGATCGGCGAGCGTACGGCAGGCGTCGGGGTGCACCCCGGCCTTGTCGAACGCCTCCCGATAGAAGTCCACGTTGGCGTACGCGTGTCGCAACGACGCCCGCAGCCGCTCCACCTGCAACGCCCGCAACTCCGGCCCGTCCAGCCGTTCCCCCGCGTCCAGCAGCCCCGTCGCATCTCTCATGGGCACACTCTCCCTCGCCGACCCGCATGCCACGCACTCACGACCGATCATTCGGTCGCTTTGCCCATGATCAGTAATCCAGTACGCAGGGCCCCGGGCAAGACACCGGCCCGTACTTTTCCCTTTTTCCCGCGCCGCCCCCATCATGAGCTCGGAGAACTCTCTTGCGATGATCACCCCGGGGCCGTCAGGATCTGCGGTATGCCGACCTTCACCGCGCCCGACGGGACCGAGCTGGTCTACCACCTGAAGGGGCAGGGGGAGCCGCTCGTCGTGCTGCCGGGTGGGCCGATGCGGGCTTCCGAGTACCTCGGGGATCTGGGAGGGCTGGACGTCCATCGGCAGCTCGTGCTGCTCGATCTGCGCGGCACCGGGCAGTCGGCGGTGCCCAGGGATCCGGGGACGTACCGGTGCGACTGGCTCGTCGACGACGTGGAGGCGCTGCGGGTGCGGCTGGGCCTCGACCGGATGGACGTGCTCGCGCACTCGGCGGGCGGGAGTCTCGCCATGCGGTACGCGGCGGCGTATCCGGAGCGGGTGGCGCGACTCGCCCTGATCACGGCGACGCCCTGGGCGGTCGGCATGCCGGCGACCGTCGAGGACCGGCTGGAGGCGGCCCGTCTGCGCGAGGGTGAGCCGTGGTTCGAGGACGCGTACCCGGCGTTCGAGGCGGCCTGGACCGGACAGGGCCCGGAGGACGACGACATGATGACGTACGCCCCCTTCTTCTACGGCCGCTGGGACGCCGCCGCCAGGGCCCATATGGCCGCCGA
This sequence comes from Streptomyces spongiae, assembly GCF_009377185.1. Classification (GTDB taxonomy): domain Bacteria; phylum Actinomycetota; class Actinomycetes; order Streptomycetales; family Streptomycetaceae; genus Streptomyces; species Streptomyces spongiae. Next base: position 1,935 of record NZ_VJZC01000054.1, read on the forward strand.
CGAGCACCAGGTCAACGAGGAGGCCTCCGAGGTGTACGGCTCCGAGGGCGCGTACGACCCGCCGGCGACCCGGGCCGCACTCGCCGAGCTCGACGCACCGGTGCTCGTGTACGCCTCCGAGCTCGACGGCGGCCCCCGCCCCGCGCTCGCGCGTCGTGCCGCCGGCCTGTTCCTCCACGCCGAGTTCGTGGTCCAGCCAGGCGGAGGCCACTATCCCTGGCTCGACGACCCCGAGTGGTTCGTGGGGCGCGTCGCGGAGTTCTTCGCCCGACGCTGACGGGCTGCCCCCAGCCCGTCCGGCGTTTGAGGACGAGGCCGCAGGCCGATGCGGGGTCTGGGGGCGTAGCCCCCCAGGGATGGGACGGGTAGGGGCGGCGGGGGCGACAACCATCCCGTGAGGTCGGGCGCGGCGCCAGCCCGGTTCAGTGATCCGCCGCCACGGCCACCGACCGCGCCCACCGGTAGTCCGCCTTGCCACTGGGAGAGCGCTGGATGCTGTCCGTGACGACCAGCTGGCGGGGGATCTTGTACCCGGCGAGACGGGCCCGGCAATGGGACTGAATGTCCTCCAGCGACAACAAGGGCGCCCCCGCTCGCAGTTGGACCACGGCTGCGACATGGTTGCCCCATGTCGCGTCCGGCACCCCGGCCACCAGGGCGTCGTACACGTCCGGATGGGCCTTGAGGGCCTGCTCGACCTCCTCCGGGTAGACCTTCTCGCCGCCCGTGTTGATGCACTGGGATCCACGGCCGAGGACCGTGACGACGCCCTCCCCGTCCACGGTCGCCATGTCGCCGAGGAGGACCCAGCGCTCCCCGTCCTTCTCGAAGAAGGTCTCGGCGGTTTTCCTCGGGTCGTTGTAGTAGCCCAGCGGTACGTGCCCGCGCTGGGCGACCCGGCCGGGCACACCGGCCGGGACCGGCTCGTACGTGGCCGGATCGACCACCTGCGTACGGGAGTTGACGCGGATCCGGAAGCCGCGCTCCGGACCCGAGTCCGCCGTCGCCGTGCCGTTGAAACCGGACTCCGAGGAGCCGAAGTTGTTCAGCAGCATCACGTTCGGCACGAGCGCCTGGAACTGATCCCGCACCGTGTCGGACATGACCGCGCCGGAGGACGACACGCTGAACATCGAGGAGCAGTCCGTGCCCTTCATCGGCCCGCCCAGCGCGTCGATCAGCGGCCGGAGCATCGCGTCGCCCACCAGCGACATACTGGTGACCTTCTCCTTCTCGATCGTCCGCAGGACCTCCTCCGGGACGAACTTCCGGTGCAGTACGACCCGTTGGCCGAAGTTGAACCCGATGAACGCCGTGAGGGTCGACGTGCCGTGCATGAGCGGGGGGGTGGGGAAGAAGGTGATCCCGTCCCCGCCGGCCGCCACCCGCTCGGCGAGCTCCTCCGGCTTCTTCACCGGCTCACCCGTCGGCGCACCGCCGCCCAAGCCCGAGAAGAACAGATCCTCCTGACGCCACATCACCCCCTTGGGCATGCCCGTCGTGCCACCGGTGTAGATGATGAACTGGTCGTCCGCCGAGCGCGCGGGGAACCCCCGTTCGGCAGAACCGGAGGTCTCGGCGTCGGCGAAGTCCACCGCGTCCAGTGCCGGCGCGTCGGGCTCGGGCGTCCCGACCCGGATGAGGTGCCGTAACGCCGATGCCTGCGGCAGCGCCGCCGCCACCCGCTCCGTGAACTCCGCGTCGAAGACGAGCCCCACCAGGTCCGCGTCCCGGTAGAGGTAGACCAACTCGTCCTCCACGTAACGGTAGTTGACGTTGACCGGCACGGCGCGCGCCTTCAGGCAGCCCAGTGCGGTCTGCAGGTACTCGATGCCGTTGTAGAGGTGGAGCCCGACGTGCTCACCCGGGCGTATCCCGCTGTCGATCAGATGGTGGCCGATGCGGTTCGCCGCCGCGTCCAGTTCCGCGTATGTCAGGCGGCGCTCCGCGCCCGTACCGGGGTGGTCGATGTACACGAGAGCCTCGCGGTCGGGGACCACATCGACGACCGACTCGAACAGGTCGGCAAGGTTGTACTCCACCGCTCCTCCTCACCCCGAACGTCCACGGCTGCCGTACTGACTTGCCGGTCATCAGAGCAAAGGCCGCCACAACTGTGAAGGGTCCGCGCACAAGAAATCTGACTGAGTGTCAGAAAACCCTTGAAGTGGCTCGGCGCCTCCTGCAACCTGTTCTCGTTCTGACTCCAGGGAGGTCGGCGATGGGTGGGACGGAACACCTCACCGTGCGGCGCGAGGGCGCCACACTGGTGCTCACGCTCAACAGGCCGGAAGCGAAGAACGCGCTCTCGTTGCCCATGCTCGTCGGGCTGTACGACGGCTGGGTCGAGGCCGACGCGGACGACTCGATCCGCTCGATCGTGTTCACCGGCGCCGGCGGCACGTTCTGCGCGGGCATGGACCTCAAGGCCCTCGCCGGGAAGGGCATGGAGGGGCAGCAGTACCGCGACCGGCTCAAGGCGGACCCCGACCTGCACTGGAAGGCGATGCTGCGCCATCACCGGCCCCGCAAGCCGGTGATCGCCGCCGTCGAGGGGCACTGCGTCGCGGGCGGCACGGAGATGCTCCAGGGCACCGACATCCGGGTCGCGGGGGAGTCCGCCACTTTCGGCCTCTTCGAGGTCAGGCGCGGACTGTTCCCCATCGGCGGCTCCACCGTCCGTCTCCAGCGCCAGATCCCGCGCACCCACGCCCTGGAGATGCTGCTCACCGGCCGCCCCTACAGCGCCCGGGAAGCCGCCGGCACAGGGCTCGTCGGGCACGTCGTCCCCGACGGGACGGCGCTCGCCAAGGCCCTGGAGATCGCCGAGCAGATCAACGCCTGCGGCCCCCTCGCCGTCGAGGCGGTCAAGGCATCCGTGTACGAGACCGCCGAGTTGACCGAGGCGGACGGGCTCGCCGCCGAACTCAAGCGCGGCTGGCCGATCTTCGACACCGCCGATGCCAAAGAGGGGTCCCGCGCCTTCGCGGAGAAGCGGGCGCCTGTCTACCGGCGTGCGTAGGTGCTCCGCTGGTTGCCGGTTCACTGTCTGCGGGTTCGTTGTGGCTGGTCGCGCCCACGCGGCGGAGCCGCACATCGATACAGCCCCGCGCCCCTAATGGGCCTGCGGCCCATCACGGGGCGCTGCCCCCTGTTTCGTGAGGAGATGCCGTGCCCGAAGTGCTCAAAGCTCCCCTCGTCGTCGAGTTTCCCTTCACCCGCTCCCTCGGCCCCGTGCAGAGCGCCTTCCTCACCGGGCTGCGCGAACGCGTCGTCCTCGGCGTGAAGACCGGCGACGGCCGCGTCCTCGTGCCACCCGTCGAGTACGACCCGGTCACCGCCGAGGAGATCCGCGACCTCGTCGAGGTCGCGCCCACCGGCACCGTCACCACCTGGGCCTGGAACCACGCCCCGCGCCGCGGTCAGCCCCTCGACACGCCCTTCGCCTGGGTCCTGGTGAAGCTCGACGGCGGCGACACGGCCCTCCTGCACGCCCTCGACGCGCCCGGACCCGACGCCGTGCACACCGGCATGCGCGTCCGTGTCCGCTGGGCCGCCGAACGCGAGGGCGCGATCACCGACATCGCCTGTTTCGAGCCGTACGACGGCGAAGCGGCCGAACCCCCGGGTCACAGCGGCGAGTTCGAGGACGCGGTCACCGGCATCGTCGCCCACGCCCGCCTCGACTACACCTACTCGCCGGGCCGCGCCCAGATCGCCTACATCGCCGCGCTCTCCGGCCGGCGGACCGTCGGCGAGCGCTGCCCGTCCTGCCGCAAGGTGTACGTCCCGCCGAGGGGCGCCTGTCCCACCTGTGGTGTCGCCACGTCCGAGCAGGTCGAGGTCGGTCCAGCGGGCACCGTCACCACCTTCTGCATCGTCAACATCAAGGCGAAGAACCTCGACATCGAAGTCCCGTACGTCTACGCCCACATCGCCCTCGACGGCGCCGACCTCGCGCTGCACGGGCGCATCGGCGGCATCCCGTACGACCAGGTGCGCATGGGCCTGCGGGTCGAACCGGTGTGGACCGAGGGCGGCCGGTACCCGGACCACTACCGGCCGACCGGCGAACCCGACGCGGACTACGAGACGTACAAGGAGCTGCTGTGACCCGCGAGATCGCCGTCGTGGCCTTCGCACAGTCGGACACCCTGCGCACCACCGAGGAACAGTCCGAGGTGGAGATGCTCATGCCGGTCCTGCACGACGTCCTCGAACAGACCGGCCTCAAGACCGCCGACATCGGCTTCACCTGCTCCGGATCCAGCGACTACCTCGCGGGCCGGGCCTTCTCCTTCACCCTCGCCCTCGACGGCGTCGGTGCCTGGCCGCCGATCTCGGAGTCGCACGTCGAGATGGACGGAGCCTGGGCGCTCTACGAAGCATGGACCAAGCTGCTCACCGGTGACGCCGACACCGCCCTCGTCTACTCGTACGGCAAGTCCTCACCCGGACCCCTGCGCGACGTCCTGACCCGGCAGCTCGACCCGTACTACGTGGCGCCCCTGTGGCCGGACTCCGTCGCCCTGGCCGCACTGCAGGCGCAGGCGCTCATCGACGCGGGCGACACCGACGAGTCGGCGCTCGCCGCCGTCGCGGCCCGCTGCCGTACGGACGCCTCAGTCAACTCCCGTGCCCAGCTACGGGGTTCGGTGCCGCAGGGGGACTATCTCGTACGGCCCCTGCGTACCGGAGACTGCCCGCCCATCGGCGACGGCGCCGCCGCCGTGATCCTCGCGGCGGGGGAGCGGGCCCGTGAGCTGTGCGCGCGGCCCGCCTGGATCCGGGGCATCGACCACCGCATCGACGCGCACGCTCTCGGTGTGCGCGACCTGACCGACTCGCCGTCCACCCGGCTGGCCGCCGAGAAGGCCGGGGCTTTCGAACGACCCGTCGACACCGCCGAGTTGCACGCGCCCTTCACCTCGCAGGAGGTCGTCCTGCGCAAGGCCCTGGAGCTCGACGACACCGTACGCGTCAACCCGTCGGGCGGTCCCCTCGCGGCCAACCCGATCATGGCCGCCGGGCTCGTCCGCATCGGCGAGGCCGCCGCCCGCATCCACCGGGGCGAGTCCGACCGGGCGCTCGCACACGCGACATCGGGCCCCTGCCTGCAACAGAACCTGGTAGCCGTCCTGGAGGGGGAGTCATGAGCAAGGAGCCCGTGGCCGTCGTCGGGATCGGCCAGACCAGGCATGTGGCGGCCCGCAGGGACGTGTCGATCGCCGGACTCGTACGGGAGGCGGCCCAACGAGCCCTCCAGGACGCGGAGTTGACTTGGGCCGACATCGACGCCGTCGTGATCGGCAAGGCACCGGACTTCTTCGAGGGCGTGATGATGCCCGAGCTGTACCTCGCCGACGCGCTCGGCGCCGTGGGCAAGCCCATGCTGCGGGTGCACACGGCCGGCTCGGTCGGCGGGTCGACCGCGCTCGTCGCCGCGAACCTGGTAGCCGCCCGCGCGCACGGCACCGTCCTGACCCTCGCCTTCGAGAAGCAGTCCGAGTCGAACGCCATGTGGGGGCTCTCCCTGCCGATCCCGTTCCAACAGCCCCTGCTGGCGGGCGCGGGGGGCTTCTTCGCCCCGCACGTGCGCGCGTACATGCGGCGCACCGGCGCACCCGACACGGTCGGCTCGCTCGTCGCGTACAAGGACCGGCGCAACGCCCTCAAGAACCCCTACGCGCACCTCCACGAGCACGACATCACCCTGGAGAAGGTCCAGGCCTCTCCCATGCTCTGGGACCCGATCCGCTACTCCGAGACCTGCCCCTCCTCCGACGGCGCCTGCGCGATGGTGCTCACCGACCGTGCGGGCGCGGCCCGTTCGCCGAGGCCGCCCGCCTGGATGCTCGGCGGGGCCATGCGCAGCGAACCGACCCTGTTCGCCGGCAAGGACTGTGTGTCGCCGCAGGCGGGCAAGGACTGCGCGGCCGACGTGTACCGGCAGGCGGGCATCGCCGACCCGCGCCGCGAGATCGACGCGGTCGAGATGTACGTGCCGTTCTCCTGGTACGAGCCCATGTGGCTGGAGAACCTCGGCTTCGCCGACGAGGGCGAGGGCTGGAAACTCACCGAGTCGGGGGTGACCGAGCTCGACGGCGACCTCCCGGTCAACATGTCGGGCGGCGTGCTGTCCACCAACCCCATCGGCGCCTCCGGGATGATCCGGTTCGCCGAGGCCGCGCTCCAGGTACGCGGACAGGCGGGAGAGCACCAGGTGGACAGGGCCCGTCGCGTGCTCGGACACGCCTATGGCGGCGGATCGCAGTTCTTCTCGATGTGGCTGGTGGGCGCCGAACCGCCGGCCTCCTGAACCTCCGCCTCACGTGGCCTGTCGGCGACGGAGAGCGGTCGCTAGTCTGGCGGCGGACGACGAACCGGGAGGAGCACGGACGTGGCCGAGACCACCACCATGGAGCAGCACGCGCTCGCGGGATGGCACAAGCCGGACCTTGACCTCAGCAACGCCGAGTGGCGGTCCAGCAGCCGAGGGCGGGGCGACGTCCAGATCGCCTTCGTCGAGGGCTTCATCGCGATGCGCAACAGCGGCCGGCCCGAGAACCCCACCCTGATCTTCACGCCTGCGGAGTGGGGCGCGTTCATGTCGGACGCGCGAGAGGGGGAGTTCGACCTGACCTGAGGTCGCCGCGAGTGGGGATGAGGGCGGCACGTGACTCCCGCACGGCAGCGGGCTCGCCGTCCCTCTCCACCTCGCCCTGACCATTCGGCACCACGGTCACGTCGGAGCCGTGCGGGCGGGGTCTCGTCTGCCCCGCAAGGCTCGTGGCCGACTGCGGGTTCGTTGTGGCTGGTCGCGCCCACGCGGCGGAGCCGCATATCGATACAGCCCCGCGCCCCTTTCGGGGCGCGCCCAGTCGCCGTCCAGTCGATGTCCAGTCACTCCTCATAGCTTGTGGCCGCCGAGCCGATGGTTCGGCCGAGTGGAGCATGCCGCACCCGCTCCTACCCGCCCCACAGGCTCACCGGGAGGAATGACCGATGAAAGCAGGGCTCAGAAAGAGAATGGCCGCGGCGATCGCGACCGTGTCCGCCGTCGCCGCACTCGTGGTGGCAACCCCGAGCGCCGGCCACGCAGCAGCAACCCCCAGCCTGCAGGCCTTCACGCTCTTGCCCAACGGTAAGACCATGGCCGCGTTCCTGACCGACAAGCCCGGCACGCTCCAGTGGGTCAAGGCCGTCACTGGTCTCGTCGGCGACACCAGCCTGGTCGGACTCGACTTCCGCGTGCAGAACGGCCTCTTGTACGGCGTCGGCAACATGGGCGGCGTCTACACGATCACGTACCCGCCGACGACCCCGGACGTGGTCGTCACCAAGGTCTCCCAGCTCAGTGTCCCGCTGCAGGGCACGAACTTCGGTGTCGACTTCAACCCCGCGGCCGACCGGCTGCGCATCGTCAGCGACACCGCCCAGAACCTGGCGCACAACCTCGCCAACAGCCAGACCACCACGAACACCCCGCTGAGCACGGACGGTGCGACGACCCACGGCGTCGGTGCCGTCGCCTACACGAACAACGACCTCAACCGGGACACCAACACCACGCTGTACGACATCAACACGACCACGGACCAGCTCCTCATCCAGTCGCCTCCCGCCAACGGGCTGCTGGTCGCGAACGGCTCGCTGGGCGCGGACGCCGGCCCCAACTCGGGCTTCGACATCTTCAGCGACCTGTCGGGCGGCAAGACGGTCTCGGTGACGGGCTTCGCCACGCTCCTCTCGGCGGACGGCAGCACGGCGACGTTCAACACCGTCAACCTGTTCACGGGCGAGACGACCTACATCGACACGTTCCCGCTCCCCGTGTCCGAGGTGGCCGTCGCGCTCGACCCCAACCCCTGAGATCCCCTCTACCCACGGTGAGCCCGCCCCGTCGCGCGTCCTCGGGGCGGGCCCACCGCGGTCGGCAGATGCCGAGGTGGGGCGGTCGCGGCGGGCGCGTCGTGATTCCGGATCGGGGGCCGGGCCCCGATCCGGTTTCGCCGCCGGACACGTACCATGGCGGCATGTCCTTCCTCCGCCGCCGCAGCGCCACCCCCGCCGGGCCCGACTTCGACGTACTGGCCATGGACCCGGGCGACTGGCCGGGCAATCTCGGCGCGGGCCTGCTGCCCGCCCCCGACGGCAGCTGCCAGGGTGTCTTCCTGCGTTACGACCTGTTCGGTGGCCGGGGTCCCGCGATGATCATCGGCAACCTCCCGGAGGGTTCACCTGCACGGGACACCGCCGAGGGCGAGGTCCCCTTCGAGGTGGCCCAGCTGCTGCTGGCGCTGGAGAACGACGAGGAGGTCACCGTCGTCGGCTCCGAGGACATGCCGGTGATGCAGGGAGACAACCTCCTGATCGTGCGCCGTCTCAAACTCTCCGAGGGCCGCATCGCCTGCGTCCAGTTCGACCGCAGTGACAACGTCCTGGTGACCATCGCCGCCTGGGACCGCCCCATCACGGACGACCTGTACGCGCTTCTGAAGCCGCTGCCCGCGGAGCTGTTCCAGCAGGGCTGACCCCCGCCGCGCAGGACCGCGCCGTGCAGGACCGCGCCTGGTCGGCTTTTCGCGCGGTCTTGTCATGACCCTTGTTACTTCAGTCATCCCACCATTACCGTCCGGAGCATGTCACTCGAGATGTCCCGGAGGACGACCCTGAAGTCCGCGCTCGGTGGTGCGGGTGCTCTGACGCTGGGTGGGGGAGCCCTCGCGTCGATGGCAGAAGCCGCCGATTCATCCCACGTATCGCGAGAATCCTTGGTGCTGTGGTACGACGCCCCCGCCTCCGACTGGGAGCGCGAGGCCCTGCCCGTCGGAGGCGGTGCGCTCGGCGCCATGGTGTTCGGCACGCTCGCCTCCGAGCGGCTCCAGCTCAACGAGAAGACCCTGTGGACCGGAGGCCCCGGCTCCGTCCAGGGCTACAACCACGGCAACTGGACCGCGCCCCGCCCCGGCGCGATCGAGGACGTCCAGGAGCGCATCGACGCCGAGACCAAGGTCGACCCCGACTCCGTCACCGCACGCCTCGGTCAGTCGCGTATCGGGTACGGCGCCCACCAGACGTTGGGCGACCTCCACCTCGACCAGCCCGGCGCGCCCATGGACACCCCCACCGACTACCGCCGCGCCCTCGATCTGCGTGACGCGGTGGCCACCGTGACGTACACGCACCAACAGGGGTGCCAGTCACGGGAGTTCTTCGTCTCCCACCCGGACGAGGTGCTCGTCGGCCGCCTGACCGGAGGCATCACCCTCACCCTGCGCTACACCTCGCCCCGCACCGACTTCACGACGACGGCCACCGACGACCGGATCAGGGTACGCGGTGAACTCGCCGACAACGGCCTGAAGTTCGAGGCACAGATCCGGGTCCACCAAGAGGGCGGCGCTCTCACCGCGAACGCGGACGGCACGCTCACCGTCACGGACGCCGACAGCGTGTGGTTCGTCGTCGCGGCGGGCACCGACTACGCCGACACCTACCCCGACTACCGGGGGGACGACCCGCACCGGGCCGTGACGAACACCGTCGACGAGGCGTTCCGCAAGGGATACCGGAAGCTCCGGTCGCGCCACGTCCGCGACCACAGAGAGCTCTTCGAGCGGGTCACGCTCGACATCCGCGCCGAGACCCCGGACGTCCCCACCAACGAACTGCTGGCGAACTACACCGGCGGAACGACCCCCGCCGACCGGGCCCTGGAGGCGCTGTACTTCCAGTACGGCCGCTACCTTCTCATCGCCTCATCCCGCCCCGGCTCGCTGCCCGCGAACCTCCAGGGTGTCTGGAACCACAGCACCACACCTCCCTGGTCGGCGGACTACCACGTCAACATCAACCTCCAGATGAACTACTGGCCGGCCGAGGCCGCCAACCTCGCCGAGACCACCGCCCCGTACGACCGCTTCGTCGAGGCCCTGCGCGCCCCCGGCCGGCGTACGGCGAAGGAGATGTTCGGCTCGCGCGGCTGGGTCGTCCACAACGAGACCAACCCGTACGGCTTCACCGGTGTGCACGACTGGGCGACCGCGTTCTGGTTCCCGGAGGCCGCCGCGTGGGTCACCCAACAGCTGTACGAGCACTACCGGTTCGGCGGCTCCACGGCGTACCTGCGCTCCACCGCGTACCCCGTGATGAAGGAGGCCGCCGAGTTCTGGCTCGACAACCTGCGCACCGACCCGCGCGACGGAACCCTCGTCGTGACGCCCAGCTACTCGCCGGAGCACGGGGACTTCACGGCCGGCGCGGCCATGTCGCAGCAGATCGTCCACGACCTGTTCATCAACACCCTGGAGGCGGCCCGGATTCTGGGCGACGACCCCGCCTTCCGTGAGCGACTCGCCACCGCGCTCGACACCCTGGACCCGGGCCTGCGTATCGGCTCCTGGGGGCAACTGCAGGAGTGGAAGGCCGACCTGGACGACCCGAACGACGACCACCGTCATGTCTCCCACCTGTTCGCCCTGCACCCGGGCCGCCAGATCGAGCCGGGCAGCAAGTGGGCCGAGGCCGCGAAGGTCTCGCTCACCGCGCGCGGCGACGGCGGGACCGGCTGGTCCAAGGCTTGGAAGATCAACTTCTGGGCACGGCTCCGCGACGGCGACCACGCCCACAAGATGCTCGGCGAACAGCTCAAGTCCTCGACCCTGCCGAACCTCTGGGACACCCACCCGCCGTTCCAGATCGACGGCAACTTCGGCGCCACTGCGGGAGTCGTCGAGATGCTCCTGCAGAGCCAGCACGACGTGATCGAGATCCTTCCCGCCCTCCCCGCCGCCTGGTCCGACGGCTCGGTCCGCGGCCTGCGCGCCCGGGGCGGCGCCACGGTCGACATCGACTGGACCGACGGCAAGGCCACCCGCATCGCCCTCACCGCTTCCCGCACCCGGCAACTCACCGTACGCAGCGACCTGTTGAGGGGCAAAGACGCCACCTTCAAGGCCGTCGCCGGGCGACGGTACGTGTGGGGAGCCGGAGGCTGACGAGCGATCGGCGATGGCCGCCCCGGGCAGACACGGGAGCGTCGACGCCCGGGGCCGGTCAGGGCTCAATCGTCAGCCACCCGCAGGCAGCACCACCACGTCGGCCGCCCGTACGAACGCCACCCGATGGCCGAACTGGATCTCGAAGTACTGGTCCTTGCCGATCACGACCCGATGCGGAGCCGTGTCGAAGGTCGGGGCGTAGAAGTACTCGCCGGGCACCTTGTCGCCGATCACGTACCGCTGGCCCTCGAGCAGCTTGTACGGCAACGGCGACACCGACTGGACCGGTACGCCCGAGGGATAGGCCGCGGCCTCCGGGTACGCGCGGCCGTACACCGGGACGTCGGAAAGGCCCTTCCTGGGTGTCACGACCAGCCCGGAGGCGCTGACGGCCGTCGGCTGCGCCTTCGGGTTCCTGAACCAGGCCTTCTGGCCCAGGTACCAGATCGCCGTCCAGTCACCCTTGCGCTCGGCCACGGCGTACTGCTGGCCCGTGGAGACGCGCGAACCGACGTCGTTCACGTCGATGGTGGAGGGGCTGCCGTCGGGCCGCAGACCGATGTCCTGGATGAGGGGTGCGCTCTCGTCGGGCCGTGTGTAGAGGCGTACGGCGCTGGAGCCGTGGACCGCGCACGGCTCGCCCTTCTTGACGCAGCCCGTGAACGCCGGCCGGTTCTTCGCGAAGTCGGGGGCGATGGTCACGAGGCTGCCCTTCGGGCCTGCCGTGGCCTTGAACGGCCGGCCCAGCAAGGTGAAGTAGTGCTGCCAGTCCCAGTACGGACCCGGGTCGGTGTGCATGCCCGGGATGGTCGCGGTGGTCGTGCCGGGCACGGTGTCGTGGCCGAGGATGTGCTGACGGTCCAGCGGGATGCGGTACTTCTTGGCGAGGTACGTCACCAGGCGCGCCGACGTCCGGTACATGGCCTCCGTGTACCAGGCGTCGGGCGAGGCGAGGAAGCCCTCGTGCTCCAGGCCGACCGACTTGGCGTTCACGTACCAGTTGCCCGCGTGCCAGGCCACGTCCTTCGTCTTCACATGCTGGGCGATGTGACCGTCGGTCGAGCGCAGGGAGTAGTGCCACGAGACGTAGGTCGGGTCCTGGACCAGCTTGAGTGTGGTGTCCCAGGTGGCCTCCGTGTCGTGGATGACGATGTACTTGACGCTCTGCGACGTGGGCCGGTCGGCCAGGTCGTGGTTGCCGTAGTCACCGTCGCCGAACTCCTCGTACGGCGCCGGGATCCACTCGCAGGCCACGGTCCGCGGACATTCCGTGCCGTCGGCCGCGGCAGTGCGCAGTCCGGCCCGTGCGAGCTGCCCGGTGTCGGGACGCACTCCGGGCTCGGCGGTGAGCGCCACCCGCTGGCCGGCGTCCGTGGTGCGCTGCTCGCCCTCCTGGATCACCTCGAACACGTCGTTCGCGTACGCCGCGGCCGTCGCGCCGTCGTCCGCGCCGGAGAACCGCGCCACCGCCCCGTACCAGTCGGCCGGGTCGTCGCTCAGCGGCTCGCCGAGGTCGTGCTGCGCGGCAGCGAGGAGCGCGGCACCGCCCGCCACGTTGGCCGCGGCGTCGGTGCGCAGTTCCTCCGTCGGGAGCCCAGTCAGCTCGGCCGCCCTCGGCAGGGTCCGCAGGCGCGCCGGAAGCTCGGACTGCTTCGGGAGATCGGCCTTGGACAGCAGCGCCGCACGGGAGTCGTCGCCCCGTGCGTCTTCCGTGCCTTCGCTGTGATGTGGCGCCTCGGCGAGGGCCGTCCGGGCGTCGGTGAGGTGCATCGGCCCGTAGCCGCCCGAGACGCTGGGCGCCCCGCCGTGCGTGTCCCAGCGGGACTGGAGGTACGAAACGCCGAGCAGCACGCTCTGCGGGACGTCGTACGTGGCGGCCGCGGACGCGAAGGCGCTCTGCAGCCGGGTGGCGGAGGGCTGCTCCGCGCTGTCGGACGGGGCCGCGCCGAGCAGCGGAAACAGCAGCGCCGCCGAAGCGGCGGCGAGCGCCGTCCGCTGGACGCGTCTGCGCCCGACGGCGGGCCTGCGGTCGGTGGGGGATCCTCGCAAAGCAGCCTCCTGGGACGGTCGGGCGTGACGGGGCGTGCGGCGCCGAGCGTGGGTCAGTGGTATCGGCTGGCCGATGATCCGTCAATCATGCCCAGGAAAAGACGATTTCCCATGTCAGTCGGGGGCCGAGGGGTTTCGTGGCGCCCACCGCCCGACCTGCGGGGCGTCAGAGGGATGGACCACTGGACCAGTCGAATGGCACGCCCCCGACATGACGAAGGTCCGCGGCGCGCCACCGTCCCAGGCGCACCGCGGACCGACATCCCCCCGTCAGCGAGTGCCGACCGCCGCTCGAACTGCCTTACGGGCGAGCTGGCAGTCGTCATGCAGCCGCCTGAGCAGCAGTCGCTGTTCCTCGCCGGACGACGCAGCGCCCGGGTGGGCCTGCGCCGGTGCCGCCGGGGCCGTGTCGTGCATCGAACGCTGCACGGCCGTTTCGTACGTGCGGATCTCACGCGTGAGCACGAGCATCAGGTTCACCAGGAACGCGTCGCGCGACGCCGGGCCGGCGGACTGCGCCATCTGGCTGATCTGACGGCGTGCGACCGGTGCGTCCCCGAGCACCGCCCACAGCGTCGCCAGGTCGTACCCCGGCAGGTACCAGCCCGCGTGCTCCCAGTCCACCAGCACTGGACCAGCCGGTGAGAGCAGGATGTTCGACAGCAGGGAGTCGCCGTGACAGAACTGGCCGAGGCCCTGGCGGCCCGCCGTGTGCGCGATGCTGTGCATCAGCTTCTGCAGATCGCCCATGTCCCGGTCCGTGAGCAGACCCAGCTCATGGAAGCGCGCGATCCGCTCCGCGTAGTCCAGCGGTGCCTCGAATGTGCCCGCCGGTGGCCGCCACGCGTTCAGCCGGCAGATCGCGCCCAGCACCGCCCGGATGTCCGCGCGCGGCGGCGCCTCCGCCGGATGCCGCTGCAGCGCGGCCGCCCGGCCCGGCATCCGCTCGATCACCAGCGTGCAGTTGTCCGGGTCCGCCGCGACCAGCCGCGGCACCCGCACCGGCGGACGGTGCCGCACGAACGTGCGGTACGCGGCTATCTCGTGCCGGATGCGCTCGGTCCAGATGGGGGAGTGGTCCAGTAAGACCTTGGCGACGGCCGTGCTGCGCCCTGTCGTGCCGACGAGGAGTACGGAGCGCCCGCTTCGGCGCAGTACCTGGACCGGAGCGAACTCCGGACAGATGCGGTGCACCGAGGCGATCGCCGTGCGCAGCTGCGCGCCCTGGGGGCCGGACAAGTCGAGTCTCCCGCTGAGCGGTTGGGTACCGACTCCCGGCACACGCCGCGCCCGGCCGGCGCCGAGTACGGGAGCCGTCGGGCGCGCGGGGTCGAGGAAGGGGCCGCTGCCCCCCGGGCGGGGACGCAGCGACCGGGGTGGGGCGGACACGGAGGACGATGCTGCGTACATGGGGGAAACAGATCCCTTCGTGTGCCTGAGAGTTCGTCGCGCCGCCCGACCCGGCCGCACGGGGCACCCTGGGGAGTGCACCCGTCACATGAACCGGCGACCGGGTCGGGGTGGCGCGTTCCTACCTGACACCAGATGTCCCGTGGCACACCATCTGGCGTGCCCTGGCGAACCCTGGCGAATAGTCCCGCAGCAACTGACAGAGGGCTACTGTCAAGTCAGCCGAGAACCTGGGGGCTTGACGTGAGCGGACAACCCAACACCCGTCTGGCGGACCTGTTCGGCCTGGCCGGCTGGTCCAAGGGCGAGCTCGCGAGGCTGGTCAACCGGCAGGCGGCGGCCATGGGCCACCCCCAGCTGGCGACCGACACCTCGCGGGTGCGGCGGTGGATCGACATGGGAGAGATCCCGCGCGATCCGGTGCCTCGCGTGTTGGCGGCCCTGTTCACCGAGCGTCTCGGCCGTGTCGTGACCATTGAGGACCTTGGTCTGGTCCGGCACGGGCGTGCGGGGAAACGGCAGGGCGGCGGGAGTGTGGAACACCCCGACGGAGTGCCGTGGGCGCCCGAACGGACCGCCGCGGTCCTCACCGAATTCACGGGAATGGACCTCATGCTCAACCGACGCGGTTTGGTGGGCGCGGGTGCCGCGCTCGCCGCGGGATCCGCACTCAACAGCGCCATGCACGACTGGCTCCACACCGATCCGGCCCTCACGGCCGACGCTCCCCGGACCGACAACCCCCTGCATGCCGACCCCGCCGGGTTCGACCGGTACGAGGCGGCCCCCATCGGGTCGCAGGAGATCGAGGAACTGGAGCGCTCGGTCGAGGTGTTCCGGGCCTGGGACGCTGCCCGCGGCGGCGGGTTGCAGCGCAAGGCTGTCGTGGGACAGCTCAACGAGGTGGGAGGCATGCTCTCCTACCGCCACCCCGAACATCTCCAGCGGCGTCTGTGGGGCGTCGCCGCCAACCTCGCCGTCCTCGCGGGCTGGATGTCCCACGACATCGGTCTGGAGCCCACGGCCCAGAAGTACTTCATCATCGCCGCCCACGCGGCCAGAGAAGGCGGTGACCGGCCCCGCGCCGGCGAGGCGCTCTCCCGGGCGGCCCGCCAGATGGTGCACCTGGGCCGGCCCGACGACGCCCTCGACCTCATGAAACTCGCCAAGTCCGGCTCCGGCGAGCAGGTGCTCCCGCGGACCAGGGCCATGCTCTACACCATCGAGGCCTGGGCACAGGCGTCCCTGGGCAAGGGCCAGGCCATGCGGCGCACCCTGGGCGAGGCGGAGGAACTGTTCGTCTCCGACAAGGGTGACGTGCCGCCGCCGAGCTGGATGCAGATGTTCGACGAGGCCGACCTGCACGGAATGCAGGCCCTCGCGTACCGCACCCTCGCCGAGCACGAGCCGGCCGCGGCCGCCATCGCACAGCGCCACGCGAAGCGGGCGCTCGAACTGCGGGAGGCGGGCCGGGACCGGTCGAAGATCTTCGACCACATCTCGCTGGCGTCGGCCTGCTTCATCGCCGACGACCCCGAACAGGCGGACACCTACGCCCGCCTGGCCCTGACGTCGATGGGAACGAACTCCTCCCACCGCACCTGGGACCGGCTGCGCGAGATGTACCGGCTCACCGGGCAGTACTCCAGTTATCCGAAGATCCAGGACCTGCGTGCGGAGATCAAACTGGCGCTTCCCAAAGGATCGTTGAAGGCCGCGAGTGGCAGTAGGGCGCGGGCGTAGTAAGGGGGCTCGTGCCAGTGACCGTGCCGTAGTAACAGCAGGTCGGAACAGGCGGTTGTCAGGAGACGACCCTGGCCACCAGTACGCAGGCGTCGTCCTCGCGCTCGGTCTCGCCGAACTCCTCGACCACCGTGCGTACACAGTCCTGTGCCGTGCGGGCCCCGTCGAAGCGCGGGGCCAGGCCGAGCAGACTCCGGGCGCCCGCCGTGCCGCCTCGCCGTGGAACCAGTCCGTCGGTGTGGAGGAGCAGTAAGTCGCCCTGTTGGAGGGTCACTTCGGCCTGCCCGTAGGCGGCTCCCGAGGTCGCCCCGAGCAGCACGCCGTCCGGGGCTGTCAGCGCGCACCCCGTCCCGTCGCGGAACAGCAGCGGGGCGGGGTGTCCTGCCTGGGCCCAGGTGAGGGTGCGGGTCCGGGGCCGGTAGCGGCAGCAGACGGCGCTGCCCAGGGCGGGCTGGACGGTGGCGTCGAGTAACTGGTTGAGCCAGGCCATGATGTCGCCCGGCTCGGTGCCCGTCACGGCCATACCGCGCAGGGCGCCGATCAGCATCGCCATGTCCGAGGTGACGGTGACGCCGTGTCCGGTGAGGTCACCGACGCTCAACAGGGTCTGTCCGTCGGGCAGTTCGAGGGCGTCGTACCAGTCGCCGCCGATCAGGGCGCTGGTCGACGACGGCAGGTAGTGGGCGGCCACGTCGAGCGTCTGCGGGCCCTGGTGCGGGAGCCGCAGGGAGCCACGCCACGGAGGCAGCACGGCTTCCTGCAACTCGACCGCGAGCCGGTGCTCGGTCTCGGCGATGTGCCGCTGACGTTGGAGCGAGTCACGGGTCTCGCCCACCGTCCGTCGGCAGCGCCGCAGTTCGCTGACGTCCCGCAGCACGGCCCACATCGAGGCGGTGCTGCCGTCGGCGTCGAGCACGGGTTCGCCCATCATGTGCACGGTGCGCACACCGCCGTCCCCGAGGACGATCCGGAACTCCCCGTCGATGCGCTTGGCGTCGACGAGGCAGTCGGTGACCATCGCCGTCAGCCGGGGCCGGTCCTCGTCCAGGACCAGGGACGGCAGTTCGTCCAGGGTGAGTGGCGGGGCGGTAGGGTCACGGCCGAGGATCTGGTACAGCTCACCGGACCAGCTCACGTCGTCCGTCAGCAGGTTCCACTCGGCGCTGCCGACCCGGCTGAGCAGCGAGCCACGCCGGGGTGCGGGGGGCGCGACCGGCAGGACCGATTCGGTGGCGGGCTCGACGGACACCGGGGGAGGGCCGTCCCGCAACTGTGCCAAGTGCTCGTTGAGGTCGTTGAGCTGATGCAGCGCCAGGTCGTACAGCGCGCGCTGCCAGCGTCCCTCGGCGTCCGAACCGTCGCCCGGCGCGTCCCGCCGAACCGCGTCCACGTCGCCCCGCAGCCGTCGCGTCTGCGAAATGAGTGCCTCGACCGTGCCACGCCCGGGGGGCTGGGCGGCCGGGCGATCCGCAGAGAGATGGGGCGGCATGACGTACTCCGATACGAGGACGGTTCGACCAAGAGTGACGGTAGGACCGTTACGACTCTTGCACAGCCTGCGACTCCCTGTAAGGGATTTGGCAACACACGATGCGGTGGTGCTTCTGGCATATGCCGCAGTCCTCACGGGGAGGTCATGTGGCATCACTGAGGTAGGTGTCGAGGCGGTCAAGGCGTAGACCACGTACGCGAGTTGAAGGGTTGCCGGATGCCTGCGCGCCTGTTCTCGCGCTCGCGTTCGACGGCTGTTTGTTCAGTCTCCTCCGGTCGGGTCCCGCGGAGCCGCCCCTGGGCCGCCACGGTGGGTGACACGGGTCACAGTGGGCATCCGCAGACATCCAGAAAAACAGCGTCGTGCGAACCCTCCGCGAGGTCGCGAAGGCACGTCGGCAGAACAGCCGGCTCCCCACCGTCAACGGAGGACGATCATGGACATCACCCTGGAACAGCCCGCCCGTGCCTGCCTGGTCACCGACGACGACCAGGAGCTCCCGGTGCCCGCCACGCTGCGCTACACCTCAGGCGATCCTCTGGCCGTGCACATCGACTTCCCGGCCGACGTCGCGCTCGGAGGAGAAACGGTCACCTGGACCTTCGCCCGCGCACTCCTGGACGAGGGTCTGTGCGTCCCCGTCGGTACCGGCGACGTCCACATACGGCCGTGCGGAGCGTCCCGCACGGTCGTGGAGTTCCACTCGCCGTATGGACTGGCCCTCATCCAGTTCGACACCCCCGCCCTGCGCCGCTTCCTGCTCTGCTCGTACGCCGTCGTCGAGGCGGGCGGAGAGGACATGGGCCCGGTCCTCGACCGAGGTCTGAGCACCCTCTTCGACGGGGTCTGACGTGGTCCGAGCAGGTACAGCCCGGCGGTGACTGCCGGTTCAGTAGCGCAGCACCCCCGCAATCCCCCGGGCGCCCCCGAGCGTGCCGTCCGGTACGAAGCGGACCTCCGCCCCGGTCTCGAGGCACTGCTCGACGATCTCGTCGACGATGTCCTCGCGGGCGTCGAGATCGCCGCTCTCCGCCGGTACGAGGTGCTCGCCCTGGTCGTCGCGGACCGTCACACGGTAGTTCTCCTCCACGGCGAGGAGCCGGACCCGGCCGTCCTCGGCGCTCTGCCAGACCTCGTCGACCCCGGCGGCGAACTCCTTGCGGCCACGGGCCAGTTCGAGCTCGCGGGCCACGGAGTCGATGTTCCTGCGGTCCTCGGCGGCGATCAGTGGCCGGACCGCCTGCCCCACGGCCTCGTGGGAAGCGTGTGCGAGCCCGCCGTGGGGGATGTGGCCGGCGTCCTTGGTGACCGTGCCGACCTCGTCCAGGGCGGACAGCGCGGCCTGCTCACCCGTGACGTACAGCGGCCGGGGGTACTCCCGGAGCACCGCGGCCATGGCCGTGTCGGCGTCGCGCAGGAAGTGGCGGGTCCCCTCGTCCCGGTACGTGCTGGGTACGTCGCCGATGCGTTCCTGGCGCTCCGTGTCCGGGTTCTCCACGAGGTCGCGGGTCAGCGGGAAACCCCCGGTGTGTTCGGCGGCGACGTGGTCACCGGCGCCGTTCCACAGGGACGCCCGGTCGGCGGAGACCGAGAGCACCCAGAACGGCCGCTCGGCGGCCTGCGCGGCCACCAGGTTGCGGGTCAGGAAGGTGTCCGAGAGCACCACGCGCTCGGGCACCGCGCGGGCCAGCGACCACACCTGGTGCTCGCCGGGCGCCGCGAAGATCACCAGACCGTCCTCGGCGTGCGTGAGATCGATCTCCGACAGGGCCTGGTCGAGCTGTGCGGCGACGTCGTTGCGCCGCTCCCGGGTGACCGCCGGATCGGTCTCCAGCTGCCTCTTGGCCTCGGCCAGCACGTTGCGCAGCCGGACCGGGTCCTGGGTGTTGTCGGGTTCGCGGCGGTGCGTGGGGGTCAGCACGGACACCGCCGGATACGGCCGGGGGCGGCGCAGCTCGGTCAGGGTCGCGGGGCTGAGGGTGTGCTCCATATCAGCACCATAGGACTGATTCGCGACTCAGGCATTTGGGGTAATTCTGGATCAAGTGCGGAGTGGGGGCATGGGCGGTGCCCAGTCGGCGTGGAGCGGCAGGCCGACCGGAGGGGTGGCCGACCTGCCTGTTGCCCTGTGTGACGCGCGGGGTGCCCCAGAGGTTGTGGCAGGACGTGCCCGTACGCCCATCGGGGTGAGAGCGGGCGCGCTCAGTCGTCGTCGTCCGGTCCGCACGAACTCCCGTCGGCCGGCAGTGATCCGTACAGCAGGAAGTCGTCGATCTTCTGGTGCACGCACTTCGAGGACCCGTACCCGGTGTGCCCCTCGCCCTTGTTGTCGAGGACGACGGCCGAGGAGCCGAGCCGTTCGGCGGTCTCCACGGTCCAGCGGTACGGGGTCGCCGGGTCACCCCGGGTGCCGACGAGCAGCATTTTCGGGGTGTCGACGTCCCGCACCTTCTCGCGGATGAAGTCGGTGCCCTTGGGACGGCCGTAGCACATCAGCACCTGGGCCAGCCGGTACTGCCCGAAGACCGGCGAAGCCTCCTCGTACCGGGCACGCAGCCGGGCGACGCGCTCGGTCACGCGTGCCGCGGAGGGGCGGTCCGGGTCGTCCGCGCAGTTGATCGCCATCAGCGCGGCCGGGAGGTTGTCGAGCGGGACGTCCGCCGCGTCCACGAGTCCGCCGTCTCCGGTGACGTCGGGACTCGGTGCGTCCGGTGCCGCGATACCGCCGCTCGCGAGCTCCAAGAGGGCCTGTGGGTCGCCGTCTTGGATCAGCGAGGAGAGCGCCTGGGTGAGCGCGGGCCACAGCTGCTCGCTGTACAGCGCCTGGCCGATGGCGCCCACGAGGTCCTGGCCGGTGAACTCCTGCCCGAAGGTCGTCGGCAGGGGGTTCTGGTCCAGCGAGTCGACCAGGTCGACGACCTGCTCCTTGGCCGAGCGCCGGTCCTGGCCGAACGGGCACGTCCATTGCGCGGCACAGGCGTCGAGATAGTTCTCCAGCGCGGTCTGCTGCCCCTCGGCGCCCACCAGGCCCTGCTCGGCGAGGGGTTCGGTGAGCGTGTCCACACCGTCGAACACCATCCGCCCCACCTTGTCGGGGAACTCGGCCGCGTACACCGCGCCCAGCCGGCTTCCATAGGAGAAACCGAGGTAGTTGAGCTTCTTGTCGCCGAGCGCGGCCCGCATCACGTCCATGTCCTTGGCGGCGTCGACCGTGCCTATGTGCGGCAGCACCGGGCCGGAGTGCTCGGTGCACGCGGCGGCTGCCCGCCTCAACTGCCTGAGCGCGGCACCCGGATCGTTCGCGTCGTCCCCGTCGTCGGTGGCCTCCAGGGCCACTTCGGTGCCCTCGCCGCAGCTGACGGGGGAGGAGCGGCCGACACCGCGCGGATCGAAGGTCACCACGTCGTAGCCGTTCGTGAGACCCATGAACTCCTTTCCGCCGAAGGCGAGTTGCGGAACACCCGGGCCGCCGGGCCCACCGAAGTTCAGCAGGACGGACCCGCGATCGTCCTTGCTCGTGGCCCGGTAACGCGCCATCGCCAGTTCGAGGGTCCCGTTCTCGGGCCGCTCGTAGTCCAGCGGTACGGTCACCTTCCCGCACTGCAGGTCCTTCGGCATCTCCATGCCCTCGCACCGGGACCACTTGATCCGCTGCTCGTAGAAGCGGGACAGGTCGGGCTCGTCGGTCTGCACCGAGGCCACCGACGCGATCGACGGCAGGCAGGCCCCGAGCAGGACCAGTGCCACGGCCGCGGCTCCGGCAGCGCAGCGTCTGTGCGTGAAACGCATGCATGCCTCCAGGGACGCCCGGCCGTGGGCCGGGGATACCCCCTGGATCACGATAAGCGGGCAGGTTCCGCGGCGCCTCCGGGCGAGCGGGACGGCCGGATGCGCCGTATGCTGTGCCTTCCGCCGCGCACTACCGTCGTCCCCATGGCCGACGAACTCTTCATTCACCCACGGCTGGCGGCCGTCTACGACCCGCTCGATCCCGACCGCGGCGATCTGGACGCCTACCTCCGTCTCGCGGAGGGATTCGGATCGAGGCGGGTGTTGGACATCGGCTGCGGCACCGGCGTCCTCGCTCTCCGGCTGGCCGAGCGTGGCATCGAGGTCGTCGGTGTCGATCCCGCCCAGGCATCCCTCGACGTGGCCCGGGCCAAGCCGGGCGGTGACCGGGTCCGCTGGATCTGCGGTGATGCCACAACGCTCCCGCCGCTGCAGGTGGATCTCGCCACGATGACAGGCAACGCCGCCCAGCAGATCGTCGAACCCCACGCGTGGCAGGAGACGCTCAAGGGCGCCTACGAGGCACTGCGTCCAGGTGGGTACTTCGTCTTCGAGACCCGGGACCCGTCCCGGCGTGCCTGGGAGACGTGGAACCGCGAGGCCACCTACCAGGTCACGGAGATCCCGGGCGTCGGTGCGGTCGAGTACTGGGTGGAACTGATCGCGGTCACCGGGCCGTTGGTGACCTTCCGCAGTCACTACGTCTTCGCCGCCGACGGCCAGGCCCTGACCTCCGACTCCACCCTGAGGTTCCGCGAACGGAAGGAAGTCGAAGCGGACCTGACCGCACAGGGGTTCATCCCGCAAGAGGTACGGGACGCGCCCGACCGTCCGGGCAAGGAGTTCGTCTTCATCGCCCGTCGGCCGGCCTCGACGAGCACTGTGTGACCTCGCACGCGGGATCGAACTGACGACCCCTGCGACAGCGATGCCGGCCTTCAGCCGACGTCCCGCTCGGGCGGGATCCAGCGCGCGTCGAGCCTGTCGACGAGCCGGCGGAGTTCGCGGGCGGCTTCCCGCGCGAGGGCGTGCAGGACGGAGTCGAGGAGCATCCTCGCCTCGAACGGGTCGCCGCAGCAGTCCCAGTGATCATTGCCGAACTCGTAGGCGTGCCACTGCCCGCGTGCCGGGCTCTGGACGCAGTCGCGCCAGAGCCGCAGGGCCGTGGCGACGTCCCCCGGCCACAAGTGGTTCCGGGTGCGTTCGAGACGGGCGATCTCGCTCAGCGCGCGTGCTGACAGGCCGTCGATGACGGGTGTGATGTCGTGGGCCCCGCCCCGGGGGCGCTGCGGCCGTCTACGCGGCATGGACCTTTCGGTTGGTCGTCATGCGGCAGATGCTCGCACGATCCCCAGCGGCACGGCGAACGGATTTACGGCCGCTGCCCGCCCTCCGCGGGCGGTGCCGTCGTCCCCCGGACCTCGAGCGCCGGCGCCGCGAGGACCGTCTCGGACGGGCGGTCCGGGGTGGTCATGCGGTCGAGCAGGCGCTGGGCGGCGCGGCGGCCGACGTCGTGGCTGGCGTTGTCCACGGTGGTGAGCCAGAGGTGCCGCAGGCGTGAGAGGTAGGTGTTGTCGTAGCCGACGAGGGACAGGTCGCGCGGTACCTGGAGGCCGAGTTCCTCGGCGGCCGAGAGGGCGCCGACACAGGCGATGTCGTTGAACGCGAAGACGGCGGTGGGGCGTCGGGCGGTGCTGAGGAGGCGGACCGCGGCCCGGTAGCCGCCCTCCTCGGTGAGGTCGCCCTGCCCCACGAGCGCCGTGTCCGCGAGCCCGTGCTCGCGCATGACCTCCTCGAAGCTGCGGCGGCGCAGCTCGCCCACGACACCCTGTCCGGCGATGTGGGCGATGCGCCGGTGGCCGAGGCCGATGAGGTGCTCCGTGGCCAGGCGCGCGCCGTGCTCGTCGTCGCCCGCGACGATGTCCACGTGCGGCAGGACGGGCTCGCGGGCGCCCGCGACCACGGTCGGGATCTGCCCCGCCGCCGTGCGGAGCGCCTCGGAGGGCGGGAGCGTGCCGACGGCGATGAGGCCGTCGACCCGGAGGTCCGTGAACGTGTGGGTGAGGTCCTCGCCGAGGCGCCGGTTGAGGCGGCCGTCGGCGAGCAGCATGTGCAGACCGCTGTCGTGGAGACGGGAGCCCAGGCCGTCGAGCAGTTCGACGAACCAGGGGTTGCGCATGTCGTTGAGCAGCACGCCCACCGTGCGGGTGCGGCGCTCGCTGAGGCTGCGTGCGGCGGCGTTCGGGCGGTAGCCGAGCTCCGCGACCGCGGTGAGGACCGCCTGCCGCTTCTCCGGGCGCACCTGGTCGGAGCCGCGCAGCACGAGGGAGACCAGGGACTTCGACACGCCGGCCCGTTCGGCGACGTCGCGGATCGTCGGGGGTCTCATGGTGTGGACCGTTCCATACGGTGAGAGGGCTTGTCAAAGGGCTTGACAGGTGCTGTTTACGGCGCTCAGGGTGAAGTGGACAGTTGTGGACCGGTCCAAAGAGGGGCAGTCATGGTGAGTACGCTCGGCGTCGCCGTCGTGGGGTTCGGCTGGATGGGGCGGGTGCACACCCAGGCGTACGCGCGAGTCCCGCACCACTTCCCGCACCTGGCCGTGCGCCCCGAGCTGGTGACCGTCGCCGAGGAGGTGCCGGGCCGGGCCGAGGAGGCCGCCGAGCGGTTCGGCTTCACCGCGACGGCCCGCGACTGGCGCGAGGTGGCCGCCGACCCCCGCGTGCGGGCGGTCAGCATCACCGCCCCGAACTTCCTGCACCGCGAGATCGGCGTCGCGATGGCCGAGGCGGGCAAGCACATCTGGATCGAGAAGCCGGTCGGTCTCACCGCTGAGGACGCCCGCGCGGTGGCCGACGCCGTGTCCAAGGCAGGCGTCCAGGGCACCGTCGGCTTCAACTACCGCAACGCGCCCGCCGTCGCCGCCGCCCGCGAGCTCATCGCCTCCGGCGAGATCGGCACCGTCACCCACGTCCGCATCCGTCTGTTCAGCGACTACGCGGCCCACCCCGAGGGCGCCCTGACCTGGCGGTACGAGCGGGAGCGCGGCGGCAGCGGCGTCCTGGGCGACCTGGCCTCGCACGGCGCCGACCTGGCCCGCTTCCTGCTCGGCGACATCACCGCACTCACCGCCGACACCGCCGTCTTCATCCCCGAGCGGGCCCGCCCCACGGGCGCCACAGCGGGCCACACCCGCGCCACGGGCGGCGAGTTGGGCCCGGTGGAGAACGAGGACTACGTCAACTGTCTGCTCCGCTTCGCCTCCGGCGCCCGCGGCGTCCTGGAGGCATGCCGGGTCTCCGTCGGCGAGCAGAACAACTACGGCTTCGAGGTCCACGGCACCAAGGGCTCCGTCTTCTGGGACTTCCGCCGCATGGGCGAGCTCGGCGTCAGCCGCGGCACGGCCTACCAGGACCAGTCCGTCAGCACCGTGTACGTCGGCCCCGGACACGGCGAGTACGCCGCCTTCCAGCCCGGCTCGGCCAACGCGATGGGCTACGACGACCTCAAGGTCATCGAGGCGCACACCTTCCTGCGCTCCGTCGCCGAGGGCACGCCGTACGGCGCGACCCTGGAGGACGCCGTGCACAGCGCGACCGCGCTCGACGCCATGAGCCGGTCCGCCGAGTCGGGGGCCTGGGTGAACCTCTGACCCTGGGAGGCGTCAGCCCCGTACCAGCAGCTGGAACTCGAACGAGTAACGCGAGGCCCGGTAGATATGGGTGCCGTACTCGACCGCGCGGCCGGTGTCGTCGTACGCCGTGCGCTGCATGGTGAGCAGGGCGGCGCCCTCGGGCTCACCCAGGCCCTCGGCCTCCTCGGCGGTGGCGCGGCGGGCCCCGACGGACTGGCGGGCGCTGTGCAAGGTGATGCCGGCGGCCCGCATCATCCGGTAGAGGCCACTTGCCTCCAGCTTGGCCGTGTCGAGGGACAGCAGGCCCTCGGGCACGTAGTTGGACAGGTGCGCCACCGGCTCGCCGTGGGCGAGGCGGAGCCGCTGTACGTGGTGCACCGCGGAGCCCTCGGCGACACCCAGGGCACCCGCGACCTCGGCGGAGGCGGGCACGACATCGTTGCCGAGCACCCGGGTCGTGGGGCTCTGACCGGCCGCCTCCAGGTCGTCGTACAGGCTGCTGAGCTCCAGCGGGCGCTTGACCTGGCTGTGCACCACCTGGGTTCCCACGCCCCGGCGGCGGACGAGGAGACCCTTGTCCACGAGGGACTGGATGGCCTGCCGCACCGTCGGGCGGGACAGGCCGAGACGGCCGGCGAGCTCGATCTCGTTGCCGAGCAGGCTGCCGGGGCCCAGCACGCCGTGCTCGATCGCGGACTCCAGCTGCTGGGCGAGCTGGTAGTACAGCGGCACGGGGCTGCTGCGGTCGAGGGCGAAGTCGAGCTGTGCGGGAGCTGTGCTGGTCACGGGGTGAGCGTATCCGTCCGTCCGGATGACAGGAATCCTTGTCATCGTGTTGTCCTGACAAAAACGCGGCCGGTGCGGGACGGCCACGCATCCGTTCCCGCACCGGCCTGCGGTCCTGCCTAGGAGTTGCTGGGGAAGCCCAGGTTGATCCCGCCGTCGGCCGGGTCGGGCCAGCGGGTCGTGATCACCTTGCCCTGCGTGTAGAAGGCGACACCGTCGTTGCCGTAGATGTGCAGATCGCCGAAGAGCGAGTCCTTCCAGCCACCGAAGGAGTGGTAGCCGACCGGAACCGGGATCGGCACGTTGACGCCGACCATGCCCGCCTGGACCTCCAGCTGGAAGCGCCGGGCGGCGCCGCCGTCACGAGTGAAGATCGCGGTGCCGTTGCCCCAGCGGGAGCCGTTGATCAGCTTGATGGCGTCCTCATAGGTGTCGGCGCGCACCACGCACAGCACCGGACCGAAGATCTCGTCCTTGTACGCGTCCGCCGTCACCGGCACCCTGTCCAGCAGCGAGACACCGAGGAAGAAGCCGTCCTCGTGGCCCTCGACGGTGTAGCCGGTGCCGTCGACGACGACCTCGGCGCCCTGCTCGGCGGCGCTCGCCACGTACGACGCCACCTTGTCGCGGTGCTCGCGGGTGATCAGCGGGCCCATCTCGGAGGCCGGGTCGTTGCCGGGGCCGATGCGCAGGCTCTTCGCGCGCTCGGCGATCTTGCCGACGAGCTCGTCGCCGGTGTCGCCGACCGCGACCACGACCGACACGGCCATGCAGCGCTCGCCCGCCGAGCCGTACGCGGCGTTGATCGCCTGGTCCGCGGCGAAGTCCAGGTCGGCGTCCGGCAGGACCAGCATGTGGTTCTTGGCGCCGCCCAGGGCCTGCACACGCTTGTCGTGCTCGACGGCCTTGAGCTGGATGTACTTGGCGATCGGCGTCGAGCCCACGAAGGACACCGCCGCGACGTCCGGGTGCTCCAGCAGGCGGTCGACCGCCACCTTGTCACCCTGGACGATGTTGAACACGCCGTCCGGCAGACCGGCCTCGGCGAGCAGCTCGGCGAGCTTGTACGAGGCCGACGGGTCCTTCTCGCTGGGCTTGAGGACGAAGGTGTTCCCGCAGGCGATCGCGAGCGGGAACATCCACATCGGCACCATGGCCGGGAAGTTGAACGGCGTGATGCCGGCGACCACGCCGATCGGCTGGCGGATCGAGGCGACGTCGACGCGAGTGGAGACCTGCGTGGACAGCTCGCCCTTCAGCTGAACACTGATCCCGCAGGCCAGCTCCACGATCTCCATGCCGCGCGCGACCTCGCCGAGGGCGTCGGAGTGCACCTTTCCGTGCTCGGCGCTGATCAGCTCGGCGACCTCGTCGCGGTGCGCGTCGAGCAGCTCGCGGAACTTGAACAGGATCGCCGTGCGCTTGGCGAGCGACGACTGGCCCCAGCTCTCGAAGGCGGCCTTCGCGGCCGCGACGGTGGCGTCGACCTCGTCGACCGAGGCGAGAGCGAGCTGCTTCTCCTGGGCGCCGGTGGCCGGGTTGTAGACCGGGCTGAAACGCCCGGAGGTGCCCTCGACGGGCTTGCCGCCGATCCAGTGGCTGATGGTCTTCATGGTGCGAAGGGCCTTTCCTGAGCGGGGACTTGAGGTGGGGCGAGGGCGGGATCGGTGGTCAGAGGTGCCGTCGCTGTCCGGCGGCGTGGCGGTCGTACCGCTCGCGCGCGGCCACGGCGGCCTCGCGGGAGGCGACCTCGGCCACGGGCACGTCCCACCAGGCCTCGGCCGGGGGAGCGGTGGGCGTGGGGTCGGTCTCGACGTACACGCACGTCGGCCGCTCCGAGGCACGCGCGGTGGCGAGCGCGTCGCGCAGCTCGCGGACGGTCTTGGCGCGGATGACGTCCATGCCGAGGCTGGCGGCGTTGGCCGCGAGGTCCACCGGCAGCGGCGCCCCGCTGAAGGTGCCGTCGGCCACGCGGTACCGGTAGGCCGTGCCGAAGCGCTCGCCGCCGGTCTCCTCGGAGAGGCCGCCGATCGAGGCGTACCCGTGGTTCTGGATCAGGACCAGGTTGACCGGCAGGCCCTCCTGGACGGCCGTGACGATCTCGGTCGGCATCATCAGGTACGTGCCGTCGCCGACCAGCGACCACACGGGCGTGTCCGGCGTGGCCTGCTGAACACCGATCCCGGCCGGGATCTCGTAGCCCATGCAGGAGTAGCCGTACTCCAGGTGGTACTGGCGAGGGCTGCGCGCCCGCCACAGCTTGTGCAGGTCGCCGGGGAGCGAGCCCGCCGCGTTGATCACCACGTCGTCGTCGCCCACGACCGAGTCCAGGGCGCCCAGCACCTGTGTCTGGGTGGGCACGGCGTGTTCGTCGTCCGCGCGGTAGGCGGCGTCCACGACCTGCTCCCAGCGCTCCTTGCCGGCGCGGTACTCGGCCTCGTACACCTCGTCGACGCGGTGGCCGGAAAGCTCGTCCGTGAGTGCCCGCAAGCCCTCGCGCGCGTCCGCGACCAGGGTGCGGGCTGCCAGCTTGTGGGCGTCGAAGGAGGTGATGTTCAGGTTGACGAACCGGACGTCCGGGTTCTGGAAGAGGGTGGTCGAGGCGGTGGTGAAGTCGGAGTAGCGGGTACCGACGCCGATGATCAGGTCCGCGGTGCGCGCGATGTCGTCGCAGACCGCGGTGCCGGTGTGGCCGATGCCGCCGAGGTCCGCCGGGTGGTCGTACCGCAGCGCGCCCTTGCCCGCCTGGGTGGAGGCGACCGGGATGCCCGTGGCGTCCACGAACGCCTTGAGGGCGTCCTCGGCCTCGCTGTGGTGGACGCCGCCGCCCGCGACGATCAGCGGCCGCTGGGCGGCGCGGATCGCCGTGACGGCCTCCGCGAGCTCCAGCGGGTCGGGTGCGGGACGGCGTACGTGCCACACGCGCTCGGCGAAGAACTCCTCCGGCCAGTCGAACGCCTCCGCCTGCACGTCCTGGGGCATGGCGAGGGTGACCGCGCCGGTCTCGGCGGGGTCCGTCAGTACCCGCATCGCATTGAGCGCGGACGGGATCAGCATCTCCGGGCGCGTGATGCGGTCGAAGTACCGGGAGACCGGGCGCAGGGTGTCGTTCACGGACACGTCGGCCTCGGTCGGGTGCTCCAACTGCTGGAGCAGCGGGTCGGCGGGGCGCGTCGCGAAGTAGTCGCCGGGCAGGAGCAGCACCGGCAGGCGGTTGATCGTGGCCAGGGCGGCGCCGGTGACCAGGTTGGTGGCGCCGGGGCCGATGGACGTGGTGACCGCCTGCGCGGAGAGCCGGTTGAGCTGGCGGGCGTAGCCCACGGCGGCGTGCACCATGGCCTGCTCGTTGCGGCCCTGGTGGAACGGCATGGTGTCCTCGCCGGCCTGCAACAGTGCCTGACCGAGGCCGGCGACGTTGCCGTGGCCGAAGATCCCCCAGGTGCCGGCGATCAGCCGGTGCCGTACGCCGTCGCGTTCGGCGTACTGCGCGGACAGGAACTGCACCAGCGCCTGGGCGACGGTCAGGCGGACCCTCGACTGGTTCGGCTGATTCGGCTGGCTCATCGGGACCTCACTGGGGCGGGTTCTCGCGCGGGGGCCGCGGGGATCTTCACTGGGC
>NZ_VJZC01000541.1 GCF_009377185.1 Streptomyces spongiae
GTTGTGGCTGGTCGCGCAGTTCCCCGCGCCCCTGAGGGGCGCGCTTCCCGCCGTTGTGGCTTGGGTGCCTGCGCGTTGGTCGTGGGTCGGGGGTGCGCCGGGAGGTCTCCGTCCAAGGTCCGGCGGGGCTGTGGGGGAGTGAAGGGCTCGGTGGCTGACGCCGGCCGCTGCGGGCGGACACCTCCCGGCACACCCCCTTGCGTACGTACGCGGCTGCAGGGTGCGTCGCGGTGCCGGTGCCGGTGCCGGTGCCAATGCCAATGCCGGTCCGATGCGGTTGCCGGTCCGGTGCGGTACGGGTGCCGGTCCGGTGCGGGTGCCGGTCCGGTCCGGTGTGGTGCCGGTGCGGGTGCCGGTCCGGTGTGGTGCCGGTGTCAGTGCCGGTCCGGTGCGGGTGCGCGGGGGCGACGGTGCGTTGTGATGCCGGGCGCGGGCGCGGCTTTTCAGGGGCGCGGGGGCAACGGTGCATCGTGGTGCCGGGTGCGGGCACGGCTTTTAGGGGCGCGGGGAACTGCGCGACAAGCCACGACGAACCCGCAGCCGCCCACAAAACAGAACCCCGCAGACGAGACCCGCGGGACAGCCCGTCAGCCGGCCGGGACACGTCGGAAGCGCCCCGCGACGTGCAGGTCCGCCTCGATGGAGGTCACCGTCGCCCGCAGCGCGGGAAGCACCTCACGTACGCACTCCTCCGCCGTACGCCGACCGCTGTGCATCGCCACGTTCACCGCCGCCACCACCCGACCGGATCGCTCCCGCACCGGCACGGCCACCGAGCGCAACCCCTCCTCCAACTCCGCGTCGACCAGGGCGTACCCGTCGCGCCGTACGCGGTCCAGGGCCACAGCCGCGTCATCGGCGGGCCGCTGCGGCAGATCGGCCAGCATCACCCGGCCCAGAGACGTCGCGTACGCCGGAAGCCGGGTTCCCACAGTGATGTTGGCGCTCAGGATGCGCGCCGTGGCCGCGCGGGCGACGTACTGGATCTCGTCGCCGACGAGGACCGCGAGGGAAGCGGAGTCGTGCAACCGGGCGGACAGCGCGGCGAGATGGGGCGCCGCGATCTCGGAGAGCGGCAGCATCGACAGCGGCGGGAATCCCAGGCCGAGCACCCTCGGCGTGAGCCGGAAGACACGGCCGTACGACTCCACGTACCCGAGGTGCTCCAGCGTGATCAGCGCCCGCCGGGCCGTCGCCCGCGCGAGCCCCGTGGCCTGGGCGACATCCGTGAGCGTCAGCTCCGCCCGGCCCGCGTCGAACGACGTGATCACGGTCAGCCCACGGGCCAGCGACTCGACGAACTCCCGGCCCAGTTCCTGCTTCGACGCTCCGGTCCACGCGGCCAGCCCGGACGGCGCGACCGACGTACCGGCCGAGGGCGGGGTCTCGCGCAGCACCCGTTCCATCACGTCCACGGTCGCCCGCAGCCGCGGCAGCAGCACCTCCCGCAACGACTCGGCCGTATGCCGACTGGTGTGACTCACCACGTTGGCCACACAGGCGATACGCCCCCTGCCTGAACCCCTGTTCCGTACCGGCACCGACACCGCCACCAACCCCGGCTCGATCAACTCGTCGTCGAGCGCCCACCCTTGGGCCCGTGCCGACGCCACCCGCTCCTCGAACGCGTCGTACGCCCCGGACCGCGGCGGCACCGCGGGAAAGCCGCGCCCCTCCGGATCGGCCTCGCGCCTGGCCCGCCACCGCGCCCATTCCGCCTCGCCCCACTCGGTGGCGAACAGGGAGCCAGGCGCGGTGCGTTCGGCGGGGAGCAGGTCGCCGATGCGGAAGCTGAGGGACATCGCACGACGCCGGGTGGCCTGGTGGATGAAGCGGATGCCGTCCCGGTCCCCGACGGCCAGCGACACCGACTCGTCCAGCTCGTCGGCCAGCGCGTCCGCGTGCGCGTCGAGCAGCCCGGGCAGGCGCAGGGCGGCCAGATAGGCGTTGCCCAGCTCCATCAGGCGTGGGGCGAGTACCGCGTCCCGGCCGTCCAGCCGTACGTACCCCCGGCGCGCCAGCGTCGCCGTGATCCGGTCGACCGTGGAACGCGCCAGCCCCGTGGACTTCTCCAGCCCGCTGAGACTCGACACCCCGCCGGCCTCGGTGAGCCGCAGCAGCACGGTGATCCCGCGCATGAGGGGCACGACGGCCTCGGGAGGCGCGTCGGAGTCGGTGGTGGCGTCGGCGCCGGTGCCGGTGGCCGGGGTGGCGCTCGGGACGTTCGGGGGCATGGGGTCACCGTAATGCGGGTGACCGTCATGGGGGGGCACCGTCATGGGGGGCACCGTCATGCGGGTCGCACGGGCGGTGGCCCCTACTGCCGCGTCACCCGCACCCGGTGGTTCCCCTCCGGGCCGCCGGCCACGACCTTGACCGTGACCCCGGAGCGCGGATCGCGGAAGGACTCACCGGGAACGAAGGTCGCGTCGGAGAGCTCCGAGTGCACGTTGGGGCTGCGGGTGCAGCCACCGCTGTCGCGTCGGGAGTCGTACACCCGCACCGGCCCGTTCCCCGTGTCGACGGTCGCGTCGACCTTGTAGACGAGGATGCCGGGACGGCACACGGACGCGTCGTTGCCCCCGCGGACCCGCAGTTCGATCGCGTACCCGCTGCGGGAGTCGAGGGGCACGAACACCAGCTTGGGGCCACCGCGCCGGGGCAGCGGGGTGAGCGTGTACTCGGTGGTGCCGAGCGCGGACGCGCAGCTCACCTGCGAGTCGTCCAGCCAGCCCAGCTTCCACTTGTGCCAGCCGAGCAGGTCGTTGTCGACGCCCCAGTCCTCGCTCATGATGTCCCAGTGCCCGACCGCGCCCCCGCCGTCCTGGGTGTAGAGGTCGGGCAGCCCGAAGACATGGCCGTTCTCGTGGGGGAGCACGCGGTAACCGGTCTCGGTGTAACTGCCGGAGCCGTCGTCCTGGCGGCTGTAGACGAAGGACACGTTGGCGACGGGCACGCCGTCGCCGACGGGCGCCTCCCGGTTGCCCGCGAAGGTCACCGACAGGACGGTGTCCAGGGCGGAGGGGCCCGCGTTCGGGGTGACCAGCACGTTCAGCAGGTCGTACCGGCTGAAGTCCACGGTCGGGTCGGCCACGGCCACCAGGTCCTCGACGAGTTCGCGGTAGCCGGGGTCGAAGGGGGCGCCGCGCTCTATGCCGTACTCCTCGAACGACTTCGGCATGCGCACCCAGTCGCCGATCGGGGCCTCGGGGCGGTAGTCGAGCCGGCCGTACGAACTGGTGGCGAACCACTCCCGGGTCTGCGGGGCGAACTCCGCGAGCCGCTCCAGCGCGCTGCCCTCGCCGGGGGCGTCCGAGAAGTCGATCATCAGGTTGAGGGCACGGACCGTGCCGGTGGACCGGGAGTAGCCGGGCCCGGTCGGGAGGCCCTCCGACATCTGTACGGCGGAGGGGCCGCTGATCATGCAGGGGTTGAGCGTCCTCGGGGCCGCCGCGCGGCGGGCCAGTGAAGCGGGGCCCGCGGTCTTGGTGGGATCCGGCCCCAGCTGCCCGGTGCCCGCGGAGGTGCTGACGGCGAGCGTGAGGACGGTGACGGAGGCGAGCGCGGCGAGGCGACGGGGGCGTATGCGGTCGGGGTGGATGCGGTCGGGGTGGAAGCGGCCAGGGCGTATGTGGTCGGGGTGGCTGCGTCCAGGGCGTATGTGGTCGGGGTTGATGCGGTCAGGGCGTATGCGGCCAGGGTGTATGTGGTCGGAGTGTGGCTCCTCGGGCTGTGACTCCTCGGGGTGTGGGCGACGGGAACGGGGGCGACCGGCGCGTATGCGGCCTGCGGGAGTGCGGCGGCCCAGGCGTCGAAGGGCGGAGCGTTTCCAGCGGCTGGTCGGCTGCATGCAGGGACCTTTCGCTCGACGGCAGCCGCCGTCTCGGGCTGCACCCTTCCGATCACCCTGTGTCGTGGGTCGCGCGATCGCCCGTTGGAAGAGGCCGATCGTGTGCTTTCCATGAAGAAGGTGTGTGATGGGGGTCACATGAAATTACTGGCCGCCGGTGAAATATCCGGGGAGCTCTTCCCCGTTTAGCCATGTGTCCGAGCGAACCGGGGAAACGCTCCCCGGATCTCGCCGGCCAAGAACCTCACCAAGAACCTCACCAAGGAGTACGCCGTGCAGACCGCCACCCCCGCAGAGCGCAAGGTGTCCCGCCCGCGGGCCGACGCCCTGCGCAACCGGGAGCGGATCGTCACCGCCGCCCGGGAGATGTTCGTCGAGGACGGCCCCGAGGTGCCGCTGGACGAGATCGCCCGCCGGGCCGGCGTCGGCAACGCCACGGTGTACCGCAACTTCCCCGACCGGCAGGCGCTCGTACGCGAGGTCGTCTGCTCGGTCATGGACCGTACGGCCCGGGCGGCGGAGTCCGCGCTCGCCGAGACGGGCGACGCCTTCGAGGCGCTGTCCCGTTTCGTGCACGTCTCCGCCGAGGAACGGACCAGCGCGCTCTGCCCGATGATCTCCGCCGGCTTCGACAAGAACCACCCGGATCTCGAGGCCATGCGCGAGCGGGTCGAGCAGTTGACCGAGATGCTCATGGAGCGGGCCCGCGCGGCCGGGCAGCTCCGCCCGGATGTGGGCGTGGGTGACCTGATGGTCGCGGTCGCCCAGCTCAGCAGGCCTCCGGCCGGCGCCGGGTGCCTCAGTGCCGACCGATTCGTCCACCGTCATCTGCAGCTGTTCCTGGACGGGCTACGAGCCCCGGCCCGGTCCGAACTGCCGGGGGCGCCAGTGACCATGGAGGATCTGCGCCAGAGCTGACCTCAGACTCACCAGTCACCGAGTCACCACACACACCGAGCTTCGGCCGTCGCTGACAAGGGCGTCAGCCCCGACGAGCCGTCCCTTTTAGCGCCTTTCACGCCATTTTTCCATTACGAAGTCCCGAAGTGGGTACCCCCATGTCTGAAACAGCCAAGGCCGCCGCCGCGAAGGCGGCACCGGCCCCCGACGCGGGCCGCTGGAAAGCCCTCGTCTTCATCGCGCTCGCGCAGCTGATGGTCGTCCTCGACGCGACCATCGTGAACATCGCCCTCCCGTCCGCTCAGCAGGACCTGGGCATCTCGGACGGCAACCGTCAGTGGGTCGTCACGGCCTACGCCCTCGCCTTCGGGGGTCTCCTCCTCTTCGGTGGCCGTATAGCCGACCTCTGGGGCCGTAAGCGGGCCTTCGTCGTGGGCCTGATCGGTTTCGCCGCGGCGTCCGCGCTCGGCGGTGCCGCCACCAACGAGGCGATGATGTTCGGCGCCCGTGCCCTCCAGGGCGCCTTCGGAGCCCTGCTCGCCCCGGCCGCGCTCTCGCTCCTGGCCGTGATGTTCACCGACGCCAAGGAGCGCGCCAAGGCGTTCGGTATCTACGGTGCGATCGCCGGTGGCGGTGGCGCCGTCGGTCTGATCCTCGGCGGGTTCCTCACCGAGTACCTGGACTGGCGCTGGACGTTCTTCGTGAACATCCCGTTCGCGGCCGTCGCCGCGGCCGGCGCGTACCTCGTCATCCGTGAGCCCGAGGGCAGCCGCAACCGCTCGGCGCTGGACATCCCGGGCGTGGTCCTGTCCACCCTCGGTCTGGTCGGCCTCGTCTACGGCTTCACCCGCGCCGAGTCCGAGGGCTGGGGCGACTCGCTGACGATCGGCATGTTCGTCGCGTCGGCGGTCCTGCTGCTGGCCTTCGTCGTCGTCGAGTCCAAGGTCAAGGCCCCGCTGCTGCCGCTCCGCGTCGTCACCGAGCGCAATCGCGGCGGCGTCTACCTCTCGCTCGGCCTCGCGATCATCGCGATGTTCGGCCTGTTCCTCTTCCTCACCTACTACCTGCAGATCGTGAAGGGGTACTCGCCGGTCAAGACGGGCTTCGCCTTCCTGCCGATGATCGCGGGCATGATCGTGGGCTCCACGCAGATCGGCACCCGGCTGATGATGCGGGTTCCGCCGCGCGCGCTGATGGCTCCCGGCTTCCTGGTGGCCGGGGTCGGCATGCTCCTGCTCACCCAATTGGAGATCGACTCGTCGTACGCCGCCCTGCTGCTCCCGGCCCAGGTGCTGCTCGGCCTCGGTATGGGTACGGCGTTCATGCCGGCCATGTCCCTGGCCACACTGGGCGTCGAGCCGCGTGACGCGGGTGTCGCCTCCGCGATGGTCAACACCTCGCAGCAGGTGGGTGGCGCGATCGGCACGGCCCTGCTGAACACGATCGCCGCCTCGGCCACCACCTCGTACATCACGGACCACATCGGGGGAGCCGCCTCCAAGTCCCAGGCGCAGCTGATCCAGCTGCAGGGCATGGTGCACGGCTACACCAACGCGATCTGGTTCGCCGTCGGCATCCTCGTCCTCTCGGCGGCGATCGCCTTCACCTTCGTCACCGCCGGCCGTCCCGGCGCGTCACCCTCCGACACGAACGAGACGACGGACGAAGACGTGATGGTCCCCGTGATCGCCCACTGACCACCACCCCCACTTCGGGCACTGCAGGGCCCGCCCCACACCCGGGGCGGGCCCTCGCCTGCTTCCGGGGCACGGCGGACGGCCTCTTTCGGGGCGCGGGTGCCTGCCGGTTTCAGGGGCGCGGGGAACTGCGCGAGCAACCACGCACAACCCGCACCAGCCCGAGGCCGTCGCGCCCCTTCAAGAAGTAGCCGGAAATGACTCGGTGATGCGTCCGTACGCCGATGCCGAGTCCTCCGGGCGAGGGGCCGCCGGGTGGGTGTGCGGGCGGCCTCCGGTCGGTGCGCACAGCTCGGCCCAGACCGTCTTGCCGGGAGCGGTCGGGCGAGGAGTGACGCCCCAGTCGTCCGCGAGGGCGGCGACGAGGTGGAGGCCGCGGCCGGACTCAGATGCCGAGTCGGGGGGC
>NZ_VJZC01000542.1 GCF_009377185.1 Streptomyces spongiae
GTGTTGGTGGAGCCGCCCATGGCGATGTCGAGGGCCATGGCGTTCTCGAAGGCCGCGAAGGTGGCGATCGCGCGGGGCAGGACCGTCTCGTCGTCCTGCTCGTAGTGGCGGCGGGTGATGTCCATGACCGTGTTGGCCGCGTCGACGTAGAGCTGTTTGCGGGCCGTGTGCGTGGCCAGGACCGAGCCGTTGCCGGGCAGGGAGAGGCCGATCGCCTCGGTCAGGCAGTTCATCGAGTTGGCGGTGAACATGCCGGAACAGGAACCGCAGGTCGGACAGGCGTTCTCCTCGATGCGGAGGATGTCCTCGTCCGACACCTTGTCGTTGACGGCGTCGGAGATCGCGTCGACCAGGTCGAGCGTACGGACCGTGCCGTCGACGAGCGTGGCCCGGCCGGACTCCATGGGGCCGCCCGAGACGAAGACGGTGGGGATGTTCAGGCGGAGGGCCGCGTTCAGCATGCCCGGGGTGATCTTGTCGCAGTTGGAGATGCAGATCAGGGCGTCGGCGCAGTGGGCCTCGACCATGTACTCCACGCTGTCCGCGATCAGGTCGCGGGAGGGCAGCGAGTACAGCATGCCGCCGTGGCCCATCGCGATGCCGTCGTCGACCGCGATCGTGTTGAACTCGCGCGGGATGCCCCCCGCCTCCCGGATGGCCTCGGAGACGATCCGGCCGACCGGCTGGAGGTGGGTGTGGCCCGGCACGAACTCGGTGAAGGAGTTGGCCACCGCGATGATCGGCTTCCGCCCGATGTCCGCGCCCGGTACACCGGAGGCCCGCATAAGGGCACGGGCGCCCGCCATGTTGCGGCCGTGGGTGACTGTGCGGGACCTCAGCTCGGGCATCGCGCTCGCTCCTTCAGAGACTGCGATCAGAGACATCAGAGACTTCTGACTGCTGTCGAGCCTACGCCCGTGCGCCAAGGGGTGGACACGGTGTCCGGAATGCGGGATGTGTGTCTCAGGGGTGTGGGCCGGCCAGAGGCCCCTAGGGCTGGGTCAGGTGCGCCTGCACCACCGGTGCCAAGCGCGCGATGATCTGTTCCGGATCGGCCGACGCCAGCGGCTCGACCTTGATGACGTACCGCAGCATGGCCGTGCCCACGAGCTGCGCGGCGGCCAGTTCGGCGCGCAGTTCGGCGTCGGGGAGGTCGACCTTGCGGGCGATGCGGTAGAGCAGCTGCGAGGAGACCAGTCGGCGGAACACCGCGGCCGCGGCCTCGTTGTTCACCGCCGAGCGGACGATGGCGAGCAGCGGTGTCCGGGTGGCCGGGTTCTCCCAGAGGCCGAAGATGGCGCGGGTCATGCGCTCGCCCGCGCCGTCGAGGGGGCCTTCCACGACCTGCTCCCGCACGACCAGGACGGGCGAGAACGCGACCTCGACGGCGGCCTCGAAGACCTGCTCCTTGGTGCCGAAGTAGTGGTGGACGAGCGCCGGGTCCACCCCGGCGGCCTTGGCGATGCCGCGCACGGACGTCTTCTCGTAGCCGCGCTCGGAGAACTCCTCCCGGGCGGCGTCGAGGATTCGGTCGCGGGCGGCCGGGGCGTCGGCCGCGTCCGTACGGGAGGGCCGTCCCCTGCGGCGGGGCGTGGCCGCGGTCATCGCCGGGGCACCTTCAGGGCGGAGGCGAGGTGGAGCCGGGTGAAGGCTAGGGCCTCCGCCAGGTCGGCCTCGCGCTCGGCGCCGGACATCGCGCGGCGGGTGTTGACCTCGATGACCACGTGACCGTCGAAGCCGGTGAGCGCGAGGCGCTCCAGCACCTCGGCGCAGGGCTGGGTGCCGCGGCCGGGAACCAGGTGCTCGTCCTTGTTGGAGCCGGCTCCGTCGGCGAGGTGGACGTGGCCGAGGCGGTCGCCCATGCGGTCGAGTATCTGCAGGGCGTCGGTACGGGAGGTGGCGGCGTGGCTGAGGTCGATCGTGAAGTGACGGTAGTCGTCCTTCGTCACGTCCCAGTCGGGGGCGTAGGCGAGCATCTCGCGGTCGCGGTAGCGCCAGGGGTACATGTTCTCGACGGCGAACCGTACGTCCGTCTCGTTCGCCATCCGCCAGATCCCGGTGACGAAGTCGCGGGCGTACTGGCGCTGCCAGCGGAAGGGCGGGTGGACGACGACCGTGCCGGCGCCCAGCTTCTCGGCGGCGGCCTGGGCGCGCTGGAGCTTGATCCAGGGGTCGGTGGACCACACGCGCTGGGTGATCAGCAGGCAGGGGGCGTGGACGGCCAGGATGGGGATCTGGTGGTAGTCGCTGAGCCGGCGCAGGGCCTCGATGTCCTGGCTGACCGGGTCGGTCCACACCATGACCTCGACTCCGTCGTACCCGAGGCGCGCGGCGATCTCGAAAGCCGTCGCCGTTGACTCCGGATACACGGAGGCCGTGGACAGCGCGACCTTCGCATCCGGGATGCGCACCACTGGTTCTGCCACGAAGGACAGGTTACGGGGTGGTGGGGGGCGCCCGGTGATTGGGCCGGGGCGCCTGGTCGCCGTTGGTTTGTTCGCCGTGGGCGGGTGCGGGTTCGCTGTGGCTGGTCGCGCAGTTCCCCGCGCCCCTTGGGGGGGCTGCGCCCCCAAGGCCCCCGCCCTACGTCGAGCTCATCTGGTCCAGGCGGCGGAGGATGACGCCCTCTCGTAGGGCCCAGGGGCAGACCTCGACCGTGTCCACGCCGAAGAGGTCCATGGCGCCCTCGGCGACCAGGGCGCCCGCGAGGAGCTGGCCGGCGCGGCCCTCGGAGACTCCGGGGAGTTCCGCGCGCTGGGCGGTGGTCATCCCGGCGAGCTTCGGCACCCAGGACTCCAGGGACTCCCGCTTCAGCTCGCGCTGGACGTAGAGGCCCTCGGCGGAGCGGGCGGCGCCGGCCAGCCGGGCCAGCTGCTTGAAGGTCTTCGATGTGGCGACCACGTGGTCGGGGGCGCCGAAGCGGCTGAACTCCCCCACCGTACGGGCGATCTCCGCGCGCGCATGGCGGCGGAGGGCCCGTATGTCCGCCGGGTCGGGCGGGTCCCCGGGCAGCCAGCCGGCCGTCAGCCGGCCCGCGCCCAGGGGCAGCGACACCGCCGCGTCGGGCTCCTCGTCTATGCCGTACGCGATCTCCAGGGAACCGCCGCCGATGTCCAGGACCAGCAGCTTGCCCGCCGACCAGCCGAACCAGCGGCGGACGGCCAGGAAGGTCAGGCGCGCCTCCTCCTCGCCGGTCAGGACCGTCAGCTCGACGCCTGTCTCTTCCCGCACCCGCGTGAGGACGTCGTCCGCGTTGCTGGCCTCACGCACGGCGGACGTGGCGAACGGCAGCACGGACTCGACACCCTTGTCCTCGGCGGCCTGGAGCGCCTCCCGGACGACGCCGATCAGACTCTCGACCCCCTCGGGGCCGATCGCCCCGCTGTCGTCGAGAAGTTGCGCGAGCCGCAGCTCCGCCTTGTGCGAGTGCGCGGGCAGCGGGCGCGCGCCTGGGTGCGCATCCACGACCAGCAGATGCACCGTGTTCGAACCCACGTCGAGGACACCGAGTCTCATGGACGAGAACGCTACTGCCAGCGGGAGCCCGCGCAGTCCTCGCTGTCGTTCCCGGGGTCTTACTCTGGACCCGTGCCAAAGACGAAAAAGGCGAAGAACGACAAGGCTGCCAAAACCGTCACAGGTTCTTCGCAGGCGAAGTCGGCCAGGTCCACGAAGCAGGGGAAGGGTGCCCCGGAGCCCGACGAGAAGGGGCTCGACTTCGCACGCGCGTGGGTGGAGTTCCCTGATCCCGCGGACGACGAGCAGGTCTTCCGCTGCGATCTGACCTGGCTGACCTCCCGCTGGAACTGCGTTTTCGGCAGCGGCTGCCAGGGCATCCAGGCAGGTCGCGCCGACGACGGCTGCTGCACGCTGGGCGCGCACTTCTCGGACGAGGACGACGAGAAGCGGGTCGCCGGGCATGTGGCAAGGCTCACACCGGAGATCTGGCAGCACCACGACGTGGGCACGAAGAGCGGTTGGGTCTCGGAGGACGAGGACGGGGACCGCCAGACCCGCCCGTACCAGGGTTCGTGCATCTTCCAGAACCGGCCGGGCTTCGCCGGTGGCGCGGGCTGCTCGCTGCACATCCTGGCGCTCAAGGAGGGCCGTGAGCCCCTGGAGACCAAGCCGGACGTGTGCTGGCAGCTGCCGGTCCGGCGGACGTACGAGTGGATCGACCGGCCCGACGACACCCGGGTGCTCCAGGTCTCCATCGGCGAGTACGACCGGCGCGGCTGGGGCCCGGGCGGGCACGACCTGCACTGGTGGTGCACGTCGGCGACCTCGGCGCACGGCGCGGGCGATCCGGTGTACGTCTCGTACCGCCCGGAGCTGATCGAACTGATGGGCAAGGCGGGGTACGACCGCCTGGTCGAGCTGTGCGAGGAGCGCCTGGCGTCGAGGCTTCCGCTGGTGGCACCGCATCCGGCGGATCCGGTGGGGTGAGGGGCGCCCCGTAAGGGGGCGCCCCGAAAGAGGCGGAAACTGCGCAACCAGCCACAAACAACCCATTTGACCCGCAGACCACAGCCTGCAGACGCTTCCCGCCTACCGTTCCTGAAGACTGAGCGAGCCCGATCAGCCGCGCGCCCCGAACGGTCTTGGGCGAACTGGTCCCCGGCGTACTCAACCCCGGGGCAGCGACACGCATCCTGTACCTGGTCCGATCCCGGGAGGCCAGCTCCCTGTGCGACCTGGCCATGTGGGTACAGCCAGTGGCGACGGGGAGGCCCCGGACCATCTCTCTGGTGGAGCGGGGGCCCCGCACGCTGGCGCCGTACCCGGCGTCCCAGATCGCACGATTGCGTTAACCCGGTCAGCCCACGGCCCCGCAAGCCCACGAGCGGACCATCACACGATCCAGCTAACTCGACCTCGTGCACACTCTCCTGCAAGCAGCTACACCCCCTCCGAGGGAGTCGGCTCGCCACTGCCACTGGGCTCCGGGGCGGACCCTCCGGGGTCCGGGTCCGGGTCCGGGGTGCCCGGATCCGACGGCGTCGGCGTCGGATCAGCGGCCCCCGGGCCACTGGACGTGGGGCCCGGGTCCGGCTGGGTCGGCGGTGGGCCGCTCGGCACCGTCGGGTCCGGGGTGGGCCGCGGAGCGCTCGGCACCCTGCCGAAGCCCTCGATGGACACCATGCTCCCCGTGGGGGCGAGGGTCACCCCCGCCCTCCAGTACCCGGACGGCTCCCGCAGCCGGTCGACGTACACCTTGATCGTCAACGACTCGCCGGGCGCGAGCGTTCCCGAGGAACGGCTGAAGTAGAGCCAGTCCTGGCCCGTGGACGCGGACCAGTGGACCGGCGAGCTCCCGGACGCGGTCAGCGTGATGAGCGTGGTGTCACCACGGCCTGCGGCCTTCACCCTGAGTGTTCCAGCGCCCTTTCCGGGGGCGCTGACGACCTCCACGGAGACGTCGGAGGCGTGCTTGCCCGTCTTGTCGTAGCGGGTGTCCGGTTCGGCTCGCGCGTTGGCGGCGTTCTCGTACCCGCCCGCGGGCTCGCCGGCGAGCCCGTCCGGGCTGTCGGCCTCGCGCGCGGTGGCCGAGCGTCCGTCGACGCCCTCGCCCGTCACGGGGGCACCCCTGTACGCGGCCCAGAGCGCGAGAACGGGGGCGGCCACCACCGTGGCGACGACGGTCGTCGTGACGGCACGCGCGCGCAGGCGGTCGCGGCGGGCCGCGTGGTCCCTGGGGTCCATGGGGAAGCCGCGCCTGTCGAAGCGCGGAGCACCGCCACGCGCGCGCGTGAGGTGGGCCATCGCCGAGTGCAGGGCCGCGCGCGGGGCTTCGAGTACGGGGAGCGCGGCGGGCGTGACGCTGGTGCCGGGCCAGCGGCCGGGGGCGGCGCGCTCGGCGGTGCGGCGGCAGTGGGGGCAGTCGTCGACGTGCCGGACCAGTTCGCGGCGCAGGGCGGCGCCGAGGACGAGCTGGTGGTCGCCGGTGAGGCGGGCGACGCTCGGGCAGGCGCCGGTCTCGACGACGGCGAGGGCCGCGCGGGTGCGTTCCACCTCGCAGGCGGCGGAGGCGAGCAGTTCGCGTGTGGCGGCGGGGGCGAGGCCGATGACGGCGGAGACCTCGTCGGCGGCGAGCTGGTGGCGCACGGCGAGTTCGAGCGCCTCGCGCTGCTCGGGCGTCGTCCCCGCCGCCTCGGGCCAGGCGAGCAGGGCGAGTTCACGCTGCCGCTGCTCCTGGAGTTCCTCGGGGAGGCCGGGGGCGGGCTTCGGGGTGTGCTGCTTGTCGGTGCCGTGGCGGCCGGAAGCGTGCACGCCCTGACGTTTCTGCTTGGCTTCGGCCAGCTTGCGCAGACACGCCCAGCGGGCCAGCGCGTACAGCCAGGCCCGGCGGTCGCCCGGGGCGTCGGGGCCCCGGCGGCGCTCGGCGAGGGCCAGGGCGTCGGCCAGGGCGGCGGTCGCCGCGTCGTGGTCGCACAGGACGGACAGGCAGTAGGTGAACAGGCCGTCCAGATACGGCTCGTGGCGTGCGGGCGGGCGCTGCGTCCGTGCGGGCTCGGGCGCCCGGTCGCGCGTCTCGCGGTGCGCTCGGTGTGCGCCGACGGTGCGGGTGGAGATCTCCGGGCTGCTGCTCATCACCCATGGGACCGTATGCGGCGGGCGGCGGCCCCTTCTTCCTCCTTGCGCACATTTAATCCATACGGGTGAAACGATCCCTCATAAGGGGACAGGAACGCCTGATTCCGCGGCTTTCACCAGGTCGATGGAGGTCCCGGGGGGAGTGGCGGGGTGCGTGGCGGGGTGCGTGGCTCAATGTTGCGCACTTGCTTGACCGCCATCCGAAAAGGGCCCTACATTCCGTGGCGCTCGACGTACTGAGGATCCGTACAGCCC
>NZ_VJZC01000543.1 GCF_009377185.1 Streptomyces spongiae
AGCACGACGTACTCCTACGACGATGCCCCGCCCCCCACCCAACGGCGGCCGGACCTAGGCCGAACGGGCGAGGAAAGCGCCCCGATGGGGGCGCGGGGAACGGCGCGAAAACCCAGAGGCGGCGTGCAGCCAGGAGACGACGTGC
Organism: Streptomyces spongiae; assembly: GCF_009377185.1. Lineage (GTDB taxonomy): Bacteria > Actinomycetota > Actinomycetes > Streptomycetales > Streptomycetaceae > Streptomyces > Streptomyces spongiae. Next base: position 146 of record NZ_VJZC01000543.1, read on the forward strand.
ACCACCCCACCAAGGGGCGCGGGGAACGGCGCAAAACCCAGAGGCGGCGTGCAGCCAGGAGACGACGTGCACCACCCCACCAAGGGGCGCGGGGAACGGCGCAAAACCCACAGGCGGCCCGCAGCCAAGAGACGACCGGCGCCACGTCATCAGGGGCGCGGGGAACTGCGCGAAAGCCCACGGGCGGCGCGCAGCCAGGACAGGACCGGCACCACGTCATCAGGGGCGCGGGGAACTGCGCGAAAACCCACAGGCGGCCCGCAGCCAAGAGACGACCCGCACCACCCCACCAAGGGGCGCGGGGAACTGCGCAAAACCCACAACGCGCCCCGCAGCCACAAGCCCCCCAACCGCCGGAGGCAACCCGTCAGCGAGCCGTAACCGTCACCCGCTCACTCTCCACCCGCTCAGCCACGATCTCCTCCCCGACCCGATCAAGATGCCGACACAACACCACGGACCCGCCCGTCGCCAGCGGCGCGTACAACCCCGCGCCCAACCCCTCCCACGTGACGTACGGCAACCCCGACAGCAACCGCGACCCAGGCCCGGTCAAGCCCAGCGCAGGCGCCTCCGCCCGAGCCCGCTCCACCACCTCCGCCCCACTGAACTCCCGCCCCGCCACGATCAGCGCGGGCTCCTCGGGATCGACGGGCGCGTACGGCACGAAGCGGTCGCCCTGGCTCGGAACCTCGACGGCGTAGTCGACGAACCCCTCCGGCGGCTGCGGGAAGCGCCCCCCGAGCGGCCGCAGCGCCAGCGCCACCCGCTCCCCGGAGCAGGCGCGGGCCGCGTCCAGCGTGTCGGGCCCGCTGACCACGACGTCGGCCACCGCCGGCGAACCGGCCACGTCCGCGACCACGCCCACCGACGAGCACGCCAGCAGCCATACGGCCGTCTGCCAGTGCGCGGGCAGCAGCAGCGCGACCCGGTCGCCGGGCTCGACGGACAACTCGTCCTGGAGCAGGTTCGCGGTCTTGGCCACCCAGTTGGCGAAGGTGGCCACGGACAGTTCGACACGTTCGCCCGTGGCGTCGTCGTAAAAGGTCACCAGGGGGCGCGCGGGATCCGCGGCGAGCGCGGATCGCAGCAGGTCGGCAGGGGTGCGGTCGGTGGCGTTCACGCGGCAAGCGTACGCGGGGCGTCAGCCGGGACCGGCCGCCCGGTCGATCGGCCGTGCCACCGGTTCGGAGGAATCCAACCGACGGTCCGTCAAATCCTGGATATGCGCATAAGCATGACTATGCGCAATATCAGGCGTATGCGTACATTCCTGACACCATCGATCGGCGTCACCTGCGCCGCGGCAGCCCTGTCCGTTCCCTTGGCCGTTCCTCTGTCCCTGGCCCTGCCCGCGTCCCCGGCCTCGGCCGCGCCCGCCCGCCTCCCGGCCGACAGGCCCCTGCCGGGCATCACCCAGTCGATCGCCCTCGCCCCGATCGCCCTCGCCCCGCTCGGCGGCGACCGCACGGCGGAACCGGCCGATCCGGCCGCTGAGGAACAGGGCGTCACACGCAGAGGCGTACGGTCGTTCTCCCTGGTCGGCGTGGTCTGGGACGATCCGGAGACCGAGCTCCGCGGCCGCGTCCAGGTCCGTACCCGGGCGACCGGCACGGCCCGCTGGTCCGGCTGGCAGGACATCGAGACGCACAACCATGAGCACGCGGCCGACCCGGGCACCGCGGAGCGCGCCTCCGGACGCGTACGCGGTTCGACGGCACCGCTGTGGGTCGGCCCCTCGGACGGGGTCGAGGTACGGGTCCGGGCGGAGATCGAGCACCGTACGGGAGTCCCCGGCGTCCAGGCGCTCCCGACCGGTCTGCGCCTCGAACTCGTCGACCCGGGCGACGTCGCCGACCCCCCGCCGGGCGGCTCCCCCGTGGACGCCTCGCACCTCGGTCCGCTGACCGCCGAGGCGGCCGCCGCGTCCGCCGTGAACGCGGACCTCGCGCCCCTGGGCGCTTTCGAGATCCCCGCGTCCCCGCGAGATGCCGAGGAGGAGGCCGCCGCCGCTCGTCCAGCCATCGTCACGCGCCGCGGATGGGGTGCCGACGAGCAACTGCGAGAGCGCGAGTTCCTCTACACGAAGCGGGTCGACGTGGCCTTCGTCCACCACACGGCGTCGGGCAACAACTACAGCTGTTCTCAGTCCGCTTCGCTCATCCGCAGTATCTACCGCTACCACGTCGTGAGCAGCGGCTGGCGCGACATCGGCTACAACTTCCTCGTCGACAAGTGCGGCACCATCTACGAAGGCCGCGCAGGCGGTGTCGCCAAGCCCGTCATGGGCGCCCACACCCTCGGGTTCAATGCGAACAGCATGGGTGTCGCCATGCTCGGCAGCTTCGGCACCACGCAGCCGCCCAGCAGCGCGGTCACCGGTATCGCGAAGATCACCGCCTGGAAGCTCGGACTTTACGGGGCGGACGCCAACGGCACGACATATCTGACGTCGGGTGGTGGCAATCTCTACCCAAAGGGCAGGAAGGTGCGACTGAACACGATCTCCGGTCACCGGGACGGCTTCGCCACCGAGTGCCCCGGCAGCAGCCTGTACGGCAAGCTCGGCACGGTCCGCTCGCAGGCGGCGCGGTACCAGGGAGGGTAGGTCGCACTGCCAACCGCGCCCCACGCACGACCCCGCACTGCCATCGAAGACGTATCGAACGGTCTGCATACACTGGCCGGCCGACGAAAGACAGTTCGGCCGGTCCCGGCAGGAAGCAGAGACGACAGGTGACAGAAGCGATTCTCCTGGTCGGCGGCAGAGGCACCCGGCTGCGTCCGCTCACGGTGCACACCCCGAAGCCGATGGTTCCGGCGGCGGGCGTCCCCTTCCTCACCCACCAGTTGGCACGGGCGAGGGCGGCGGGCGTCGACCACATCATCCTGGCGACCTCGTACCTGGCCGAGGTCTTCGAGCCGTACTTCGGCGACGGTTCCGCGCTCGGCCTCCACCTGGAGTACGTCACCGAGGAGGAACCCCTCGGCACCGGCGGCGCGATACGCAACGTGGCCTCGCGTCTGCGCTCGGGGCCCGACGACCCGATCCTGGTCTTCAACGGCGACATCCTCACCGGCCTCGACATCAGGGCCCTGGTGGCGACCCATCAGTCGACGGGCGCGGACGTCTCCCTGCACCTCACACAGGTCACGGACCCACGCGCCTACGGCCTGGTCCCCACGGACGCCACGGGCCGGGTGACGGCCTTCCTGGAGAAGCCGCAGACCCCCGAGGAAATCGTCACGGACCAGATCAACGCGGGGGCGTACGTCTTCCGCCGCTCGGTCATCGACACGATCCCCACGGGCCGCCCGGTCTCGGTCGAACGCGAGACGTTCCCGGACCTCCTGGCGGCGGGAGCCCATCTCCAGGGCATGGTCGACTCGACCTACTGGCTGGACCTCGGCACTCCGGCGGCCTTCGTCCGCGGCTCCGCCGACCTCGTCCTCGGCCGGGCCCCGTCCCCCGCCGTCCCCGGCCGCTGCGGCGACCGCCTGATCCTGCCCACGGCCCGGGTCGCAGGCGACGCCAAGCTGACCGGCGGCACGGTCGTCGGCGAGGGCGCCTTCGTCGGCGAGGGCGCGCGGGTCTTCGGCAGTACGGTCCTCGCGGGCGCCGTCGTGGAACCCGGCGCCGTCATCACCGACTCCCTGATCGGCGTCAGGGCCCGCATCGGCGAGCGCTCGGTCCTCACCGGCGCGGTCATAGGCGACGGCGCGGTCATCGGCGCGGACAACGAACTCCGGGACGGCGTAAGGGTGTGGTGCGACGCGAGAATCCCGACGGCAGCGGTGCGCTTCTCGTCGGACGAGTAGCCCCGCACTTCTCCGCCCAGTCCAGCACCACCCAGCCCGTCCGGCGCTTGAGGACGAGGCCGTTCAGGCCGAAGCGGGGGTCTGGGGGCGGCAGCCCTCAGGGACGGCCACCCAAACTCCGGCACCCTCACAAGGCCCAACTTCCACTCGTGTGGGTGACCTAGCGCGCCGCAGGCGTGACGTAGCGTTCCCTAGCGTGATCGAACCGCACGCCCCCGCACCCCCCGGCGTCCCACCGACCCGGCGCGGCACCGGCGGGCAGGCCGGCCGGGCGCGGCTGCCCGTCCGCCCCGGCACGGGCCGGTTCCTGGTCCTGGTGTGCGTGTTCGTCTGCGCGGCCTGCGGACTCGTGTACGAACTCGAACTCGTCGCCCTCGCCTCGTACTTGATCGGTGACTCGATCACCCAGGCATCCGTCGTCGTCTCCGTGATGGTCTTCGCGATGGGCATCGGCTCCCTCGCCGCGAAACGCCTGCGCGGGCGCGCCGCCGCCGGCTTCGGCGCCATCGAGGCGGCCCTCGCGCTGCTCGGCGGCTGCAGCGCGATGGCGGTGTACGCCGTGTTCGCCTGGACCGGTGACTGGGGCGGCCTGTGGACGGACGGCCCGCGCCACCTCCTCGTCGCCTTCTCCCTCGCCATCGGCCTGCTCATCGGCGCCGAAGTCCCCCTGCTCATGGAGCTGATCCAGCGCATCCGCCGCCAGGACGCCGGCGGCGCGGTCGCGGACCTCTCCGCCGCCGACTACGTGGGCGCACTGGTCGGCGGCCTCGCCTTCCCCTTCCTCCTCCTGCCCTGGCTGGGCCAGCTGACGAGTGCGATGCTCACCGGCGCGGTCAACGCGGTGGCCGGCGGCGCCCTCGTACTCGGTCTGTTCCGGGGCGAACTGAGCCGTCGCGGCCGCTGGCTGATGTTCCTCACGAACGCCGTCGTCCTCGGCCTCCTCGCGACAGCCGCCGTGTTGGTCGACGACTTCGAACGGGCCGCACGGCAGGCGGTGTACGGCCGGGACGTACGGGTCGCGCTGCACACCGACGTCCAGGAAGTGGTCCTCACCGGCGGCACCCGCGGCCGCCCGCTCGACCTCTTCCTCGACGGCCGCCCGCGGTTCAGCGGCCGTGACGAGCACCGCTACCACGAGGCCCTCGTCCACCCCGCGATGCGGGGCCCCCACGCGCGCGTCCTCGTCCTCGGCGGTGGGGAGGGCCTCGCGGCGCGTGAGGTGCTGCGCCACCCGGGCGTGCGCCGCGTGGACGTCGTCGGACCCGACGCGGGCGTGATCCGCCTGGCGCGCACCGACTCCGCCCTGTCCTCCCTCAACGGCCACGCGTTCGACGACCCGCGCGTACGTGTTTTCACGGCCGACGCCTTCGCCTGGCTGCGTCAGGGGCCCCCGGCGACGGCGTACGACGTCGTGGTCGCGGACCTGCCCGACCCGGGGATCACGGCGAGCATGAAGCTGTACTCGCAGGAGTTCTACGGCCTGGCCCGCCAGGTCCTCGCGGACGACGGGCGCCTGGTCGTCCACGCGGGCCCGGTGGCGTCCCGGCCGCGCGTCTTCTGGACGGTCGAGGCGACGGTACGGGCGGCCGGGTTCCGCACGACGCCGTACAGCGTGGGCGGCCGCGCCTCCTCCTTCGCGGCGGGCCCGGACCGTGCGGCGGGTGCCTCGCGGGGGCCGCGCGACTGGGGTTTCGTGCTGGCGTCGGCGTCGGCGTCGGCGTCGGCGTCGGCGTCAGCGTCGGCGTCGACCTCTGCCTCGGCCGCGGCTGCGAACACGACCCCGCGGCAACGGCCGGTGGCCGTGCAGGCGCCCCGTCCCCGCCCCCGCACCCACACGGGGCCCTTCAGCGTCGCGGCCCTCGCGGCGGCCGAGAGACGGGCCGACGCGACCCGTGTCGAGGGTCTGCCGCCGTCGACGCTGGTGCACCCGCGGTACGGCGACTGAGGCCCACGCCCCAGGTTCACGACCACGACCACGACCACGGGAAAACGCGGATGTACGGGTGAGATCGGGTGGCACGTGGGTAGGCTCGGCAGACATGGAGCATGAGGTGTTCGTTCCGGTTCCCGTCGAGCGGCTCGGGGCGGCCCTGTCCGACCCGGAACGGGTGGCCCGGGCGGTGCCCGGTCTCCAGCAGGACGCGGGTACGGCACCGGTGGCGGGGCGCCTGAAGGTGCGCGTCTCCGGCCACACCATCACCTACCGCGGCGCGCTCCGTGTCAGTCGGCATGACGACGGTTCCTTCGCGATCGAGGGTGACGCCACGGAGGCGCGTGGCAGCGGCTCGGTGAAGCTGGCCCTCTCGGTGCGGCTCGATCCGGCGGAGGGCGGCACGACGGTCACGTTCGGCGGCACGGCGACGGCCGACGGCCGGATCGAGGAGCTCGACGATGACGCGGTGTCGGGTGCGGTGACGCGTCTGCTGACCCGTTTCGCGGAGAACCTGGGGGAGCCCGTCGAGGAGCCCGAGTCCTCGGAGGCTGCACCGCCGGTCCCGGAAGCCGAGGAAGAGGACGCTGTTCCGTCCGAGGAGGACGTGGTGGCCGAGGGCTTCGCGGATGGGGCGGATGAGTTGGATGGGGCGGATGAGTCGGATGGGGCGGATGAGGTGGACGAGGGGGAGCCGCCGGCCGAGGCGGCGCACGCGCGGCGCACGATGATCGGGCGCAGTGCGGAGGAGGTGGATCATGCGCCGCCGCGGGGTCGGTACGCTCCCGTGCCGGTGCCCGAGTCCGTCGTGACCGGCCCCACCCTGCGCTGGGCCGCGCCCGCCGCGGCGCTGGCGCTTGCCTCAGCGGTTGTCGTGGTCCGAGCCCTTCGCCGCCGGCGCGCCTGAGGTTTCCTCGCCCCCGCCGCCCCTACC
>NZ_VJZC01000544.1 GCF_009377185.1 Streptomyces spongiae
GGTAGGGGCGGCGGGGGCGAAGAAAACCCCCGGCACGCACCCTCCCGTCCTACCCTTGCCCCGTGAACGAGATGCCGCGATCGCATCGGCCCGCCAAGTCCATCAGAGTGCTGCTCGCCGAGGACCAGGGCATGATGCGAGGCGCCCTCGCACTGCTCCTGGGCATGGAGGAGGACATCGAGGTCGTGGCACAGGTCGCCGCCGGAGACACGATCGTGGACACCGCGCTCACCCACCGCCCCGACGTGGCACTGCTGGACATCGAACTACCCGGCAGGAGCGGCCTGGACGCAGCCGCCGAACTCCGCGACCAGGTACCGGACTGCCGCGTGCTGATCCTCACCACGTTCGGCCAGCCAGGCTATCTGCGCCGGGCCATGGAGGCGGGCGCCGCCGGGTTCCTCGTGAAGGACGGCCCGGTGGAGGAACTCGCCGAGGCGGTCCGCCGCGTACTGACCGGCGAGACCGTGATCGACCCGGCACTCGCCGCGGCCGCCCTGAGCGCGGGCCCCAACCCGCTCACCACCCGCGAGTGCGACGTCCTCAAGGCATCCGCGGACGGCGCGACCGTCGCCGACATCGCCGCGAAGCTCCACCTGTCCGAGTCCACGGTCCGCAACTACCTCTCCTCCGCGATCGGCAAGACGGGCACCCGCAACCGCATGGAGGCGATGCGGGAGGCCCGCCAGCAGGGGTGGCTGTGACGGCAGGGGTTCCGGCCCAGTACGCCTGCTCCGGCCGCATGGGCCTCACGGCATGCGCCTCACGACATGCGCCTCACTTCGTCACCTTCGTCGAGTCGTAGGACAGACCCTCGGGCGCCAGCACGACGAACCAGCTCATCCGGGAGCCCACGGCGTCGACCAAACGGCCCTCGTCACGGCCGATCTCGGTGGTCGACCCGTCGGACCAGGTGACGCGGACCTGCTGGGCGGCCGGGGGGACCCTGCCGATCACGAGCTGCCGGTCGGACTTCTCGTCGGGCTCGCCCTGCAGCGCGCCGTTGTCGAGCAGCGGCGTCGTGTAGGTCTTGGATCCCTTGCCCAACGGGACGCCGCCCTCGGAGAACTCCTCCTCGACCACCGACGAACTCCGGTCGCCCACGGTCAGGCGCACATAGACGCGCCCCTTGCCGACCCACTCCGACGGGTCCGGGGCCGTGGGTGTCGCCGAGCCCCGGTTGATGACCACCGGCACCACCTTGTAGAGGCGCTTCAGCGCCTCGTACTGACGGGACGACTCCGCCTCGTTCCGTGGCGCCCCCCAGACGTCGACCGCCACCTTCCAGTCCTTGCCGTAGTCGTGTCCCGTCTCCAACGTCGTCTTCTGCGGCTTGTACACATGCCGCTCCTCCGCCGTGGCCGGCCGTGTCGCCGCCGGGGACACCCGGCCCCCGTCGCCGTCCGTCATCGCGGTCAGGGCGAGCGTGCCCGTCGCCCCCGCGATCACCACCGCCGCGACGGCCGCGACCGTCCAGCGGCGTGTCTTCCGGCGCCTGCCTCCCCGTACGACGGCCTGGCAGGGGGCCGCGCCGATGCGGACCGCGTCCGTCGCGTCCGCCAGGAGCAGGGTGATGTCCCGGGACACCGCGTCGCCGTGCGTCGTCCCGTGGTCGGGTGTGCCGTGATGGGGCGTGCCGTAGCCGACCATCCCGCGGTCGGGCTTCCCGTCGCCGGCCATCCCGCGGTTGTTCTCCTGGTCCGAGCTCATCACTTCCGCCCTCCCTGCGTCACCGTCTCGGCCAGGCCCGGCAGGGCCCTGAGTTTCGCGATCCCCTTCGCCGCGTTGCTCTTCACCGCTCCCACCGAGCACCCCATCGCCTCCGCCGTCTGCGCCTCGCTCAGGTCCTCCCAGTACCGCAAGACCACCGCCTCCCGCTGGCGCGGGGGCAGGTGGGACAGTGCGGTGAGCAGCGTTCCCCGGTCGTCGGCCTGGGCCATCCGGTCGCCGCCGTCCGGCAGTTCGGGCACCAGGGGCGAGTCGCTCCTCGGCGCCAGCAACTCCTTGAGGCGTCTGCGGTGTCTGCGCGCGTGTGCGTTGATCATCACGCGCCGTACGTACGTGTCCGGGTCCTCGGCCGACGCGACCCTGCGCCAGGCCACGTAGACCTGCTCGAACGTCGTCTGGACCAGGTCCTCCGCGGCGTGCTGCTCCCCGGTGAGGAGAAAGGCCGTTCTCAGCAGTCGTGGCCAGCGGCCGATGAAGAAGCTCTGGAACTCCGCGTCCCGAGCCTGCTTCCGATCCCCCATGGGCACCTCCTTGATGCCTCATACAGTCCATGGGGACCGGATCGCGTTGCCCCGCCGGTGAATTTCCTCGCCGGTGAGTCTCCTCCACTCGCCGGCCTGCCCGCCTGCCCGCCTACCGCCTCCGCCGGGTCTCAGTCCGCGGAAGCCCCGCGCGGCAGCCACGCCAGCGCCATCACCGCCGTCACCAGCAGCACGGTTCCGCCCGTGCGGAACACCAGGGCGTACCCCGCCGTCAGGGCCTCGGGCGAGGTGCCGCCCGCCGTACGGGCCGCCGCGATCGTCGACATGGCGGCGAGGCCGAGGGAACCGCCCATCGTCCGCGAGGTGTTGACGAGCCCGGACACCAGGCCCTCGTCCCCGGGCGCGGCCCCGGCCGTGGCGAGCGCGGCCAGCGGGGTCGCCGACAGGCCCGCGCCGGCCATCATCAGGACGCCGGGGATCATGATCGCGGTCACGTACGAACCGTCCGCCGTCATCGTGGACTGCCACCCGAACCCGGCGGCGGCCACCAGTATCCCGAGCACCACGGAATGCCGTGCCCCGAGCACCGGCATGAGCCGGGGCGCGAGCTGGGCTCCGAGCAGTACGGCCAGCGAACTCGGCATCCCCGCGAGCCCGGCCTCCAGCGGGGTGTAGCCGAGTACGTTCTGCGCGTACAGCGTCATGAAGTACCAGGTGCAGAACATCACCGCGCCGCACACGAACATCGCCGTGTTGGCCGACGCCACCGACCGCAGCCGCAGCAGCTTCGGCGGCATCAGGGGCGCCCTTGTCCGTGCCTCTACGGCCAGGAAGGCGCCGATCAGCGCCAGTCCGGCCAGCAGCGGCACCAGGGTCACGGCCGCCGTCCATCCCTCGGCCTCGGTCTGCACGATGCCGTAGGCGAGGGTCGCGAGGCCCGCCGTCACCAGGACCGCGCCCGGCAGGTCGAGCCGGCGCCTCTCCCCCGCCCGGCTCTCGACGAGCCGCCATGCCGCGCCGGCCAGTACCACGGCGCCCACGGGCACGTTGATGAGCAGCACCCACCGCCACGACAGGGTGTCCACCAGCAGCCCGCCGACCAGGCCGCCCGCGGCTCCCCCGCCCGCGCCGACCGCCATCCACGTGGCGATGGCCCGTGCGCGGGCGGGCCCCTCCGGTACGGCCGAGGTGACGATGGTCAGTGTCGAGGGCGCGAGCACGGCCGCCCCGAGCCCCTGGACGGTCCGTGCGAGCAGCAGGTGCCAGCCGTCCTGGGCGAGGCCGCCGCCGAGCGAGGCCAGGGTGAAGAGGGCGAGCCCGACGAGGAACATCCGCTTGCGCCCGTACAGGTCACCGGCCCGCCCGCCCAGCAGCATGAAGCCGGCGAAGGCGATGGTGTACGCGTTCACCACCCACTGGAGCCCCGCCACGCCGAGCCCGAGGTCGGTGCGCATCGACGGCAGCGCCACGTTGACGACGGACACGTCGAGGACGACGAGGAACTGCCCGGCGCACGCGAGCGCGACCAGGAGCCAGGTGGACGGCGCGGTGCGGCCGGGGGCGCGGGTGTCTTCGGCGGCTCTGAGCATGGGCCTCATGCTCTCAACCGCCCGCCGCCCCGGCATCGGCATTTCGCGCCGGTCCTCCTCGGCCGTGAGACCTACGCCGTACGGGCCAAGGAACCAACACCCCTGACGGAGCATCAGAAACCCATGTGAAGGTCAAGAATTCGTTAGCGACCCGAAACATCGGAATAGTTGCCCAGGTACACGGGGTTCAACACCCACGTACCCCGCACAACCCGAGTCCGGCCGCACGGACGACCGCTCAGACGCCCGCACGGACGACCGCGCAGACGACCACCCAGACGCCCGCCCGGACTCCCCTGCTCACACCCGGCCCGGAGGCCCCACGCAATGACGCGAACAACCGCAGACCGACCCACCCGGAAGGCGACCGGAGCCATCGTTCCGGTCCTCGCCTTCGCGGGGATCGTCGTCGCGGTGATGCAGACCCTGCTCGTACCGGTCATCAAGGACCTGCCGACGCTGCTGGACACCGCCCCGAGCAACGCCACCTGGGTCCTGACCTCCACCCTGCTCTCGGGCGCCGTGGCGACGCCGATCATGGGCCGCCTCGGCGACCTCTACGGCAAGCGGCGCATGCTGGTCCTCAGCCTCGCCGTGATGGTGGTCGGCGCTCTGGTCAGCGCGCTCACCAGCACGCTGCTCCCGATGATCGTCGGCCGCACCCTCCAGGGCTTCGCCATGGGCGCGATCCCGCTGGGCATCGGCCTGATGCGCGACATGCTGCCCCGTGAGCGGCTCGGCTCGGCGATGGCCCTGATGAGCTCCTCCATCGGCGTCGGCGGCGGTCTCGCGCTGCCCGCCGCGGCCCTGGTCGCCGAGCACGCCAACTGGCACGCCCTCTTCTACGGCGCCGCCGGCCTCGGCGCGCTCTCGATCGTCCTCACCCTCCTCGTCGTACCGGAGTCCCCGATGCGCGCCGAGGGCTCCTTCGACGTCCTGGGCGCACTCGGCCTCTCCACCGGCCTGGTCCTCTTCCTCCTCCCGATCACCAAGGGCAGCGACTGGGGCTGGACCTCGGGCACCACGCTCGGCCTGTTCGCAGCGTCCGCCGTCGTCCTCGTCCTCTGGGGCGTGATGGAACTGCGCATGAAGGCCCCGCTGGTGGACCTGCGCACCACGGCCCGCCCGGCCGTCCTCTTCACCAACCTCGCGTCGATCATGGTCGGCGTCAGCTTCTACGTCGTCTCCCTCGTCCTGCCGCAGCTGCTCCAGCTGCCGACGTCCACCGGTTACGGTCTCGGCCAGTCGATGGTCACGGCGGGCCTGCTGGTGGCCCCACTGGGCCTGACGATGATGTTCACGGCACCCGTCTACGCCCGCCTGTCGGCGAAGTACGGCCCCAAGGTCACCCTGATCCTCGGCATGCTGATCATCGCGATCGGTTACGGCGCCGGCCTCGGCCTGATGAGCGCCGCCTGGCAGAGCCTCGTCATATCGGTGCTCCTGGGCGCGGGCATCGGCCTCGCCTACTCCTCGCTCCCGGCGCTGATCATCGGCGCGGTCCCGGCCTCCGAGACGGGCGCGGCCAACGGCCTCAACACCCTGATGCGGTCCATCGGTACGTCGGTGTCGAGCGCCGTCATCGGCATGGTCCTCGCCGACACCGCGAACAACGTGAACGGCGTCGCGATCCCGACCATGCACGGCTTCCGGGTCTCCTTCCTGATCGCCACGGCCGCGGTCGCCCTGGGCCTGGTCCTCGCCCTGTTCCTGCCGGGCCGCCGCCCCGCGACCGGGCCGCAGTTGCGGGCGAGCAGCGAGGAGGACGCCAACCTGGAGCGCGCCGAGGAGGCCCTGGAGGCTCTGCGCGGCTTCCGCGGCCGGGTCCTGGACGCGGAGGGCTCCCCGGTCGCCCGCGCCAAGGTGACGCTGATCGACCGCCGTGGCCGTCAGACCGGCGCGGCCCTGTCCGCCGAGGACGGCAGCTACTCTCTCGCCGTCCCCGCCCAGGGCGCGTACGTCCTCACCGCGAAGGCCAACGGCCACGGCCCGCACGCTTCGTCCGCGACCCACCTGGGCGACGACCGGCCGGTGGACCTGGACCTGGCGCTCCCGGAGGCGACGGTCTCCGCCGGCTGATCCCGTGAGGCGACGGTCTCCGCCGGCTGAACCGCCGGCATGCCCCATGCTGCGGTGCCCCCTGCCGTACCCCCTGTCGTCCGTCCGGCAGGGGGTACGGCAGCATGGGCGCCCAGACGTTCGTACGACCGAAAGGGACCCCATGCCCGCGGCCCCCAAGCCCGAGATCCTGGCCGCGTTCGAGACGGCGAAGGGGTTCATGCCCACGGGTGAGGGCCTCGCCCTGTACGCGGCGGCCGTGGAGGCGGGGCAGCTCGGGCTCCCCCTGCTGGAGGTCGGCACGTACTGCGGCCGGTCGACGGTCCTGCTCGCCGACGCGGCCCGCGCGTCCGGCGTCACCGCGCTCACCGTCGACCACCACCGCGGCAGCGAGGAGCAGCAGCCCGGCTGGGACTACCACGACCCGTCCACCGTGGACCCCGAACTCGGCCTCATGGACACGCTCCCCACCTTCCGGCGCACCCTGCACCGGGCGGGCCTGGAGGACCATGTCGTGGCCCTGGTCGGCCGGTCGCCGCAGATCGCGAAGATCTGGAGCACTCCCCTCGCTCTCGTCTTCATCGACGGCGGCCACACCGACGAGCACGCCACCGCCGACTACGAGGGCTGGGCCCCCCACGTGGCCGAGGGCGGCCTCCTCCTCATCCACGACGTGTTCCCGGACCCCGTGGACGAGTTCACCGGCCAGGCCCCGTACCGCGTCTACCTCCGGGCCCTGGAGTCCGGCGCGTTCGCGGAGGTGTCGGTGACCGGCTCGCTGCGGGTGCTCCGGCGCACGGGGGCGGGGATCTGAGGGCCCCTCCGGACCTCTCCCCGGAACACCTGTCCCACGCGTTCACCCGAGTGGTGTCGGCGGCCTGCGACCCCCCGGGCCGCCCCGTAAGGTGGCAGTCGTGTCGTACGTAGGCCCGGACTTCGATCCGCCCCAGCC
>NZ_VJZC01000545.1 GCF_009377185.1 Streptomyces spongiae
GTGGAGGCCGGGGATGTGGGGGCGGGGGTCGCGGTCGCGGAGACCGTGGATGCACGGTCTGGGGACGCGCGCGCCACCGCCTCGGAGGCCAGGGGTGCGCTGGCCGAAGACGCGGAGGCCGAAGACGCGGAGGCCGAAGACGCGGAAGCCGAGGGCGTGCGGGCCGAACGCGGGGCGGCCGGGGACGTGCGGGCCGAAGACCCGGAGGTCGGGGACGTGGCCGGTGTCGATGGGGTGGGCGGTGGTCGGGCGTGAGCGACGGGGAGCCGCTCGTGCGGTGGCAGTGGATCGGTGACCACGCCGGTGAGCTGGCCGACTACACCGGTGTCCACCTGCGACTGGGCCTTCTGCCGGTGCTGTTCGGGCTGATCATCTCGGTGCCCCTCGGGATCCTGTGCCACCGTCGGCGATGGCTGTACCCGCCGGTGCTGACGGCGGCCAACATCATGTACTCGATCCCGTCACTGGCCCTGTTCATGATCTTCGTCAAGTACACCGGGCTGACCGAACGCACCGTGATGATCCCCCTGACGCTCTACACGCTGTCGGTCCTGGTGCCCAACGTCGTGGACGGCCTGGCCTCGGTCCCCGAACCGGTCCGGCAGGCGGCCACCGCTGTGGGATTCGGCCCGATACGCCGTGTCGTCCAGGTCGAACTGCCGATCGCCGTACCCGTCGTCATCGCCGGCGTACGCGTCGCCGCCGTGTCGTCCATCAGTCTCGTCGCCGTGGGACAGCTGATCGGACAGGGCGGTCTCGGCTACTACATCACCCGCGGCCTCCAGCTCGACTTCCCGACGCCGATCGTCACCGCGATCGTGCTGATCATGCTGCTCGCGCTCACCACCGACGCGCTCCTCGTCCTGGCGCAGCGGCTGCTCACCCCCTGGTCCCGGAGCAAGGTGACGGCGTCATGAACGACCTCCTGAACCAACTCGGGCTGGTGGGCGACTGGTTGACGTCACCGAAGCAGTGGCGCGGTGCGGAGGGAATCCCCCAGCGGCTCCTGGAGCACCTCACCTACAGCGGCCTGTCGCTGCTGTTCGCCGCCCTGATCGGGCTGGCGTTCGGGCTGCTCGTCGGGCACACCGGCCGTGGGGCGTTCGCCGTGGCCGCCGTGGCCAACCTCGCGCGGGCGATCCCCACGTTCGGCCTGGTGGTCCTCGTCGTCACGCTCGCCGGGCTCAGCACCACGCCCGTGCTGGTCGCCCTGGTCGCGCTCGCGGTGCCGCCGATCCTCATCAACACCTTCGAGGGGGTCCGGGGCGTGGACCGCGCCACCAGGGACGCCGCACGTGGGGTCGGCATGACCGAGTGGCAGGTCCTCGCGCGGGTCGAGGTGCCGATGGCGCTGCCGCTGATCCTCCTCGGCCTCAGGATCGCCGCGATCCAGGTCGTGGCCACCGCGACCATCGCGGCCTATCCCGGCCTCGGGGGCCTCGGCCGCTTCATCGTCGACGGACTCTCCCGCAACGACTACGAGCTGGTCGTCGGCGGCTCCACGGTCGTCGTCGTCCTGGCGCTCCTCGTCCAGGTCGCGTTCACCGCGCTGCGGCGCGTCGTCGTCTCGCCGGGCCTGCGGGTCTCGGTGTCCAGGCCCTGAGTCGCAAGTCCTGAGTCGCAAGTCCTGAGTTGTCCGAGCCCCAGGGCTCCAAGAAAGGAAACACCCATGAGAGGCATCTACCGCGGCGCCGCCCTCGGCCTGGTCGCCGTGTTCTCGCTGGCCGCCTGCGGCGGTGGCGACAGCGACAGTAACCCGCTGACGGACAGCAGCAAGGACAGCGGCGACGGCAAGTCCCTCGTCGTCGGCTCGGCGAACTTCCCCGAGAACCAGCTGCTCGCGGAGATCTATGCCGAGGCTCTGGAGGCCAAGGGTCTGAAGGTGACGCGCAAGTTCGACATCGGTGCCCGTGAGGTCTACTACGACCAGGTGGTCAAGGGAGGCATCCAGGTCTTCCCGGAGTACAACGGCGCCCTGCTGGCGACGGCGGTCGACAAGACCAGCACCGCGACCGGCACGGAGAAGATCAACGCCGAGCTGAAGAAGAAGCTCCCGTCGTCGGTGGAGATCCTCGACTCCGCCGAGGCCCAGGACAAGGACTCGGTCACGGTCACCGCCGCGACCGCCAAAAAGTACGACCTCAAGACCCTCGCCGACCTCAAGCCGGTCGCGGGGAAGTGGACCATCGGTGCCGGCTCGGAGTTCAAGACCCGCACCCAGGGCTGGGTCGGTCTGAAGAAGACCTACGGTGTCGAGTTCGGGAAGTTCCAGCCGCTCGACGCGGGCGCCCAGAGCACCCTTCTGAAGCTGCTGAACTCGAACAAGGTGCAGGCCGCGAACATCTACACCACCGACCCCGCCATCGTCGAGGACAAACTGGTGGTGCTGGAGGACCCGAAGAACCTCTTCTCCTCGCAGAACGTCACGCCCCTGGTCCACAAGTCCGCGCTCGACGACACGGGCAAGGCGGCGCTCAACGCGGTCTCGGCCAAGCTCACCACCCAGGACCTGCTGGACATGATGAAGAAGCTCGTCAACGACAAGGAGGACGCCGCCACGGTCGCTAAGGAGTGGCTGACGAAGGCCGGCCTCGCGAGTTGACCGGTGCGGACGAGCGGGCTCCGGCGGCCGGTTCGCGACGGAGCCCGCTCGTCCGTGGTGACGGAGGGTCAGGAGGTGTGCAGCCTCAGGCCGTAGCGGTTGAGGATCTCGTTGACGGGCTGGTACCAGGTCTCGCCGCCGGAGCTGCAGTTGCCCCAGCCGCCGGAGGTGACGCCCTGCGCCTGGTCACCGCTGATGAAGGAGCCGCCGGAGTCACCGCCCTCTGCGCAGACGCTCGTCTTCGTCATCTGGTGGACGGCGCCCTGGCTGTAGTTGACCGTCTCGTTCTTGGCCAGAACGGTGCCGCAACGCCAGTGGGTGGTGGAGCCGGAGCGGCAGATGGACGTACCGACGGGGACTTCGGCGGAGCCGCGGACGAGCCGGTCGGGGATCGTGCCCCAGCCCAGTACGACCGGTACGGTCCACCAGCCGCTGCCGACGTTCACCCAGGCGTAGTCGTTGCCCGGGAACGACGACCCCTGGAAGTTGCCGATGTACGAACGGTCCCAGCCGTACACCGCGGCGCCGGCCCCGCCGCAGTGCCCGGCGGTGACGAAGCCGCCCTGCACCGAGAAGCCGATGGAGCAGCGGACGTTGCCGGTGTAGTAGGGGTCGCCGCCCACGGTCCCGGCGGCGAAGGTCTGCGGTGCCTCGGCGGTCTGCTTCACCGTCACGGGGCCCGTCTGACGAGCTCGTGCCAGGAAGCTCTGGACATCGTTGTCATGCTGTCGCGCCGAGACGACCTTCACGACGACCTTGTTGGCCTTCGGGTCGACGTACCAACTGCTGACGCCGGTCGGCGCGGACAGCCGGTCGATACGGGTCTTCGCCGCGTCGAGCTGCTGTGCGCTGTGCTTCACGAGGCGTACGGTCGCGCCGGTCGCGCGTATGGCCTCGGTGTTCGCGCCCGGGGTGACGGCGACGGTCAGCTTTCCGCTTCCGGCGTCGAACCACGAGCCGCCGTACGACGACCCGGCGGCACGCTTGGCCTTCCGCTCCACGGCCGTCGCGGTCTTCTCCGCGGCCAGACGCGTCTCGGTCTGACTCCTGGTCAGGCCCAGATCGCGCTGCATCGCGGAGAGGAGCCCGGGGGAGGCCGGTGCCGCCGCCGAGTCCGCGGGGGATTCCGCTGCGGATGCGGGCAGCGCGCTCGCGGTGGCCCAGGTGCCGAGGAGGAGGAGTGCGGACAGTCCGGTGCGCATGGCTGTCGTGCGTCTCAAGGGAGTGCCCCTTCGTTGTTCCAGCAGAGTGGGGGTGGAACAGCAGAACTCTGAGAGCGCTCTCGCAACGTGCGCGGCAGAGCTTAGCCATGGATCCCGGGGAAGGTCCATACCAATTTCGGGCAGGCGGGTGCCCGATTACCGTTGTGTGCGGCCTTTGCCGGGGGCGGGCCGGCGCAGCACGATGTTCATGGCCTTCATCGTCAGGACCGCATCGCCGTGCTGGTTGAGGACCTCGATCCCGGTGTGGACGAGTCCGCGGTCCGGTTTCGAGCTCGAGACGCGGGTGTCCCGGACGGTGGTGCGGATCGACAGGCTGTCACCGGGCCGGACCGGCCGGACCCAGCGCAGTTCGTCGACGCCGGGGGAGACCAGGGTGGCGACCTTGCTGAGGTAGTGGTCCGCGTACATGCGCATCATGACGGCACAGGTGTGCCAGCCGCTGGCGAGCAGGCCCTCGAAGGGACCCTGCCGCGCGGCCCGGGGATCGGCGTGGATGTACTGCGGGTCGAACTCCCGGGCGTAGCGGAGGATGTCCTCCTCCGTCATGGTGACGCTGCCGTAGACGTACTCCGAGCCGGGCACGTAGTCCTCGAAGTAGCGGTCCTCGGCCGGTGCGGCGAAATCCGTGTCACTCAGCGTGGTGGTGGCGGGTGCTGTCATTCACGACAGCCTGACAGATCAGTTGTTCAGCGTTGGTACAGCCCCACGAGGGTGCCGCTGGCGAGCTGCTGCTCGTCGACGACCTGATGTACCTCGGCGGCGTTGGGTGCGTCGGGGAGCACGCACGGCTCCGAAAGGGCGTAGAGCCGGAAGACGTACCGGTGGGCTTCGTCTCCCGGAGGCGGATGCGGTCCGCCCCAGCCCTGTTCTCCGAAGCCGTTGACGAGTTCGGTGCCGCCGGCCGGGACCTGTCCCGCTTCCACGCCGTCGCTGTGGGGGTCGATGCCCACCACGACCCAGTGCGCGAAGGTGCCCGACGGTGCGTCCGGATCCTCGCACAACAGCACCAGCTCGGCCGCGTCGTCCGGTGCGCCGCTCCACCTCAGCGGAGGGGACACGTTCTCGCCCTCGTACGCGTACCGCCGCGTGATGAACGAGTGATCGTTGAATGCGTTGCTCTTGAGGTCGATGTCAGTCATGTGGCCCGAGGTACCCGCATCAGCGCGGCGTACCCGGCCCGGACGGCGGCGAGTCCAGGGCCTCCAACGCGGTCACCGCCACATGCAACTGCGTGCGCTGGGCGCCGGACTCCAGGTCGGTGCCCAGGAGACGTTCGATGGTGCGGAGCCGCTGGTAGAAGGCCTGTCGGGAGAGGCCCGCGTGCCTGGCGGCGATCGACTTGTTGCCGGCGGCGTCGAGGTAGGCACGCAGGATGGTGAGCAGGTCGCCGCCGTGCCGAGCGTCGTGCTGGACGAGGCGACCGAGCTGTTGCTCCACGTACTTCTGGACGCGGACGTCGTCGCGCAGGGAGTAGAGGAGCTCCGGAAGGCCCACGTCCGAGGCCACGCGGAAAGGACGGCCCCGTGATGTGGGGCCGATGGCGTCGGCGACCTGTTCCGCCTCGCGGAACGACCGCGTGACCTGGCTGAGCTCGGTGACGCCCGGACCGACCGCGACCACGACGTCCTCCCCGAACGCCGCCCGGACGTCCCGGGCGACACGTTCCACGACGGGTTGCCAGGCACTCGCCCGGGCGAGTGCCAGAAGCAGTCCGGACCGCCGCTCGGAGAGGTCCCCGACGAGGGCCTTGACGCCCGACGTGTGCAGTTGTGCCGCCAGGTGGTCGGTCACCGTGGTGTCGCCGGGCGGCGGTGCGTCCGCGTGGTCGATGACCACCGGCACCAGGCGGTGGCCGGTCGTCGGCAGCCCGAGTGCCTCGGCCCGCAACCGTGCCTCGGTGCGGTTGCGGTAGCGCCAGTGCAGCAGATCGAGCAGCACGGAGCTGTGTGCGCGCCGGTCCCACTCGGGGTGGCCGGTGAGCCGGGCCAGGGTGAGGGCGGTGGCGGCCTGCTCGAGGATCATCGTGTGCTCCGGACCGAAGGCCGGCCCGCCCGCGAGTGGCAGCATCAGCAGGCGCCCCCAGCGGCTGCCCCGCTCCTCGACCGGAGCCACCAGCCAGCCCTCGGGGCCGCTGACCGCCGCCCGGTCCGGCGTCGCGGCGTTGCGTGAGCGGCGCGGCCAGGCCTCCAGCACCTGGCCGTCCGTGTGGCCGGCCGGCGCGCAGACCACCGCGTGGTGGATCAGGTTCTCCAGCACCACCGGGCATCCGGCCAGGTCTGCGGCGGTCCCTACGAACTCCTCCGGTTCGGCACCGCGCAGGGTGAGCGACGTGAACAGCTCGTGCACGTGCTGGGCGCGGCGCAGCAACTCGCCCTGCGCGTCCAGGATCAGGGCGTGCACGGTCTGCGTGACCTCGATGAAGCGCACCCCGCGCGCCAGCACGATCAGCGGCAGATCGCGCTCCCGGCACGCGGTGACGAGCTCCGGGGGCGCCTGCTGGAACCGGCGGCCCAGCTCCAGGACGAGCCCCGCCACCCCGACGTCGGCCAGCTGGTCGACGTATCCGCGCAGCTGTGCCGGGTCCGAGGGGTGCGGCATGCCGGTGGTGAGCATGAGTTCCCCGCCCTCCAAGAACGAGGCGGGATCCAGGAGCTCGGTCACGTGGACCCAGCGGACGGTACGGCCCAGCTGTACCTCACCGGCCGCCACGCGGGGCCTGCCGGCGGCGATGACAGGCAGTCGCAGTACGTCTGCGACCGTGAGGAACGGCATGAGCGCCACTCTCTAGGGTGGGGACGGGCAGCGCAAGGGGCGCCTGCGCTGCTCAGGGCCGCGCCCCGATAGGGGCGCGGGGAACTGCGCGAGCAACCACGGCGCACCCGCAGCCGCGAACGCACGGGCTCCCTATGGCGACAAGGCGAGCCAACGGCTCAGGGCCGCCGGGCAACGAGATCC
>NZ_VJZC01000546.1 GCF_009377185.1 Streptomyces spongiae
GCTTCTCCCTGCCCGCCCTCACCCGTTCCCGAGAGGAACCGCACCATGCCCGAGATCGAGATCCGCAAGGTCACCGGAAACATCGGCGCCCAGGTCGTCGGCGTCGACATCGCCAAGCCGCTGGACGAGGAGACCGTCGCCGCCCTGCGCGAGGCGCTGAACGTCCACAAGGCGCTGGTCTTCGACGATGTCCATCTGGACGACGAGAGCCACCAGGCGTTCGTCCGCCACTTCGGTGACATCACCACCGCCCACCCGACGGTGCCCGCCGTCGACGGCGCCGCGAACGTGCTGCCCGTGGACAGCGAGCGCGGCCGCGCCAACCACTGGCACACGGACGTCACGTTCGTCGTCAACCCGCCGCAGGCCACCACTCTGCGCAGCATCACGATCCCGCCGTACGGCGGCGAGACCCTGATCGCCAACGCGGCGGCCGCCTACCGGGACCTTCCCGAGCCACTGCGGCTGCTGGCCGACACCCTGTGGGCCGAGCACACCAACGACTACGACTACGCGGTGCCGGACGAGGACATCGACGCGGACAAGGCGGCCCAGCGCGCCCAGTTCACGTCCATCAAGTACCGCACGGCCCACCCGGTCGTCCGCGTCCACCCGCTGACCGGTGAACGCGGGCTGTTCATCGGCGGGTTCGCCCAGCGGATCGTGGGCCTGTCGGTGGGCGAGTCCCGCAAGATCCTGGACCTGCTCCAGTCGTACGTGACCCGCCCGGAGAACGTGCTGCGCTGGCGCTGGTCCCCCAACCAGCTCGTCATCTTCGACAACCGCATCACCCAGCACTACGCCATCGACAACTACGACGGCCTGCCGCGCCGCCTGCACCGTGTGACCGTCGCCGGTGACGTCCCGGCCGGGGTCGAGGGCAAGGAGAGCTACTCGATCGAGGGCGACGCCTCGCACTACACGAAGGTCGCGTAACCGCACCCGTACGCTGCGCACCGAGCGCGTCCACAGTGTGGGCACTCCCTCTCCGGGGTAGGAGGGAGCGCCCACACTGTGGGCGTTTTTGCCCACCGCACGTAAGGGACGAGCCGCGCCGATGCCCCGTACCACCCCGGACGCCGCGACCAGGACCCCGGTCGCGGACGCCTCCCTCTCCCACGGCCTCAAACAGCGCCACCTGTCGATGATCGCCCTGGGCGGGGTGATCGGCGCGGGACTGTTCGTCGGATCCGGGGCGGGTATCGCCGCCGCCGGGCCGTCGATCGTCGTCGCGTACACGCTCTCCGGCCTGCTGGTCATGCTGGTGATGCGGATGCTCGGCGAGATGTCGGCCGCGTATCCGTCGTCGGGCTCCTTCTCGGCGCACGCGGAACGCGCCCTCGGTCCGTGGGCGGGCTTCACCGCCGGCTGGGCCTTCTGGGTGCTGCTCTGCACGGCCGTCGGACTGGAGGGCATCGGCGCCGCGGAGATCATGACCGACTGGCTGCCCGACACGCCCGAGTGGGGATGGGTGGCGCTGTTCATGCTGGTCTTCCTCGCCACGAACCTGGCCGCCGTGAAGAACTTCGGCGAGTTCGAGTTCTGGTTCGCCGCACTGAAGGTCGGCGCGATCACGCTGTTCCTGGCCCTCGGTGTGCTGGCGGTCGCCGGGGTCCTGCCGGGCACGGACTCCCCCGGCCTCACCCACCTCACCGGCGAGGGCGGCTTCCTGCCGAACGGCAGCGAAGGTCTCGTCATCGGCCTGCTCGCCTCGGTGTTCGCGTACGGCGGCCTGGAGACGGTCACCATCGCGGCGGCCGAGTCGGAGGATCCGGTCCAGGGTGTGGCCCGCGCGGTCCGTACGGCGATGTTCCGCATCGCGTTCTTCTACATCGGCTCGATGGCGGTCGTCGTCACCCTGGTCCCGTGGAACGAGAAGGCGGTCGTCGAGAAGGGCCCGTACGTCGCCGCCCTCGAACAGCTCGGCATCCCGGGCGCCGCCCAGCTGATGAACGTGGTCGTGCTCGTGGCCCTGCTGTCGGCCATGAACGCCAACATCTACGGCTCCTCGCGGATCGCGTACTCGCTGGTGACGCGGGGGCAGGGTCCGAAGGTGCTGGCGAGGGTCTCCGGCGGGGTGCCGCGGGTCGCGGTCCTGGTCTCCTGCGTGTTCGGGTTCGTGTGCGTGCTGCTGAGCTACTGGCGGCCGGACGACATCTTCGCCTGGCTGCTGAACATGATCGGCGCCGTGATCCTGGTCGTCTGGGTCTTCATCGCGGTCTCGCAGTTGCTGCTCCGCCGCCGGCTGGAGCGGGACACGCCCGAGCGGCTGGTCGTACGGATGTGGGCGTTCCCGGCGCTGACGTGGGTCGCGCTCGCGGGGATGGCGACGATCTTCGTGCTGATGGCGCGGGAGCCGGACACGCGGGTGCAGTTGTACGCGACGGGCGTGATGACGCTGGTTCTGGCGGGCGCCGGGTACGGGTGGCAGAGGGCGCGCAGCAGGAGCTGAGCCACACGGGCGGCGCAGGGCCCTCGCACGGAGGACGGACGGTTTCGCGCGAGGGCCCTTTCGCATGCCGAGGGCATGCCCTCATACTCTCTTGCTGATAGCTTGTTCTTGCAAGCCAATTGCAATAAGAGCCATCATGGAACGTGTGAAACGTCCTGCTCGTGATCGTCTTCTCACCGCTCATCGGGCAGGCGGCTGGAAGGAGAAACCCCCGCGAGGAGGTGACTCGCGGGGGTTTCTCCTATTCGGGCGATTCTGCCGTCGGATGCTTCCGGTACGGCAGGCTCCGGGCCATCGTTGCGGGATGCCCACAGCGAAGCGCCTGACCTGCCGGACGTGCCGGTCCGAGGAGAACCACGAGCCGCTGACCTCCGGCCAGAGGGACTGGCTCCAGGATCAGCTCGGCAACCCGATCAGCGACAACTACTACAAGTGCGTCAACGTCCGGCCGGATGGCACGGTGTGCCTCAACCTTCGTACGCACGGCCACGAAAGGCATTTCCGGCTGACGAAACGGCTGCCGGATGATCTCGAGTGACGGTCCGTTGCGGGTGGCTTTTCAGGGGCGCGGGGAACTGCGCGACAAGCCACGACGCGCCCGCACTCGCCCCCCCCGACAGGAACCCGGCAGACGAGACGCCCCCCGCCCAACCGCCGGAGGTCACAGGTTGCTGAAGTCCGGGCCCTTCGTGCGGGTGCGCTTGATCTCGTAGAAGCCCGGGACCGAGGCGACCAGGAGGGTGCCGTCCCAGAGCTTGCCGGCCTCCTCGCCCTGGGGGGCCGGGGTGACGACCGGGCCGAAGAAGGCGATCTGTTCGCCGTCGGAGCCGGGGACCGCGATGACCGGGGTGCCGACCTCCTGGCCGACCTTCTCGATGCCCTCGTTGTGGGAGGCGCGCAGCTGGGGCTCGTAGGGAGTGGAGTCCCAGTGGTCCATCAGGGAATCGGGCAGGCCGACGTCCTTCAACGCCCGGGCCACGACGTCCTTCTCGATGCCCTCACCCTGGTTGTGGACGCGGGTGCCGAGCGCGGTGTAGAGGTCGCCGAGCACCTCGGCGCCGTGCTCCTCCTGCGCGGCGATGACCACCCGTACCGGGCCCCATGCCTTGGTCTCGAGCATCTCGCGGTACTGCTCGGGGAGTTCGTCCAGCTTGTCCTCGTTCAGGACCGCGAGGCTCATCAGGTGCCAGCGGACCTCGATGTCGCGCACCTTCTCCACCTCCAGGACCCACCGCGAGGTCATCCAGGCCCACGGGCACAGCGGGTCGAACCAGAAGTCGACGGGGGTTTTGCCGGAGGTCGAAGCGGAGGACTGCGGGGTCTGCTCGGACATGGCTCTCCTCGGAAGGCGCTCGTTTCCCCGGGCAACACCAGCAGACGCCACCGTCATTCCCGCACCGCATGGCAGGATCGGCCTGTCCGTATGTCGAACACCGCCCCGAGGGAGTGCCGCCCGTGCCCGGTGAGAATCTGTCCCG
The DNA here is from genome assembly GCF_009377185.1 of Streptomyces spongiae. Classification (GTDB taxonomy): domain Bacteria; phylum Actinomycetota; class Actinomycetes; order Streptomycetales; family Streptomycetaceae; genus Streptomyces; species Streptomyces spongiae. The sequence continues at coordinate 3,931 of NZ_VJZC01000546.1, forward strand.
CGACGAGGCTCAGGAGCGGGCCGCTCTGCTGTCCGTCGAGGGGTACGACGTGTCGCTGGACCTGCGGTCCGCGGTCGGCGACGCAGACGGCGAGCCGCGCACGTTCCGTTCGGTCACCACCATCCGCTTCCGCTGCGCCGACCCGGGCGCCACCAGCTTCGCCGACCTGGTCGCGCCGAGCGTCACCTCGGTCTCCCTCAACGGCAAGGACCTGGACCCGAGTGAGGTCTTCGACGGCGCGCGGATCGTCCTGGAGGACCTGGCGGCCGACAACGAACTCGTCGTCGACGCCCAGTGCGCCTACTCCCGCACCGGTGAGGGACTGCACCGCTTCGTCGACCCGGAGGACGGCGAGGTCTACCTCTACACGCAGTACGAGCCGGCCGACTCCCGCCGCGTCTTCGCCAACTTCGAGCAGCCGGACCTGAAGGCGCCCTTCCGCTTCGAGGTGCGGGCTCCGGAGGGCTGGACGGTCTGGAGCAACGGGGTCGGGGAGCCGCACGACGGGGTGTGGAGGTTCGCGGAGACCAAGCCGATCTCGACGTACATCACGGCGGTCGTGGCGGGCCCGTACCACCACGTGACGGACACGTACGAGCGGACCTTCGAGGACGGTACGCGGCTGGAGATCCCCCTGGGCGCGTTGTGCCGCAAGGGCCTCGCTCCCTACTTCGACGCCGACGACGTCTTCCTCGTCACCAAGCAGGGGCTGGACTTCTTCCACGACCACTTCGACTACCCGTACCCCTTCGGGAAGTACGACCAGGCCTTCGTGCCCGAGTACAACCTCGGCGCGATGGAGAACCCCGGGCTCGTCACCTTCCGCGAGGAGTACATCTTCCGGGGCAAGGTGACGCGGGCGTCGTACGAGCGGCGGGCGAACGTCGTCCTGCACGAGATGGCGCACATGTGGTTCGGCGACCTGGTGACCATGGTGTGGTGGGACGATCTGTGGCTGAAGGAGTCCTTCGCCGATTTCATGGGCGTCTTCTCGATGGTCGAGGCGACCCGGTTCACCGACGGCTGGATCACCTTCGCCAACAACCGCAAGTCGTGGGCGTACCGCGCCGACCAGCTGCCCTCCACGCACCCCATCACGGCCGACATCCGTGACCTGGAGGACGCGAAGCTCAACTTCGACGGCATCACGTACGCCAAGGGTGCCTCCGTGCTGAAGCAACTCGTCGCGTACGTCGGCCGGGACGCCTTCCTGGAGGGCGCGCGGCGGTACTTCAAGCGGAACGCGTACGGCAACACGCGCCTCGGTGACCTGCTGTCGGTGCTGGAGGAGACGTCCGGGCGGGACATGGCCACCTGGTCGCGGGCGTGGCTGCAGACCGCCGGGGTCAACTCGCTCACTCCGCAGGTGCTGCTGGACGGCGAGGGCCGGGTCGGTGAGCTGGCGATCGTCCAGGACGCACCGGAGTCCCACCCGAAGCTGCGGCCCCACCGGGTCGCGGTCGGGCTGTACCGGCGGGCGGCCGGAGGCGCGGTGGAGCGGTACGCGCGCGTCGAGGTGGACGTCGACGGGCCGCGCACGGTTGTGGGCGAGCTGGCGGGTGCGGAGGCCCCCGAGCTGGTGCTGGTCAACGACGACGACCTCACGTACTGCAAGATCCGCTTCGACGAGAACTCGCTGGCGACCCTGCGCGCCCGCCTGGGCGACATCGCGGACCCGTTGGCGCGAGCGCTGTGCTGGTCGGCGCTGTGGAACCTGACGCGGGACGCGATCCTGCCGGCGCGGGACTTCGTGGACCTGGTGCTGCGGTTCGCCGGGCGGGAGTCCGACATCGGCGTGCTGCAGATGCTGCACGCCTGGGCCGACTCGGCGCTCACGTACTACGCGGCACCCGAGTGGCGCGAGGAAGGCGGCCGGCTGCTCGCGGACGGTGCCGTACGGGAGCTGCGGCTGGCCGAGCCGGGCAGCCAGCACCAGCTGGCCTGGGCCCGTTTCGTCGCGGCCGTCGCGTCGAGCCCGGCCGAACTCCAGTTGCTGCGGGGCCTGTTGGAGGGCACCGCCAAGATCGACGGTCTGGAGGTGGACCAGGAGCTGCGATGGGCGTTCCTGGGACCGCTGACCGCGCACGGGGTGGCCGACGAGTCGGTGCTCGCGGCCGAACTGGCCCGTGACGACACGGCGTCCGGCAAGCGGCACCAGGTGCGCTGTCTGGCCTCGCGCCCCTCGGCCGCGGTGAAGGCGCAGGCGTGGGCGTCGGTGGTGGAGTCGGACACGCTGTCCAACGCGCTGGTGGAGGCGACGATCGCGGGCTTCGCCCAGCCGTCCCAGCGGGAGTTGACGGCACCGTACACGGAGAAGTACTTCGCGGCGATCGAGCGGGTGTGGGCGGACCGTTCCATCCAGATCGGCATGGACGTGGTGAGTGGCCTGTTCCCCTCGTCGCAGGACTCCCCGGCCACGCTGGACGCCACCGACGCGTGGCTGTCGGCGCACGAGGACGCCCCGCCGGCGCTGCGGAGGCTGGTCCTGGAGGCGCGGGACGATCTGGCGCGGACGCTGCGGGGCCAGGCGTGTGACGCGGCGGCGGCGAAGTAGTCGCGAGCGTACGGCACTTGGGCGGGGGCACCGCAGGTTGACGCGGTGCCCCCATCGTGCGGTTACGAAATTCAGGTATTCGGAGCCGTAACCCCTACCGCTACCCGTCCGGACCAGCCACTCTCGGCACTCGAACGCGCGTCCTTTAGGGCGGCCTTGTCCGCATTTACCTACGAGCGTGTAACAGCGGTTAAAGGGCGGATCGGACACGGGAATCTCCGGGTCATGAACAACACCCCGCTCTCCCCC
>NZ_VJZC01000547.1 GCF_009377185.1 Streptomyces spongiae
CACCCCGCTCAACTCGCCCTCCACCAACGCGGCCACCTCATCGAAGGCACGCGCGAAAACAGGGAACCCGGCATACAACTCACGCCCCATACCCACCCGCTGACTGCCCTGACCGGTGAACATCCACCCACTACGGCCTTCGGTGACGACACCGGTCACAGCCGCCTGGGCAAGCCCCGACCGCATCGCCTCACCGTCGCGCCCCAGGACCACAGCCCTGTGCTGCAGGGCGGCACGGGACGTGGCCAGGGACAACCCCACGTCGAGCGGATCAACCTCACGCGTGTCCAGGTGCGCGGCCAACCGTGCGACACCAGCGTGCAAAGCCTCGGCAGTGCGGGCCGACACGACCCACGGGATCACCGGAAGACCGACTGGCGAGTCGGGCTCGCCAGGCGACGGGACAGCCGGAGCCTCCTCAAGGACGACGTGAGCGTTCGTACCGCTGATCCCGAACGACGACACACCCGCCCGACGCGGACGATCACCCGCCGGCCAGGCCCGCTCCTCCCGCAGCAACTCCACGGCGCCCGACTCCCAGTCCACATGAGTGGACGGCTGATCGGCGTGCAGGGTGCGGGGCAGGGTCTCCTCCCGCAGCGCCATCACCATCTTGATGACACCGGCCGCGCCCGCGGCGGCCTGCGGGTGCCCGATGTTCGACTTGATCGAGCCGAGGAACAGGGGTTTCTCCTCGTCCCTGGCCTGTCCGTACGTCGCGAGCAGTGCCTGGGCCTCGATCGGATCGCCGAGCCGGGTACCGGTGCCGTGCGCCTCGACGGCGTCGACCTCGGACACCTCGAGTCCGGCGGCGGCCAGCGCCTGACGGATCACCCGCTGCTGCGACGGACCGTTGGGCGCGGTGAGTCCGTTGGAGGCTCCGTCCTGATTGACCGCGCTGCCCCGCACCACCGCCAGGACGGGATGGCCGTTGCGCAGCGCGTCGGTGAGACGTTCCACCACGATGACGCCGGCGCCCTCGGACCAGCCCGTGCCGTCGGCGTCGTCGGCGAACGACTTGCAGCGGCCGTCACCGGCCAGCCCGCCCTGCCGGGCGAACTCCAGGAACATGCCCGGGTTGGCCATGACGGTGGCGCCGCCCGCGAGCGCCATGTCGCACTCGCCGGACCGCAGCGCCTGGCAGGCCAGGTGCAGCGCGACCAGGGCCGAGGAGCAGGCGGTGTCCACGGAGACCGCCGGGCCCTCCAGGCCGAGCAGGTACGACAGGCGGCCGGAGGCGACGCTGGGGGTGCTGCCGGTCAGCAGATAGCCCTCGGTCTCGGCGCTGGTCTCGTGGAGGTGGCCGCCGTAGCCGTTGGCGGAGACGCCCGCGTACACACCCGTCGATGTGCCGCGCAGCGAGGTCGGGTCGATGCCCGCCCGTTCCAGGGCCTCCCAGGCGGTCTCCAGCAGCAGCCGTTGCTGCGGATCCATCGCCAACGCCTCACGCGGGGAGATCGCGAACAATTCGGCGTCGAAGTCCCCGGCGTCCGCGACGAATCCGCCGACGGCGTCGATGCCGTCGAGGGCGGTGATGTCCCAGCCGCGGTCGGGCGGGAACGGCGTGATCGCGTCCTTGCCGGAGACGACCAGGTCCCACAGGGCGTCGGGCGAGTCCGCGCCGCCCGGGAACCGGCAGCCGAGGCCCACGATCGCGATGGGGGCGTCGGTGTCGGTGTCCGCGGCGGCGTGGGTCGTACCGGCGGTATCGGTCGAGTCGTCGTCACCCAGCAGATGCGTGCGGAGGTGGGCGACGAGCGCGCTGGGCGTGGGGTGGTCGAAGACGAGGGTGGCGGGCAGAGCGATGCCGGTCGCGGTACGCAGCCGGTTGCGCAGGTCGACGGCGGTGAGCGAGTCGAACCCGAGGTCCTTGAAGGCTCGGGCCGGATCGACCTGTCCGGGTGAGGCGTGTCCGAGGACCGCCGCGACCTGGCCGCGCACCGTGTCGAGCAGCACCCGTTCCTGCTCGTCGGGCCGCAGCCCGCGCAGCCGGTCGGCGAGTTCGCCGCCCCCGGTGCCGGCCTGCCGGCGGGCGCCGCGTCGGCGTCGGCCGGCGGGGACCAGGTCGTGCAGCACGGCGGGCAGGGTGTCGTGGCCGGCCTCGGCGAGCGCTGGGATGCGCAGGGCGACGGGGACGGCGGTCGGCTCGTCGAGCAGCAGCGCGGCGTCGAGCAGGGCGAGGCCGTGGCCGGTCTCCAGGGCCGGGTAGCCCTGCCGGGCCATGCGCCGCAGCTCCGCCGCGTCCAGCGTCCCGCCCATGCCGTCAGCGGTCTCCCACATGCCCCAGGCCAGCGACACGGCGGGCAGGCCTTGGGCGCGGCGGGTGGCCGCGAGGGCGTCGAGGGCGTTGTTCGCGGCCGAGTAGGCCGCCTGACCGGCATTGCCCACCACACCCGCGAACGACGAGAACAGCACGAAGGCATCGAGCCGCCGATCAGCCGTCACCTCGTGCAGGTGCCGGGCCGAGTCCGCCTTGGCGGCCAGGACGCGGGCCAGCCGCTCCGGGGTGAGGTCGGTGACGAAGGCGTCGTCGAGGACACCGGCCGCGTGCACCACCCCGCTCAGTTCGACCCCGTCGAGTACGGCGGCCAGCGCCTCACGGTCGGAGACATCACACGCCCTCACGCGGATATGCGCGCCCGACTCCTCGAGTTCGGAGGCGAGTTCGGAGGAACCGGGCGCCTCGGGCCCGCGCCGGGACACCAGCAGCAGATCCCGCACACCGTGCGCGGTGACCAGGTGCCGGGCCACTTCCGCACCCAGTCCACCGGTCCCGCCCGTGATCAGCACCGTGCCCTCGCCGACCCACGGCGCCGGCACCCGCAGCACGACCTTGCCCACATGCCTGGCCTGCCCCAGCAGCCGCAATGCCTCGGGAGCGCGCGTGATCCCGTAAGCGGTGACGGGGACGGGCCGCAGCACGCCCTGCTCGAACAGCTCCAGCAGTGCCGCCCACATCTCCGCGATCCGCTTTGGACCGGCGTCCATCAGGTCGAACGCGCGGTACGACACCCCGTGTTCGGCCCGCACCTGTTCGGCGTCGCGGATGTCGGTCTTGCCCATCTCCACGAACCGGCCACCAGGCCGCACCAACCGCAGCGACGCGTCCACGAACTCACCCGCGAGCGAGTCCAGCACCACATCGACACCCGGCCGGAACCGCTCCTCGAACTCCGTCGTCCGGGAGGAGGCGATCCGCTCCTCGGGAACACCGAGTTCTCGTACGACCGGCCACTTCGGCTCACTCGCCGTCGCGTACACCTCGCCGCCCAGGTGCCGGGCCAGTTGCACGGCAGCCGTGCCGACACCGCCGGCGGCGGCGTGGACCAGCACGGACTCGCCCGCCTCCAGCCCGGCGAGATCCACCAGGGCGTGGTAGGCGGTCAGGAACACGATCGGCACGGACGCCGCCTGCTCGAACGTCCACCTCTCCGGGATCGGCGCCAGCAACCGGGCATCGGTGACAGCCGAGGGGCCGAAGGCCCCGTCCAGCAGGCCCATCACCCGATCACCGACGGCAAGGCCGGTCACGTCCGGGCCGACCTCCACGATGACACCGGCACCTTCGTGCCCGAGCCGGCCGGGGTCGCCCGGGTACATGCCGAGGACGTTGAGTACGTCCCGGAAGTTGACACCGGCTGCCCGCACCGCCACCCGCACCTCGCCGGGTTCCAGGGCCCGTCGCTCCTCCGGGACGAGCGCGACGCCGTTGAGCCGGCCCTGGGCGACGACGTCCATCCGCCACGCGTCGCTCGATCCGGCGGTCGGCAACAGCACGTCGTCCGTGACCGCCCGTACGAGACGCGGGACGCTCACGCCGCCTTGCCGCACGAGCAGTTCGCCTTGATCGGGGCAGCCGGCCAGGTACCGGTACGACTCGGCCGAGCCGTCCAGGTCCGCGAGCCGGAAGCGTCCGGGGTTCTCGCCGGCCGCCGAGCGCACCAGGCCCCAGACCGTCGCGCCGGCGACGTCCGTCGCGTCGTCCCCGACGGCGTGGGTGGTGACGAAGACCAGGCGGGAGCCGGCGAGGCGAGGTTCGGCGAGCCAGCCCTGAACGAGCGCCAAGGTGGTGGTGGCCGCGTCGGTGAGGGAGCGTCCGGCAGTGGCGACGGGTGTGAACACCGTCTCCGGAACCACGTCGCCCGCGTCGAGTGCCGCGATGAGGGCGGCGAGGTCGGCGTGGGTACGGGCAGGCGTGTCCGGCAGGGCAGCGGGGTCGCCGAGCACCGTCCAGGTCGCGGTGGTCGCGGGAGCGGTGCCGGGCAGGGGCAGCCAGCCGAGGCGGAACAGGCTGTCGCGGAGAGCGGTGTCGGAGGCGGTGAGTGCGTCGGCCGACAGGGGGCGCAGCGTCAGGGCGTCGGCCCGGGCGACCGGTTCGCCCGCCGAGTCGGCCACGTGGAGGGTGATGGTGTCGTCGCCGCGACGTGAGATCCGGACGCGGACCGAGGACGCGCCGACGGCCGGCAGTTCGACGCCGGACCACAGGAACGGCACCAGGGCGGCAGCGTCCTCACGCTCCCACAGCCCCAGCACGTGCAGGACGGCGTCCAGCAGGGCTGGGTGGGTTCCGAACCCTTCGGCGCCGCCCGCCACGGACTCCGGCAGCGCGGCCTGGACGAACCAGTCGTCGCCCAGGCGCCAGACGTGTTCCAGGCCACGGAACGCCGGTCCGTAGGAAAGACCCGCCGACCCCAACCGCTCGTAGAGGCCGCCCAGTTCCACCGGTTCGGCACCCTGCGGTGGCCAGACCCGCAGGTCCCACTCCTCGTTGGAGGGCTCGTCCGCCGCCAGGACGCCCGACGCGTGCAGCGTCCATAGGTCGTCGGCGAGTGCGCCCTCGGGGCGGCCGTAGATGTGCAGTTGCCGGCGGCCGTCCGTGCCGGGAGCCTCGACGTTGAGCTGGATCTGTACCGCGGTCGCGTCCGGCAGTACGAGCGGAGTGTGGAGAGTGAGTTCGTCCACGCGGTCGAGGCCGGCGCGGTCGCCGGCGGCCAGCGCCAGTTCCAGTACGGCCGTGCCCGGCAGGACGACCGAGCCCGCCACGACGTGGTCCGCGAGCCAGGGCTGGTCTGCGGTGGACAGGCGTGCCGTCAGCAGGACGGTGCCCGATCCGGCAACGGGCACAGCGGCGCCGAGCAGCGGGTGTCCGGTCGTGCCGAGGCCGAGGTCACCGGCGGCCACGGTGGTGCTCGGGGCGTCGAGCCAGTAGCGGCGACGCTGGAAGGCGTACGTCGGCAGCGGGACCTCGCGCGCGCCCGTGCCCGCGAAGACGGCAGCCCAGTCGACCTGGGTGCCGCGCACGAAGAGGTCGGCGACGGCCCGGAGCAGGGTCTCCGTTTCGGGGCGGTCCTTGCGCAGCGCGGCGGCCGCGGGCACGTCACCGGCCAGCGCGGTCAGGACGGGGTCGGGACCGATCTCCAGGAAGCGGCCGGCGCCCTGGGCGCAGGCCGCGGTGAACGCGTCGTGGAAGCGGACCGGGCGGACGATCTGGTCGGCCCAGTAGGCCGGTGTCGTCCACTCGTCCTCGCCCAGCGGGGCGCCGGTCACGCTGCTGACCGCGGCGACCTGCGGGGGCCGGTACGTGATCTGGGCGGCGACCTCGGTGAACTCGGCAAGGACGGGCTCCATCAGCGGTGAGTGGAACGCGTGCGACACACGCAGGCGTGTTGCCCGGCGGCCTTCCTCGCGGGCCCGCTCGACCACCACGTCCACGGCGGCCTCGGTGCCCGAAACGACGACCGAGGTGGGCCCGTTGACGGCCGCGAGCACCGCTCCGTCCGGCAGCAGGCCGGACATCGCCGCCTCGGTCGCCTCCACGGCGGCCATCGCACCGCCCTCGGGCAGTGCCTGCATCAGGCGGGCTCGCGCCGCCACCAGGCGTACGGCGTCGGGCAGTTCGAGGACGCCGGCGGTGTACGCGGCGGCGAACTCGCCCACCGAGTGGCCCAGTACGACCTCGGGGGCCATTCCCCACGAGCGCAGCAGGGCGACCAGCGCCACCTGCACCGCGAACAGGGCCGGCTGTGCGTAGCCGGTGGTGTCCAGCAGGCCCGAGTCGTCCGTGAACAGTGCGTCCTTCAGGGGCCGGGCGAGGCCGAGCTGCGTGTCCAGCAGGTCGCAGACCTCGTCCAGGGCGGACGCGAACGTCGGGTGGGCGTCGTACAACTCCCGTCCCATGGCGGTCCGTTGACTGCCCTGGCCGGTGAACATCCACGCCGTGCGGCCCGCGGTGACGGACCCGGTGATCTCGGGCTCGGCGAGCTGGGCGCGCAGTGCGTGCGGATCGGGACCCAGCACGACGGCACGGTGGTCCAGCACCGAGCGCGTCGTCGCCAGCGACAGGCCGGTGTCCAACGGGTCGCCGTCCACGGTGGCCAGTCGGGCGAGTTGGGCGTGCAGCGCCTCGGCGGAGCGTGCCGACACCACCCACGGAACCGTCGGCAGCCGGTGCTCCGGGCGGAGCGAGGACGCCGGGCCCGGGGCCGGTGCCTCTTCGATGACGACGTGGGCGTTGGTGCCGCTGATGCCGAACGACGACACACCCGCCCGACGCGGACGATCACCCGCCGGCCAGGCCCGCTCCTCCCGCAGCAGCTCCACGGCGCCCGACTCCCAGTCCACATGAGTGGACGGCTGATCGGCGTGCAGGGTGCGGGGCAGGGTCTCCTCCCGCAGCGCCATCACCATCTTGATGACACCGGCCGCGCCCGCAGCCGCCTGC
>NZ_VJZC01000548.1 GCF_009377185.1 Streptomyces spongiae
CAGCAGCACCGCACCCCCGCACCCCTCAGGCAAGCTCCCCTTCTCGACCGACCGCAGCAGCCTGGCCGTCGCCGACCGATGCCGGGCGAAGGCGTACTGCGACACCCCGCGCCCCCTCTCCCGCTGCCCCTCACGGGCCTCGTCAGCGGTGACGTCGAGGAGCAGCAGATGCAGCGTGCCGCCCCGGCGGCGGGCCTCGCGGGCGAGCCAGCCGCGCACCCACGCCTGCGTGCCGCAGTCGTGCACGACGACACCGGCGCCCGTGCGCAGCGCGCGGCGCAGTCCGGCGTAATGGGCGACGCGCACGAAGGGCCGGTAGAGCGCGTACGGCAGGACGCCGGCCAGACGGGCGTCCCAGCGGTCGCGGGTGTCCTGGGAGTCGATGCGCGGGCCGTGCACCGCCCGCCGCATGAGGGTCGACTTGCCGCTGCCGGGGAGTCCGGTGACGACGACCAGGTCGCTCGCACCGAAGGTGAGGCCGTGAGGGCTGCGTCCCGAGCGATCCCGCAGGTCGCGGACGACCGCCGTCGGGAACGGGCCGCACGCCTCCCCGGCCGGGGCCGTCGGCTGCCCGGGCAGCGCGATGCCGTAGGTCGTCGCGTAGGTCCTGTTCACCGTGATCGTCCTCCCCATGGGTATGGAGTCCCATCCCCGTCGAGTGTAAAGAGAAGGTAATCCCGGGGCCTCCGTTTTCCGTCCCCGTACTGCCACAGCCGTGCTACAGGACGCTGCCGAGCCTGTGCGTCCCGTGTTCGCCCCCTGTACGGGAGGTGCCCCTGCCGTGCCGGAGCGATGCGTGCGATGATGTGCGCGCCAACTGCATACCGGCCGCTTGAATCCGCGCGGGAGAGTTCCCAGCCGAGTACGGTGCGTACTTCGCGTACGTCTGGGACGCCGAAGGAGCAAGTCCCTCCCTTGAATCTCTCAGGCCCATTTACCGCGCGGGCGAGGCACATCTGAAAAGCGGGCCGCCTCCTGGAATCCCGGGGCGCGGCTCCACCCAAGGTGCAAGCCGTGACCACCACGGATCATCCGGATCATCCCGGTCCTCCGTGGTCATGGCGAACCTCTCAGGTTCCGATGACAGATGGGGAGGACCGACCTCGCCCCGCCCCGTCATGCCTTGGGAGACGACCGTCCGATGAGCAGTACCGACACGCGCCGTACCGCGCTCGACGCCCTGCACCGCTCGCTCGGCGCGACGATGACCGACTTCGCCGGCTGGGACATGCCCCTGCGGTACGGCTCCGAGCGCGACGAGCACAACGCCGTCCGTACCAGGGCGGGCCTCTTCGACCTCTCGCACATGGGCGAGATCACCGTGACCGGGCCGCAGGCCGCCGCGCTGCTGGACCACGCGCTGGTCGGCGACATCGGGGGCGTCAAGCCCGGCCGCGCCCGCTACACCATGATCTGCCGCGAGGACGGCGGCATCCTCGACGACCTGATCGTGTACCGGCTCGCCGAGACGGAGTACATGGTGGTCGCCAACGCCTCCAACGCCCAGGTGGTGCTGGACGCGCTGGTGGAGCGCTCCGCGGGCTTCGACGCCGAGGTGCGCGACGACCGGGACGCGTACGCCCTGATCGCCGTCCAGGGCCCCGAGTCCCCCGGCATCCTCGCCTCCCTGACGGCCGCCGATCTGGACGGCCTGAAGTACTACGCGGGCCTGCCCGGCACCGTCGCCGGCGTCCCCGCCCTCATCGCCCGCACCGGCTACACCGGCGAGGACGGCTTCGAGCTGTTCGTGAAGCCGGAGCACGCCGTCGAGCTGTGGCAGGCGCTGACCAAGGCGGGCGAGGGCGCCGGCCTGGTCCCCTGCGGGCTGTCCTGCCGGGACACGCTGCGCCTGGAGGCGGGCATGCCCCTGTACGGGCACGAGCTGTCGACCTCGCTCACCCCGTTCGACGCGGGGCTCGGGCGGGTCGTGAAGTTCGAGAAGGAGGGCGACTTCGTGGGGCGCGAGGCGCTCACCGAGGCCGCCGCCAGGGCCGGGGCCAACCCGCCGCGCGTCCTCGTCGGCCTGGTCGCCGAGGGCCGCCGCGTCCCGCGCGCCGGGTACGCCGTGGTCGCCGGCGGCACGGTGATCGGCGAAGTCACGTCCGGGGCACCCTCGCCCACCCTCGGCAAGCCGATCGCGATGGCGTACGTCGACGCCGCGCACTCCGCGCCCGGCACGCCCGGTGTCGGCGTGGACATCCGGGGCACCCACGAGCCGTACGAGGTCGTGGCACTGCCGTTCTACAAGCGGCAGAAGTAGAGACTGGGCGGCGGAAGCGGAAACCGGGCGACCGGGCACGGCACCGCGCCCCCGTACGTACCCCGCGTACTTCCGCATATCCGCTGCTCATACGTGTTTCCAGCAGTCCACCCTTCCTCACCACTCCCTCGCGTACAGGAGAATTCAGGCCATGAGCAACCCCCAGGAACTGCGTTACAGCAAGGAGCACGAGTGGCTGTCGGCCGTCGAGGACGGTGTCGCCACGATCGGCATCACGGAGCACGCGGCCAACGCGCTCGGTGACGTCGTCTTCGTCCAGCTCCCGGACGTGGGCTCCGCGGTCACCGCGGGCGAGACCTGCGGAGAGCTGGAGTCGACCAAGTCCGTGAGCGACCTGTACGCCCCGGTCACGGGTGAGGTCACCGAGACCAACGAGGACGTGGTCAATGACCCGTCGCTGGTGAACTCCGCCCCGTTCGAGGGCGGCTGGCTGTTCAAGGTGCGTGTGGCGGAGGAGCCGGCCGACCTGCTCTCCGCCGACGAGTACACCACCTTCTCCGCCGGCTGAGGCAGTACACCCGCTCGGGGCACCGCGCACACTCGAAGGTGAGCGCGGCGCCCCACCCCGGCATCACCCCCGCATCACCCCCGTAGTTGAGGAGTCCCCGTGGCCATCTCGGTCTTCGACCTGTTCTCGATCGGCATCGGCCCGTCGAGCTCGCACACGGTCGGCCCGATGCGCGCCGCGCGCATGTTCGCCCGGCGTCTGCGGAACGAGGACCTCCTCGCCCCCACCACGAGGGTCCGCGCGGAGCTGTACGGCTCCCTCGGCGCCACCGGCCACGGACACGGCACCCCCAAGGCGGTTCTGCTCGGTCTGGAGGGCGCCTCACCGCGCACGGTGGACGTGGAGACGGCGGACGAACGCGTCGAGACGATCAAGCAGTCCCGGCGGCTCAGCGTGCTCGGCGCCCAGGAGGTCGACTTCGACTTCGACGCCGACCTGAAGCTGCACCGCCGCAAGACGCTCCCCCACCACGCGAACGGCATGACCCTGTGGGCGTACGACGCGTCGGGCGCCGAGCTGCTGACGAAGACGTACTACTCGGTGGGCGGCGGCTTCGTCGTCGACGAGGACGCGATGGGCGCGGACCGCATCAAGCTCGACGACACGGTCCTCAAGTACCCCTTCCGCACGGGCGACGAACTGCTGCGCCTGGCCAAGGAGACGGGCCTGTCCATCTCCTCACTCATGCTGGAGAACGAGCGGGCCTGGCGCACGGAGGCCGAGGTCCGGGCCGGGCTGCTGGAGATCTGGCGGGTGATGCAGGCGTGCGTCTCGCGCGGCATGTCCCGCGAGGGCATCCTGCCGGGCGGCCTGAAGGTGCGCCGCCGTGCGGCCGTCTCGGCACGCCAACTCCGGGCTGAGGGCGAACCGTTGGCCCGCTCCATGGAGTGGATCACGCTGTACGCGATGGCCGTGAACGAGGAGAACGCGGCGGGCGGCCGCGTGGTGACCGCCCCCACGAACGGCGCGGCCGGCATCATCCCGGCGGTCCTGCACTACTACATCAACTTCGTGCCGGGCGCCGACGAGGAGGGTGTCGTCCGCTTCCTGCTGGCCGCCGGCGCCATCGGCATGCTCTTCAAGGAGAACGCCTCCATCTCCGGCGCGGAGGTCGGCTGCCAGGGCGAGGTGGGCTCGGCCTGCTCGATGGCGGCGGGCGCCCTCGCCGAGGTCCTCGGCGGCAGCCCCGAACAGGTCGAGAACGCGGCCGAGATCGGTATGGAACACAACCTCGGCCTGACCTGCGACCCGGTCGGCGGCCTCGTCCAGATCCCCTGCATCGAACGCAACGGCATGGCCGCCGTGAAGGCCGTCACCGCGGCCCGCATGGCGATGCGCGGCGACGGCTCGCACAAGGTGTCCCTGGACAAGGTCATCAAGACGATGAAGGACACCGGCGCGGACATGAGCGTGAAGTACAAGGAGACGGCGCGGGGCGGGCTCGCGGTGAACATCATCGAGTGCTGAGGGATTCAGCGCTGGGAGGTGTCGGCGGTGCTGGACGAGGCGTGGGACGAGTGGTTGCGGAACTCGCCGCTGGGGAGTGAGTTGCGTATCTGGTGCCAGGAGGCGCCGGAGCGGATGCGCCGGGTCGGACGGGACGCGTACCGGGAGCGTCTGGCCGCTCTGCTGTCCGCCGCGTCCGCGCGGGACTGCGCGGCGGCGGGTCTGGGGTGTACACGGCGCCTCGACCGCGTCTGCCGTGAACCGTTGGTCTGCCGTCTGGACTCTTCCGAGCCGTCGGCCGCCGAGGAGGTTCCGCGCTTCGAGCGGGAAGGGCCGGTCCCGGGGGCATGCGGCGGATTCCACGGCTTCTGGACGGACTTCGAGGTCCATGTGTGGTTCGCCGGCCGCGGCGACCGGCATCGCGCGGTGTTCTGGCACGACATGGCGGCGTCGGCCGTGCGGCTGTGGGTGGACGGTGCCGTGGTCGGTGCCGGGGCGTTCCTGGACTCGTACGGGCACTGGCTCGGCGGCAGGTTCCTGGTGGTGCAGGCCGCGGGTCCCGACGACCATCCCCGGCAGACGTACGGGCCGGGCCTGCTGTGCACCGGGATCGTCTCCGTACTGATCCACGACGTGGCCCACGGCTCCACCCGGACGCTGGTCCCGGGCCCTCACGAGACCTGGACCGATCCCCGGGTGGTCCTGTCCGGTGGGACCCTGCGGGTGTACGCGACTCCCGAGGCTCTTTCCGCCGACGTACCCGACCGGATCCTGCCGGCCGAGTCACCTTCGGAGTAACGGATGACGGATGAACTGCGGCCGGGCCGGGCCGAGATGGTCAGGATGACCACCACACTGCGTATAGCGGGCGAATCAGCGACGGTGGTCTCGCTCCAGGCCGGCTACCGGCGCCAGAGCATACGGCGAGGCACGGATCGGTGGGGGATCGACGAGCCCCGCCTGATGGTCGACTTCGGCAGCGGGTGGCCGACGCTGGACGACGGCAGGCAGAGGGTGGGCGAGCGCCTGGGGAACACCGTGCGGCTGTGGTCACGGGAGTACCGGATCCACCGCCAATGGCTCTGGCCCACACTGCGTTTCACGGTGACTACCGGGGAGCGCACCGTCCTGCGGGTCCGCGAGCGGTTCAGACGTGTCGACGGCGCCCGTGCCTTCGACACGTACAGCGACGCCGCACTGGACCCGGTCGTCACGCTCGCCCTCCTCCTGGTGACGGCACGCCCCGACAGGATGAGCTTCGGCCGCGGCGACGCCTCCCCGCCCTGAGCCGGTCGTCGTGGCCCGGGGAGAGTGGTGCGTCCGTAGGATCACGTCATGACTGCCGATGCCTCGCTCACCCGAGAATCTTTCCGGCGCCTCCAGCCGATCAACGCGCCCAGGCCGGTGTCCCAGTTGCCGTTTCGTGTCTGGACTGACGAGGAATGGGACCGCATCCGGTGCGGCTATCGAGCCCGGGACATGGACGAGAAGTGGAACGTCTTCGTCGAAGGCGATGTCGTTTTCATGCACCGGAGTTGGACCGGTCATGGCGTCTATGAGGCGTCCTTTGCCCCCGCGGCTGGTGGTGGGAGGAAGATCGCCTCCGCTGTGGTGGAGGCCGATGGGGAGCGCTATCGGAGCATGGGCGACGAGTACGACTGCCTGATGATGGAGCTGGTCATCAGCGCGATCGTCCTTGGCGAGGCAGCCACCGACCTCCGGGCCGGACTCGTGGAGTTGACTGCTCGGGCTTCGGGGAAAAGTGATCTTCCCTCGGGTGTGGTGGAGCACAGTGTTCTGGGATGGCGTTCCGGATCGTGAGCACGCGTCGCAAGCACAGGATCTCGCCTTGTGCCGCGAGCAGTCGTTGTCAGGTGGTGTGCACTCTCGCGGCAGGGCTGCCATACACGGCGTAAGCCAGCCAGGTCGGATCGCCCCCGTGTAGATCCCGGATGGTCTGCCGGGCCGCAAGGGAAGCCTGGCCGAGTGGCTGCCGGTTGGTGATCAGCTGGTCGTAGAAGGCTTCCGCGAACTGCAGGGCGGAGCGTGACCGTACGGGCCACAGGGTACCGACGAAGGCACCCGCTCCGGCGTTGAGGAACTGAGGTGCCCATCCCAGGGTCTCGCCGAACCAGTCGATCTCCCCGGCGCCAATAGGCAGTGTCCGCCTGCCTATGCCCGGCAAGGACACGACGGGAAACACCCCAGGGACGGTGGTGCCCCACATCGTCGACCACTCCAGCAGGCCTCACGAACCCACTCCTCGACCTCGCGTGCGGACTCCCTTCCCGCCCCGGTGTCCGCGCCCTCGTCGTCACGGGCTCTGGAGTGGGAACTGATCCTGCCCCAGGAATGGGCGGATGACCGCGAGCCGGTTGACAGCCGGATTCGAACCGGCGTCTTCCGGACGTTGGTACGCAAAGGGGTGGAGTGGCCCTGGCGAGGGGAAACCCAAAGTAAGTTGGCCCCCACAAGCACCCCCCCAC
>NZ_VJZC01000549.1 GCF_009377185.1 Streptomyces spongiae
CCGTCGCACGGCGTACGTGCGACGGACCGCTCCGGCCGGAAGCGTCCCCTTCGGTTCAGGTCTTCTTACGGGTCGTCATGGCGCGCTGGATCAGGATGAACACGCAGAGCAGCACACCGGTGGCGATCTTCGTCCACCAGGAGCTGAGCGTGCCCTCGAACTGGATGATGCTCTTGATCAGGCCCAGCACCAGTACACCGAACAGGGTGCCCAGCACATATCCGGAGCCGCCCGTCAGCAGCGTGCCTCCGATGACGACCGCGGCAATCGCGTCGAGTTCCATGCCAGTGGCGTGCAGGGGGTCACCGGACTGGATGTACAGGGTGAACAGCAGCCCGGCGAGAGCCGAGCAGAAGCCGCTGACCGTGTAGACAGCGATCTTCGTGCCGCCCTGCGGGAGGCCCATCAGCAGGGCCGACTGTTCGTTGCCGCCGATGGCGTACACCCGGCGTCCGAAGCGGGTGTAGTGCAGGATGTAGAACGCCGCGAGGAGGACGACCAGCGCGACGATGGCTCCGACCGACAGGAACGCCCCGCCCAGGGACACCTGCGCCTGCGCCAGGCTGCTCACCGAGGCGTCGCCGATGGAGATGGACTCCTTGCTGATGACCAGGCACAGTCCCCGGAAGAGGAAGAGGCCGGCGAGGGTCACGATGAAGGGCTGGATCTCGAAGTTGTGGATCACATAGCCCATCAGGAAGCCACCGAGGGCGCCCACGGCCAGCGCCATGGGGATGACGACCAGGATCGGCAGCCCCTGACGCTCCACCAGCCACGCCGTGAACATGGTCGTGAAGCCGATCACCGAGCCCACGGACAGGTCGATGCCGCCGGAGAGGATGACGAAGGTGGCACCGACGGCAGCGACCAGCAGATAGCCGTTGTCGATGAACAGGTTCAGGAAGACCTGCGGTTCGGCGAACCCGTAGTTCTGGTACCGGCTGAGGCCGGCGCCGTACATCAAGAGGAAGAGCAGAGCCGTCACCAGGACGGGCAGGCGCCGGTCGCCGAGCAGTTGCGCGGCCCTGGACTGCGATGTCGTACGGCTGTCGGAGGCCGTGGGGGCTTTCGTGGTCGTGCTCATCACGACACCTCCATCTTGGGAGCGGCCTCGGTCGCCGGGGCGGTCTTGGCCGGTGCCGCGGCGGGCCGGCCCGTGCCGCCGTTCGCGCCGGGCTTGGTGCCGAACCTGCCGCCGAGGACCTTGGCGCGGAACTTCGGGGACTGCAGCAGGCAGACGACGATGACGACGACGGCCTTGAACACCAGGTTGGTCTGGGTCGGCACGCCGATGGTGTAGATCGTGGTGGTGAGGGTCTGGATGACGAGGGCGCCGACCACCGTGCCACCGATGGAGAACCGGCCGCCCAGCAGCGAGGTGCCGCCGATCACCACGGCGAGGATCGCGTCGAGTTCGATCCACAGGCCCGCGTTGTTGCCGTCCGCGGCCGAGGTGTTGGAGCTGATCATCAGGCCCGCGATACCGGCGCACAGGGCGCAGAAGACATAGACCATGATCTTGATGCGGCGGGACCTGATGCCCACCAGGCGGCTGGCCTCGGCGTTGCCGCCGACCGACTCGACGAGCAGGCCGAGCGCCGTACGGCGGGTCAGCCCCACGGTGACGGCCACGACCAGGGCCACCACGAAGATGGAGAAGGGCAGCGTCAGCCAGTAGCCGCCGCCGATCAGCTTGTAGGGCGAGCTGTTGATGGTGATGATCTGGCCGTCGGTGATCAGCTGGGCCACGCCGCGCCCGGCGACCATGATGATCAGCGTGGCGATGATCGGCTGGATGCCCATCCTGGCGACCAGGAAGCCGTTCCACAGGCCGCAGACGACCGCGGCCAGCAGGCCCAGCCCCATGGCGAGCAACACCCCGGACAGGGCGCTCTGGTCGGCCTGGTCGCTGATGTACGAACAGGCCAGGGCCCCGGTGATGGCGACCACGGCGCCGACGGAGAGGTCGATGCCGCCGGTGGCGATGACCAGCGTCATGCCGACCGCCACCAGGATGAGGGGTGAGCCGAACAGCACGATCGAGACGAGGCTGCCGTAGAGGTGGCCGTTCGTCATCTTGATCGAGAAGAAGTCGGGTGTGAAGGGCACGTTGACGAGCAGCAGGACGACCAGGACCGCCAGCGGCCAGAACAGGTGGTGATGCGTCAGTGCTCGCCATCGGGAAGTGGTGGTCACTGGTGTTCTCCGCTCGCGATGGTCTCCAGGATCCGGCTGGTGGTGATCTCCGGCCCGTTGGTGAGCTGCGCCACCAGCCGGCGGTCGCGCAGGACTCCGATGGTGTGGCTGAGGCGGAGGACCTCCTCCAGCTCGGCCGCGATGTACAGCACGGACATGCCGTCCTCGGAGAGGGAGACCACCAGCTTCTGGATCTCCGCCTTCGCGCCGACGTCGATGCCGCGCGTGGGCTCGTCCAGGATCAGCAGCTTCGGCTGGGTGATCAGCCAGCGGGCGAGCAGGACCTTCTGCTGGTTGCCGCCGCTGAGCTGGCCCACCCGTGCCTCGGGGTTGGCGGGCCGGATGTCCAGCGCCTTGATGTACTTGGCGACGAGTTCGTCGCGCTGGGAGGCCGGGATGGGGCGGGTCCAGCCGCGGGCCGCCTGGAGCGCGAGGATGATGTTCTCCCGCACTGTCAGATCCGGTACGAGGCCCTCGGTCTTGCGGTTCTCCGAGCAGAACGCGACGCCGGCGCCGATCGCGTCGTTCGGGGCGCTCATCGAGACCTGCTTGCCGCCGATCGTCACCTTGCCGCTGTCCGGTTGGTCGGCGCCGAAGAGCAGCCGGGCCAGTTCGGTACGGCCCGACCCGAGCAGGCCGGCCAGTCCGACGACCTCGCCCTTCTTGATCTCCAGGTCGAAGGGGGCGATGCCGCCCGTCCTGCCGAGGCCGTCCGCCTTCAGCAGCGTCTCGCCGACGTCGGCGTGCAGCTGGTGCTCGTGGAGCTCGTCCAGCTGGTCCAGGGCCTTGCCGATCATGAGCTGGATCAGTCCGACCTGGTCGAGTTCGCTCACCATGTGCTCGCCGACGAGCGTGCCGTTGCGCAGGACGGTCATCCGGTCGCAGATCTCGTAGATCTGGTCGAGGAAGTGGGAGACGAACAGGATCGCGACCCCCTCGTCCCTCAACTGCCGCATCAGGCGGAACAGTTCGAGGACCTCACCGCGGTCGAGGCTGGAGGTCGGCTCGTCCAGGACCAGCACCTTGGTGCCGGACCCCTCGCCGTCGCTGTCGCCGGTGCCCACCGACCGGACGATCGCGACCAGTTGCTGCACGGCCAGCGGGTAGGAGGACAGGGGCGCGGTGACGTCGATGTCCAGGCCGAGCCGGTCCACCAGCTGCGCCGCATCCTGCCGCATCCGCTTCCACTGGATGCGGCCCGCGCGGGTGGGTTCACGTCCGATGAAGATGTTCTCCGCCACCGACAGGTTGGGGCAGAGGTTGACCTCCTGGTAGACCGTGCTGATCCCGGCCTGCTGCGCCTGCAGCGGGCTGCCGAACAGTACGGACTTCCCGTCGAGGGTGATGGTGCCGCCGTCGAGGGAGTAGACCCCCGTCAGCACCTTGATGAGAGTGGACTTCCCCGCACCGTTCTCGCCCATCAGGGCGTGGATCTCGCCGGGGAAGAGCCGGAAGTCGACGCCCGACAGAGCCCGTACCCCCGGAAACCCTTTGACAATGCCCGTCATCTCCAGGACGGGCCGCGGCTCTGCCATGGCAGCGCTCCTCATGGAATTCATGGAACTCGTATCGGCCCGCAGGGAGCCCCGGGACCGAGGGTCCGGTCGGCCGCGGGCTCCCTGCCGGTGGGTACCGTCGGTCAGTACTTGCGGGTCGGGAGCGCGTCCTTGGCCTGATCCTGCATGAAGTCGCTCTCCTTGGTCTTGATCCAGCGCTCGACCGTCTCGCCGTCCTTGACCTTCTGCACGACCTCCATCAGCTGGGGGCCGAGGAGCGGGTTGCACTCGACGATGGCGTTGATCTTGCCCTCGGACATGGCGACGAAGCCGTCCTTCACGCCGTCGATCGAGACGATGAGGATGTCCTTGCCGGGCTTCTTGCCGGCCGCCTCGATGGACTGGATGGCGCCGATGGCCATGTCGTCGTTGTGCGCGAAGAGCACGTTGATGTCCGGGTTGGACTGCAGGAAGGCAGCCATGACCTGCTTGCCGCCGGCGCGGGTGAAGTCACCTGTCTGGCTGACGACGATCTTCCAGTCGTCCTTGTGGTCGGCGTCCATGACCTCCTTGAAGCCCTTGGCGCGCTCGATCGCGGGGGCGGCACCGGTGGTGCCCTCCAGCTGGGCGATCTTCACGTTGCCCTTGTGGCCCGCCTTCTCCAGGACCTTCTCCAGGATCTTGGCAGCGCGCCGGCCCTCGTCCGTGAAGTCGGAGCCGACCAGGGTCACGAACAGGGAGTCGTCGGAGGTCTCCACGGAGCGGTCGGTGAGGACCACCGGGATCTTCTTGGCCTTGGCCTCCTTGAGCACCGCGTCCCAGCCGGTGACGACCACCGGCGAGAAGGCTATGACGTCCACCTTCTGGGCGATGAAGCTACGGATCGCGGAGATCTGGTTCTCCTGCTTCTGCTGGGCGTCGGAGAACTTGAGGGAGTAACCCGCCTCCTTGGCGGCCGACTTCACCGAGTCGGTGTTGGCGGTGCGCCAGCCGCTCTCCGAGCCGACCTGGGAGAAGCCGAGGGTGATCTTCTTGCCGCCACCGCCGGAGGACGAAGTGGAGGAGCTGTCGTCCTCCTTGGCGCAGGCCGCCAGGCCGGTCGCGGCCGCCACGCCGACTGCCGCAGTGAGGAAGTTTCTCCTGTTGAGCATGTTTCTTCTCCTTTGAAGAGCCGGCCCGGGGATGGACCCGCTGGTACTCGATGGGACCGGCCGCACTGCGTCCAGCCTGTCGATCATTGTTCGATATGTCGGCCGCACCGATCCGCACCGATGGAGGGAAGGCGACCGGTCGGTGCCGCGTCAGTCGGGAGTGCCTCCCGGTTGAGGGGCGTACGGAAAAGTACTGGCACGGACGACCAGTTGCGGTTCGATGGCGACCAGGGGCGACCCCGAGGGGACCCGGCCCTCGATGAGATCCAGCAGCAGGGCGATGCTCCGCTTGCCCACGGTCGAGAAGTCCTGCCGGACGGTGGTGAGCGGCGGAGCGAAGAACTCCGACTCCGGGATGTCGTCGAAGCCGACCACCGCGACGTCCTGGGGAGTTCGCACACCCGCCTCACGCAGTGCCCGCAACACCCCCAGCGCCATCTGGTCGTTGGCGACGAAGACGGCGGTCAGTCCGCGGCCCACCCAGCCGGCCAGTTCCTGGCCCGCACGGTAGCCCGACAACGGACTCCAGTCACCCCTCAGCGGCATCGGCGGTTCCACGCCTGCCTCTTCGAGGGTCGCCCGCCAGCCGGCGGTCCGGTCGGCCGCCTCCTGCCAGTCCTCGGGCCCGGCGAGATGCCAGACCTTACGGTGGCCGGCGGCCAGCAGATGGCCGGTGGCCAGCCGCGCGCCCAGGTGCTGATCCACGTTGACGCTGGGGATCTCCACGCCGGACCCGGTTCCCACGGCCACCACCGGGAAAGGGCGGCGGAGTTCGGCGAGGGCCTCGACCGCCGACCGCTGCGGGGCGATGGCGACGACCCCCTCCACCCCACCCTCGCTGAGGTGGTCCAAGGCCTCGGAGAGCTGCTCCACGGTCAGTTTGCGCAGGCTGACCGTCGAGACCAGGTACCCCTCGGCACGCGCCGCCTCCTCCAGCGCGAACAACGTGCTGGCCGGTCCGTAGAGGGTGGTGCCGGAGGCGACCACTCCCAGGGTCCGGGTGCGCCGGGTCGCCAGGGCCCGTGCGGAGGAGTTGCGGCGGTAGCCCATCTCCTCGATGGCGCGCAGCACCCTGGCCCGTGTCTCGTCCCGCACGTTGGGGTGATCCCCCAGTACGCGGGACACGGTCTGGTGGGACACGCCGGCCAGGCGTGCCACGTCGGCCATGGTGGGCGGCCGAAGTTGCGCGTGGGTCACGGCTGCACCTCCTTGGCGGTCGTCTGCCGATAAGACCTGCGTTGTGGGCGGATGATTCCGCGCTCCCGGCTTCACGCCGGGGTTCCGGAAAGCCCCACGACACCGGCCGGGGAGGCGAGTTGGGGTGCTGCGGGCACGACGCTCGTACCTCCTTCGATGCCGTTGGGTGTCGACTGGTGAATGCGGAGGTCATTGTGAGCGCTAACAATTCATGGCGGTCAAGAGGGCTGCAACCGGGAAGTCGTCACGGTTGGATAACGCGACCGGCGGGAGCGCTTGAGGATGCGGCCGGCCACGACGCACATCCCGCCCCAGGCGCATGCCGCGGCCCAAAGGTGTTGACGCGCGGTTCCTCGTGGCCGTACACCGAGTGGCGACAGGGCCGAACTGCCTGGTAGGGCCCCATTCCGGCAGCTCGGGGCGCCCACGTCGGCCGGCGCCCCCGACCACGGCCGCGAAGGCCGGACCGCACCCGGCTCAAGCCCGCGCCACGGGCGTCCGCGCCGCCTGGACGTCCGGCACGCCGCCTGGACGGAACCGACAACCTGACCGCCCGCCCGCCCGCGCGACGGCTCACGCGACGGACAGTCATCCGACTTGGACGCAGAGCGGTCCGTCCAACGCGTACCCCTACGTGCACCACCACAGGAAGCGCGTACATGTCTGCGAAGGGGCCGGGT
>NZ_VJZC01000550.1 GCF_009377185.1 Streptomyces spongiae
CCGAGGCCCGCCGCTACATGGGACTCGACCTGCTCGGCAAGGCCCGCCTCCACCCGATCGAGTCAGAAACCGACGAGACCGCCCTGCCCACCGAACTCACCGCATAGCCTCAAACCGAGATCACCGAATGGCCGTCAATACACCACTCCAGCGGACGTGACCCCTGGTCAGTGCCGCGTGCAGCCAGCATCAACGGTGGGTCGACCTCGGCGGACTGATCCAGCGCGTGTCACTCACTATCGGCTGGACCTGGCAGACGCTGCTCGCCATACGAATCCTGCGCGCCTGATGGTCGCCCGCAGTCCCTGGTCTGAGGTGAGA
This sequence comes from Streptomyces spongiae, assembly GCF_009377185.1. GTDB lineage: Bacteria > Actinomycetota > Actinomycetes > Streptomycetales > Streptomycetaceae > Streptomyces > Streptomyces spongiae. The sequence continues at coordinate 322 of NZ_VJZC01000550.1, forward strand.
TGATCTTGTAGTGGCTGGTGTGATTACGGCGTCGGAACGGTCCTGGATAGGCCCCTTCACGGGGCTGAGCCCACGTTGCTTCGTGCGGCAGCACAACGGCTCACTTGAGCAAAGTTGTTGCCAGTGGTCCGTGTTGCTACTCCGCATGAGTGGACCTTCAAGGATGTCGATCGGCCTCCGTCCGCGCAGCTAAACCTAGCGCAATCATCTACGCATGAAGCGAATCTTGGAGTCCATCAAAATTGCGTTTTGGTGGATGGTGAACGTGCGACAGTTCCGGTGGCTTGCACTGTTCGATGCCACCCTATTTGTGGCGACCGCAGGAATTGACATCTACCGCTGCGGAAGCACGCAAGTGCTCACGGGACTCCTGCGTATCATTGTGGGCGGGGTAAACGCGATCGCCTTTTGGGATATGGAGAAGGAGTATAGAGACAGGCGGGCTCTGGGATTGCGGCATCCAGAAATTTACGCATGGGAATTCCCCAGTGCAATCGTGGGGCAAGCGTCTGCGGTCCCTCTACTCATCGTTCCGTTTCGGATCGAGTTTGGCGGTGACGGTGTCCACGATGTGCTCGACATTTCAATTATTGCAGTTTCCGGGTTGCTGCTTGCTTGTGCAGCATTTGTGACTATTGGGGCAGTCCTGGCAAACTCGCGGGCTATGAATCTCACCTGGGGGATTTTTGTTGCCCTGCTTCCCGCTCTCGGTTTGCTTCAGTTCTGGTACATGACGTTCTTTAAGCCTGCGCATGAGCGGCCTCGGGTGGATGTGACCTCCGAATTGCGCGAAGTCGGGCGATACGGCGACATTACTCATATGCAAGGGGCCGTGACCCTGCATAATATTGGGGCAGGTGAAGTTGACGTTCTCGATGCCGTGTATACCATCACTGGCCATGATGTGCCGCCGAACCATCAAATTAGCAATGATCAGATCAAGGAATCCCTAAAGGAACGGAAGCGGGTGAGCTGGGCAGAGGGAGGCAATTGCAAAGGATTGCTCAAGGTTGGGCGATTGATTCGACCCGGAGGGCACCTGACGCCTGGGCAGAGACTGAGAACGTCTTTTGTGTTTGATGCAATGAATGATGCACAAGACAAGATGAGGCTAACGGTATTCCTTTCCGTTATTACTCGCGGATCTGGGGAGTTGGAGGAATTTGAGCCCTGTCGCCCGAAGGGTGACCCTATGGGAGGGGAAATTTTGTGTCGACAGGTAGTTCTTCCGGATGAAAGTCTAATTCGCGACGAATTGGGGGATGAGCCTGTGGCGCGAGTATATTTTCGTGAGCCGTCAGCGGGGCTTCCCGTCCACTTCCTTGAAACGCAGTTCGTGGCTACCGGGCGCAGTGAAGTCAAGGGCGGAGAATCGCAGCTGCAGAAGGTCGATCCGTATCGACGCAATAGAGGATTCACGACCAGTGTGGAGTACCGGGTGGATCCCTAGGAAGGTCGCGGAGGTCGGCGTAGCGGCTTGGGCTGGAGCCGCTTTAACGCGAGTGATATGGCCCCGTAAACTTCCAGCGCGTCGGGCAGTATGTGGAGCTGCCCGGTAAAGCACGACGTTGGGGCCATGATCTTCTAGGCTAACAATGCGAACTGACGCGAATCGGATTACGGGAGACTAGTCGTCGGTGAGCAGGAACGCGGGCCGAGTGCGGTCCCAACTCGGCACTTTCAGCGCATTGAGCGCCGAGATGATTCGCCTTTCCTCGTAGGTGAAGTGCGTTTCGATGAGCGCGGCGAGGCTGTCCAACTCGCGCCGGAATTCGGTGGGGTCCGTCTCCCGGTCCAGTTCAGCGACGAGCGTCTCGAGTCGTTGCAAGGAGTCGTCCGCCAGTTGGTGGTCGCATTGCAACTCCTCCAGCACAGGGAGCAGCTCGGGGAACTGCTCGGCGACCTTGACGAACGCCAAATCGTTTTCGCCGTTGTGGTGCCGCTCCAATGCCGGGCAGAAGGTCAGTCAGTGGGTCCGCAACTCGCGGATCCGCCTGCCGCCAGCGAGATAAGCGTCGACGTCCTGACGCAGAGCTGCGAGTTCCTTGCGGAGTCAGAGGTATACTTCGATCAACTGGTTGCCGAACGCCGTCAGGCGCCCGTGGGATTTCGTCAAGGATGTTCCCGAGAATCGACGCCTCCATGCCTCGACGGCCTCTTCGCCGGGGGCACGCGACGCTGATCCAAGGTCCTCCCAACGAAATAAACGATCTGTCAATCGCATCAACGCAAGACAAACGCCGTCAAGGTGAATCAGCTCAGCGGCAGCTACCATCGCCCGGTCCTTTTCCGAACCGCCTGGTTCCTCAGGCTTGACTACGCGCATCGACCCGGAGCCGCCGTCGGTCCCAGGCCGTCACTGATCGGTGGCGGCTCCGGAGCACCAGGAGAGGGCGGCTCCCCGTGAGGGGGCTGCCGCCGCACCCTTGTGCGTCCGGTCCTGTCACGCGGCATGGCCCGGCGGGTGAGGTGCGGGCGGGCGCCGATGCGACCCGTCAGCCGATGATGGCGTTCAGGAACGTCACTAGGGCCAGGAAGGCGCCCGCACCCGTGAGGGCGGCCTGTGCCCAGGACGCCCCGGCGAACGCGGACAGGCATCCGGCCGCGACTGCGCCCACGGCCCCGAAGAGCAGGATCACAGCGGCCCGGAGGGACAACAGCGGCTTCGGGGCGGGTTCGGTCCGGCGTCGGTCCACTGAGTACTCCCAAGGAGACGGCTCTCCGTGCCCCACAGCAGACGTGGGCCTGGAGAGATTCACAACTCGCCGCACTGGAGCGGCATTTACCTGGAATACTCAGGGACGTCTGAGTATGTTGTACATGCTGTTCGACAAAATCTGACAGGACCGGACAGCGTCGTCCAGCCGCGCGAGTTGGGAGCCGCATGGCCCGCATACGGAGACCCGACGTGGCGGCAGGTCCCCTCGCGGACCTCCTGAGCGCCCTGCACCTGCTGCATCTGCGCGGCGGCGAGCCCAGCATGCGAGAGCTGGCCGACCGTACGCGGCTGCTCAGCCATGACACCGTCCATCGGGTGCTGACCCGCCCCGAGGCACCGCGCTGGCGGCCCCTCGAGATCGTGGTGGGCGCTCTGGGCGGAGACGTGGAGCTGTTCCGCGACCTGTGGGTGGCGGCGCGCCTCGCCGAGACGGAAGAGCGCGGCGGCCCCCAGGCCGTAGAAGGTGAGGCCACCCTCCCCCGGAGCACCACCGCGACGGCACCACTCCCCGACAGGCCGACTGCGGGACGTACCACGCCCCGGCCGTCCGCCGACATGCGAGGTGCCACGTCCCGGCCGTCCGCCGACATGCGAGGTGCCACGCGCGTCCTGGTCGTCGACCGCCATCCGCTGTGGCGTCGGGAGATCGCCGCCCAGCTGAACGCCGCGGGCTACGAAGTCGTCGCAGGCGTCGACGACGGGCCCACGGCGTTGCGCGAGGCACGTGCGAGCGCGCCTCACGTGGTGGTGGCCGGAATGGACCTTCCGGACGCCTCGGGGGCGCGCCTCTGCCGTGAGCTGCGCGACGCCGACGTGGCGGCGCGCGTCCTGGTCTTCTCTGCGAGTCGGCGAACCGAGGACGTACGGCAGGCCGTGTCGGCGGGAGCGGCCGGCTACCTGCTCAAGTCGTCGACGCGTGAGGAACTGATCGACGGAGTGCGCAGGACAGCCGCGGGCGAACGGGTGTTCAGCTCGGCCCTGGAAGGCATGCCGGCCGCGGGCTCGGTTCCTGGCGCCGCCGTACCGTCGGCCGACGCGGTCAGGGACCCGACACCACCCCTCTCCCCGCGGGAGACACAGATCCTGGCCCTGGTCGGAAAGGGCCTCAGCTACCGGGCCATCGCGGCGCGCCTGAACCTCTCCGCCAGCACGGTTCAGATACACGTGCAACGCATGGTGGACAAACTGCCCCTGCACAGCAGACAGGAGTTCATTCGCTACGCCATTGAACGCGACCTGCGCGGGAACCCAAGTCTCGCCGACCGCTCGTAGGCTGGATACCGACCCCGTTCGTGGAGGGAGTGCTGAGCTACATGGCCGGCTGGAAAGCGAGTGACATCCCGGATCAGACGGGGCGTATCGCCGTCGTCACCGGGTCGAACAGCGGGATCGGGTACGTCACCGCGCGTGAACTGGCCAGGCGGGGCGCGCGTGTCGTGCTGGCCTGTCGGAACGAGGGGCGCGGAAGGGAAGCGGCAGAGCGCCTGGTGAGTGAAGTGCCGGGCGCGTCAACCGAGTTCGTGCGGCTGGACCTCGGTGAGCTTGACTCCGTACGGCAGTTCGCGGCGGCGTACGAGCGGGAGCACGGCCGTCTCGACCTGCTCGTCAACAACGCGGGCGTGATGGCGTTGCCGTACGGGCGCACGGCGGACGGCTTCGAGACGCAGTTCGGGGTCAACCATCTGGGGCACTTCGCGCTCACGGGGCTGTTGACGCCGATGTTGCTCCGTACGGCCGGCGCACGCGTGGTGACCGTCTCCAGCACGATGCACGCCGTGTCCAACATTGACATCAGGGACCTCAACAGCGAGGGCACGTACCGGCGTTGGATCGCGTACGGCCGCTCGAAGACGGCCAACCTCCTCTTCACCCACGAACTGGCGCGTCGGCTCGCCGCCATCGGCTCCGACGTCGTGGCGGCGGCCGCCCACCCCGGGTACGCCGCCACCAACCTCCAGACCGCGGGCGTGAAAATGGAGGGCCGCACCGCCGCCGAACGCTTCGTGCGCGTCGGGAACCGCTACTTCGCCCAGTCCGCTGACTCCGGAGCCCTCCCTACGCTGTACGCGGCCACGGCCCCCGACGTCCAGCCCGACTCCTTCACGGGGCCTGCCCTCCTCGGCTGGCGCGGTGCGCCCGCGAAGTCGTGGCGCGCCTCGTGGACGCTCAACGACAGGGCGGCACAGCGGCTGTGGGAGGAGTCGGAGCGGTTGACGGGGGTCGCGTACGACGGGCTGAAAGCCTGAGCCCAGCGGCAGAACAGCGGCAGAACAGGGGCAGCCCAGCGGCAGCCCAGGAGCAGCCCGGAGGGCAGCCCAGGGGTAGCCCGGGAGAAGGGCACGCCTCGGCCGAACCACTCCCATGTCATCGCTCGGCAATGACATGTCCACCCCACGCCTCTAGTGTCCGTGCCCGCGCGACCCCCGCCGCCGACCGGTGGCGGGGCGGTCACGACACCCCCTGGAGCAGAAGTGGAACGTCGTACCTTGCTGCGTGCGGCCGTCATCGGTGGTTCCTCCGCCGTCCTCGGTGGCACCCTCTGGCGTGGCGCCGCGTACGCCGCACCCGCCCAGCCGGGCACAGGCCCCTACGGCGCGCTCGGCGCACCCGACGCCAACGGCATCAGGCTCCCCAGCGGCTTCACCAGCCGCGTGATCGCCCGCTCCGGCCAGACGGTCAGCGGCACCTCGTACACCTGGCACAACGCCCCTGACGGAGGCGCCTGTTACGCCGACGGCACGGGCTGGATCTATGTGTCCAACTCGGAGATCAACCCGTCCGGTGGTGCGAGCGCGGTGAAGTTCTCGTCGACCGGGTCCGTAACCGGCGCGTACCGCATTCTGTCCGGCACCCGGCAGAACTGCGCGGGCGGGAAGACCCCGTGGAACACCTGGGTGTCCTGTGAGGAGGTGGACCGGGGGTACGTGTACGAGACCGACCCGTGGGGCACGAACGCGGCTGTGCAGCGTCCGGCCATGGGCCGCTTCAAGCACGAGGCGGCCGCCGCCGACCCGGTGCGCAAGGTGGTCTACCTGACCGAGGACGAGACGAACGGCCGCTTCTACCGCTTCGTGCCGACGACCTGGGGCGACCTGTCCTCCGGCACCCTTCAGGTGATGGTCGCCGGCAGCGCCACCTCCGGCTCCTTCACCTGGGCGAACGTGCCCGACCCGGACGGCTCTCCCACCAGCACCCGCACCCAGGTCTCCGGATCGAAGTCCTTCAACGGCGGCGAGGGCTGCCACTACGCCGACGACACGGTCTGGTTCACCACGAAGGGCGACAACCGCGTCTGGCAGCTCAACGTCACCAACAACACCTACGAGTTGGCCTACGACGACTCCCTCGTCAACGGCACGGCTCCCCTCACCGGAGTCGACAACATCACGGGCACCACCTCCGGCGACCTCTTCGTCGCGGAGGACGGCGGCAACATGGAGATCTGCGTCATCACCCCGAATGACGTGATCGCGCCGTTCCTGCGGATCGACGGGCAGTCGTCGTCGGAGATCACGGGCCCGGCCTTCTCACCGGACGGGACGCGGCTGTACTTCTCCAGCCAGCGCGGGACGAGCGGGAGTTCGTCGGGCGGGATCACGTACGAGGTGACCGGGCCGTTCCGGTCCTAGCGGCACCGCACACAACGGTGGCCCCGGCGCACAGAGCGCCGGGG
>NZ_VJZC01000055.1 GCF_009377185.1 Streptomyces spongiae
CCACCGGCAACCCGCCCCTCCCCGGCGTCAATCGCCTACTGTTCCCATTCCTCGGCAAGCACGCCGAGGACGACCGTGTCGACGAAGGCGCCGTACACCCACGCGGAGCGCCGCAGTGTGCCCTCGACGGAGAATCCGGCCTTGGTCGCCGCCGCGATCATCGCCTTGTTGTCGACGAGGGTCTCGATCTGCAGCCGATGCAGGCCGCGCACGGCGAATCCGTACTCGCACAGGACGCGGACGACGTCGACGGCCAGCCCGCGTCCGCGGAAGGCCGGGATCAGGGAGATCCCCAGGTGGCCCGTCCTGTTGTGCGTGTCGATTCCCCACAGCAGGGCCTCGCCCGCCAGTTCCCGCGATTCCAGCTCCACCACCGAGAAGTAGGCCTTCTCCGGTGAGGGAGCCGCCGCCGCGGCGGGGGAATCCGCCGCGTCCGGCGGTACGGGCCGCCAGGGTGCGGAGTCGGCACGTGATCGCATGACCACGTCCTCGTACAGTTCGGCCTGGAGAACAGGAACATCGCTGTCCTGCCGAGTCCGCAGCCCGACCTTCTCGCCTCGTATCACCCGTCCTTGCTATCCCACACGCCGTAGGTGATCAACCGGTTTTGCGGCCGACGTAGGCCGCGAGGTGCTCCCCAGTGAGGGTGGAGCGGGTGGCGACGAGGTCGGCGGGGGTGCCCTCGAAGACGATCTTGCCTCCCTCGTGGCCGGCACCGGGGCCGAGGTCCACGATCCAGTCGGCGTGCGCCATGACCGCCTGGTGGTGCTCGACGACGATGACCGACTTGCCGGAGTCGACGAGCCGGTCGAGCAGGCCGAGCAGTTGCTCGACGTCGGCGAGATGCAGGCCGGCGGTCGGCTCGTCGAGGACGTAGACGCCGCCCTTCTCGGCCATGTGGGTGGCCAGCTTGAGCCGCTGCCGCTCGCCGCCGGACAGCGTGGTGAGCGGCTGGCCGAGGGTGAGGTAGCCGAGCCCGACGTCGGCGAGCCGGGCGAGGATGCGCTGCGCGGCCGGTGTGTGCGCCTCCCCGGCGCCGAAGAACTCCTCGGCCTCGGTCACCGACATCGCGAGCACCTCGCTGATGTCGCGACCACCGAGGTGGTACTCCAGCACCGATGCCTGGAACCGCTTCCCCTGACAGTCCTCGCAGAGGGTGGCCACCGTGGCCATCATCGCCAGGTCGGTGTAGATGACGCCCGCGCCGTTGCAGGTGGGGCAGGCGCCCTCGGAGTTGGCGCTGAACAGCGCCGGCTTCACTCCGTTGACCTTGGCGAACGCCTTGCGGATCGGGTCGGCCAGTCCGGTGTACGTCGCCGGGTTGCTGCGGCGCGAGCCGCGGATCGGCGTCTGGTCCACCGCCACCACGCCCTCAGGGGCCGGGATGGAACCGTGGATGAGGGAGCTCTTGCCGGAGCCGGCGACGCCGGTGACGACGCAGAGCACGCCGAGCGGGATGTCGACGTCGACGTTTCGCAGGTTGTTCGTCGTCGCGCCGCGGATCTCAAGCGTGCCGGTGGGCTTGCGGACCGTCTCCCTGAGCGCGGCACGGTCGTCGAGATGGCGGCCGGTGACTGTGTCGCTCGCCCGCAGGCCCTCCACGGTTCCCTCGAAGCAGACGGTGCCGCCCGCGGTGCCGGCGCCGGGGCCGAGGTCCACGACGTGGTCCGCTATGGCGATCGTCTCCGGCTTGTGCTCCACCACGAGCACCGTGTTGCCCTTGTCCCGCAGCCGCAGCAGCAGGTCGTTCATCCGCTGGATGTCGTGCGGGTGCAGTCCGATGGTGGGCTCGTCGAAGACGTAGGTGACGTCGGTGAGCGAGGAGCCGAGGTGGCGGATCATCTTGACGCGCTGTGCCTCGCCGCCGGACAGGGTGCCCGCGGGCCGGTCGAGCGAGAGGTAGCCGAGGCCGATCTCCGTGAACGAGTCGAGGGTGTGCTGGAGCGCGGTGAGCAGCGGCGCCACCGACGGCTCCTTCAGACCGCGGATCCATTCGGCCAGGTCGCGGATCTCCATCGCGCACGCGTCGGCGATGCTGGTCCGGCCGATCTTCGAGGACCGGGCGCCCTCGCTGAGCCGGGTGCCGTCGCAGTCGGGGCAGGTGGTGAAGGTGACCGCCCGCTCCACGAAGGCCCGGATGTGGGGCTGCATCGATTCCTTGTCCTTGGACAGGAATGACTTCTGGATCTTGGGGATCAGGCCCTCGTAGGTGAGGTTGATGCCATTGACCTTGATCTTGGTCGGCTCCCCGTAGAGGAAGGCATGCATCTCCCTCTTGGTGTACTGGCGGATCGGCTTGTCCGGGTCGACGAAGCCGGACTGGGCGTAGAGCTGTACGGTCCACTGGCTGTCCGACTTCCAGCCGGGGATGGTGAACGCTCCCTCGGCCAGCGACTTGGTGTCGTCGTAGAGCTGGGTGAGGTCGATGTCGGAAACCTTGCCCCGGCCCTCGCAGTGGTTGCACATGCCGCCGGTGCGCTCGTACGTCGCTTTCTGGGCCTTGGTCCTGTCACCGCGCTCCACCGTGATCGCACCGCTCGCCCGGACCGAGGCGGTGTTGAAGGAGTACGCGCTGGGCGGGCCGATGTGCGGCTGCCCGAGCCGGCTGAAGAGGACGCGCAGCATGGCGTTGGCGTCGGTGGCGGTGCCGACCGTGGAGCGGGGGTCGCCGCCCATCCGCTGCTGGTCGACGCTGATCGCGGTGGTCAGCCCGTCGAGGACGTCGACCTCGGGCCGGGCCAGTGTCGGCATGAACCCCTGTACGAAGGCGCTGTAGGTCTCGTTGATCAGCCGCTGCGACTCCGCGGCGATCGTGTCGAACACGAGCGAGCTCTTGCCCGAGCCGGAGACGCCGGTGAACACCGTGAGCCGACGCTTGGGGATCTCGACGCTGACGTCCTTGAGGTTGTTCTCGCGCGCGCCGTGCACGCGGATCAGATCGTGGCTGTCGGCAGCGTGCGACGCAGGCGACTGAGTGTGCGTCCTCTTGCCCGTGCTCATCGTGTCTCCATCTGTTGGGCGGGACCGCCTGCGGGGCCTCCGTCGGCGTCGCCCGGCTCGATCCACAGCAGGTGAAGGGCGGTGCCCTCGGGGACGGTGGCGGTGGCCACCGAGTGGCTCAGCGCAGTTCCTGGATGCGGACCATGTTGCCCGCGGGATCGCGGAAGGCGCAGTCGCGAACGCCGTACGGCTGCTCGGTCGGCTCCTGGACGACCTCGGCGTCGCCGGCCTGCAGCTTGTCGAAGGTGGCGTTGAGGTCCTTGGTGGCCAGCAGGATCCAGCCGTAGGTGCCCTTGGCCATCATCTCGGTGATGGTGCGGCGCTCGTCGTCGGTGATGCCGGGGTCGGCGGTGGGCGGCGCCAGGAGGATGGACGTGTCGGGCTGGCCGGCGGGGCCGACCGTGATCCAGCGCATCTTGCCGGTTCCGACGTCGTTGCGGACCTCGAAGCCGAGGATGTCGCGGTAGAAGGCCAGGGAGGCCTCCGGGTCGTCGTGCGGGAGGAAACTGGTGTGAATGGTGATGTCCATGGCCCTCACGCTATGTGCGGTTCGGGTGCGGGCGCTTCTCGATTCCTGACCGGTCTGGTCACCTGCTTCGCCACACACGACGGCATCCCGTCCGTCGCGCTCGCCGCCTTGCGCCGATAGACGCTGGGCGGCATACCGACCAGTTCCGTGAAGCGGGTGCTGAAGGTGCCCAGTGAAGAACAGCCCACCGCGAAGCAGACCTCGGTGACACTGAGGTCGCCACGTCGCAGCAGCGCCATCGCCCGCTCGATGCGCCGCGTCATCAGATAGCCGTACGGCGACTCGCCGTAGGCGAGCCGGAACTGGCGGCTGAGGTGCCCGGCCGACATGTTCGCGCCACGAGCTAGCGCCTCGACGTCCAGCGGCTGCGCGTACTCCCGGTCGATCCGGTCCTTCACCCGGCGCAGCCGCGCCAGGTCGCTCAGGCGCTGCTCTGCGGGCGGTCTGCTGCTCACCTGCGCGATCGTGCCACGGCGCGCTCGAGTGCTCAAGCAGGTCGGCTCGGACTGCTGGGGCTGTTCGACGCCGTCAGCCACGGCCGTGCGCTGATGTGCAGGGCGCGCGAGGCCCGGGGCGCGAGAGGAGAATGGGAAACGATCAGAACGCGGTGGGGGCGCAGGAGGTGGATCATGGGACAGGCACGTGAGGTCATGGACCGGCTCACCGAAGCGCTGACGACGGCCCGCGATCCCAAGGCCGTCGCCGAGTGCTTCGCGCACGACGCGGTCGCCGTCACACCCGATGCCGGAGAGCTCAGGGGCCGTGACAGCATCGCCGAGTACTTCGACCAGATGTCGGAGATGATTCCGCAGGCGACGTTCGAGTCGCTGCACAAGTACGAGGCCGGTGACACCGCGATCGACGAGGGGTTCTTCGGTGGCCGCAACACCGGGCCCATCGCATTGCCCAGCGGCGAGACCCTCCCGGCGACGCAGCAGGAGGTCCGGATACTCGGCTGCGACCTCGCCACGGTGGAGGACGGGGTCATCGTCAGTTACCGCCTGTACTTCGACCAGGCGGCCCTGTTCACGCAACTGGGGATCATGCCCGAAGCACCCCTGTGAACCCCGCGGCGCCAGGCCGCGGGGGTCCACACGTGCTGCCGGCCGGTCAGCGGCTAGTTCAGCTGTTCGGTCTTGCTGGCGACCAGCTGCCCGGCCTCGAAGCCTTCGACGCGGGCCGAGCGGGCGGTGGCCGCGTCGGGCACGGTCACGTTGGCCTGGCCGTTGGTGAGGTCGACCGATGCCCGGGGGCGCTGGTCGATGTAGACGTCCACGCGGTCGACGTTCGTCGCCATCAGCTGGAGCTCCAGGGAACCGTTGACGGAGACGGCGTCCGTGATCGACAGGTCGTGCGGCTGCCGGTCCTTCAGGAGCCGCCCTGCCCGGTCGAAGTGGTCGGCGGGTCCGTCGGCTGCGTGGCTTTGGTCCTCATCGCGGTCCGCGGCGGTGCGGGCCGCCGCGGGACGGGTCACCCACCGGCCCGAGGACCTCGTCTTCGAAGAGAAGTAGCCCCGGGCCCGGCAGAACCGCACGGCCTCACATGTTGATCATGTGTCCGGCAAGGCCGTGCACCGCCTCCTTGACCGCCTCGCCCAGGGTCGGGTGGGCGTGCACGTTGCGGGCGACCTCGTGGACGGTGAGGTCCCACTGCTGGGCCAGGGTCAGCTCGGGAAGCAGCTCGGTGACGTCGGGGCCGATGAGGTGGGCGCCCACGATCTCGCCGTGCCTGGCGTCGCTGATCAGCTTCACGAAGCCGGTGGTGTCGCCGAGGCCGTGCGCCTTGCCGTTCGCGGTGAACGGGAACTTCGCCACCTTGACGTCGTAGCCCAGCTCTCGCGCCTGGGCCTCGGTGTAACCGAAGCTGGCGATCTGGGGCTGGCAGTAGGTGGAGCGCGGGATCATCACGTAGTCGAGCTCCATCGTCTCGGCGTCCGCGATGGTTTCGGCGGCGATCACGCCCATCGCCTCGGCGGCGTGCGCGAGCATGAGCTTGGCGGTGGCGTCGCCGATGGCGTAGATGTGCGGCACGGACGTGCGGCAGCGGCCGTCGACGTCGATCGCCCCGCGCTCGGTGACGGTGACGCCGGTCTTCTCCAGGCCGTAGCCGGTGACGTTCGGCGCGAAGCCGATCGCCTGGAGCACCTTGTCGGACTCCAGGACCCGCTGGGTGCCGTCCTTGCCGGTGACGGTGACGCGGACCTGCTGTCCGGACTCGTCGACGGCGTCGACCCGGGTGGAGGTGAGGACGTCGATGCCCAGCTTGCGGTACTGCTTGGCGAGTTCGGCGGAGACGTCGGCGTCTTCCAGCGGGGCGACCCGGTCCAGGAACTCCACGACGGTGACCTTCACGCCGTAGTTGTGCAGGACGTACGCGAACTCGATGCCGATGGCACCGGCGCCCGCGATGATGATCGACTGCGGCAGGTCCTCGGCGAGGATCTGCTCCTCGTACGTCACCACACGCGACGTACGGCGCGTGCCGGGCAGCAGCTTCGGCGTGGCGCCGGTGGCGATGACGCAGTGGTCGAAGCCGATGGTGCGCGTGTCGCCGTCGTAGCCGGCCACCTCGAGGGTGTGGGGGTCGAGGAACGTGCCGCGGCCGTCGATCTCCGCGATCTTGTTCTTCTTCATCAGGTAGTGGACGCCCTTGACCCGGCCGTCCGCGACCCGGCGGCTGCGGCGGAATGCCTCGCCGTAGTCGAAGGAGACCTGCCCGTCGACCTTGATACCGAACGTCTTCGCCTCACGCGTGAAGATGTGCGCCAGTTCGGCGTTGCGCAGCAGGGCCTTGGTGGGGATGCAGCCCACGTTCAGGCAGACGCCGCCCCAGTACTTCTCCTCGACCACGGCGACCCGTTTGCCCAGCTGGGCCGCGCGGATGGCGGCCACGTAGCCGCCGGGGCCCGCCCCCAGTACGACGACGTCGAAGCGCTCGTCCGGCTCGTCCATCGAGAGTTCCTTTCTCACGGGGCGGCCCGCCCTCGGACGCCGCCCGGCTGGAGCCCGGTCCCCCCCACCTTGCCACCAGCCGATGGCACTCGCCCCGCCGACCGGCGCGCCGGTGGCCTCAGTGGTCCTGGTTCAGGCGAACGCGTCCCGGAGTGCGGGCAGCAGTGTCTTCGCCGACCACTCCAGGTAGGCGTGCTGGCTGTCGCCGCCGATCTGTACGAGGGCGACTTCCGAGAATCCGGCCTCCACGTAGGGCCGTACGGCCGCCACGAAGGCGTCGGGGTCGTCGCCGCAGGGGATGGACCCGGCGACGTCGTCGGGCGTCACGTACTGCGTGGCCCCGGCGAACGAATCGGGGTGCGGGAGCTCGGAGTTGACCTTCCAGCCACCGCCGAACCAGCGGAACTGGTCGTGGGCGCGGGCGACGGCCGCGTCGCGGTCGGTGTCGAAGCAGATCGGCAGTTGCCCCACCCGGGGCTTGCCCGTGCCGCCGTGCCGGTCGAACGCGGTGACCAGCTCCCGCTTGGGCTCGGTGGCGATGACCAGGTCGGCCAGGCGTCCGGCGAGGGCACAGGAGCGCTCACCGGACACGGCGATGCCGATGGGCGGCGGCGCGTCCGGCAGGTCCCACAGGCGTGCCGAGTCGACGTCGTAGTGCTTGCCGTGGTGGGTGACGTGACCGCCCTCGAACAGCGCGCGGATGATACCGACGGCCTCTTCGAACATCTCGTGCCGTACGTCGACGGACGGCCAACCACGGCCCACGACATGCTCGTTGAGGTTCTCACCCGAGCCGAGGCCCAGGCGGAACCTGCCCTCGGAGAGCAGTTGCAGTGTCGCGGCCTTCTGTGCCACGACGGCCGGGTGGTAGCGGAACGTCGGGCACGTCACGTACGTCATCAGCGGGATGCGTGACGTCGCCTGGGCCGCGGCACCGAGGACGGCCCAGGCGTAGGGCGAGTGGCCCTGGGAGCGCAGCCAGGGGAAGTAGTGGTCACTCGTCACCGAGAAGTCGAAGCCGGCGTCCTCCGCGCCGACGACGTGATCGACGAGGTCGCGCGGCCCGGCTTGTTCCGTCATCATCGTGTATCCGATTTGCACCATGCAGGCCGCGTATCCCCTCACCGCCGGGTGAAAACGGGCCGTTCGGTCGACTGTCGCGGAGCCGACTGCCGGGCCGGCCTTCAGCGGTGACGCCGGGCGTACACCTCGATCTCGATCTTCATGCGGGGATCGTAGAGGTCGCACATGAGCATCGTGGCGGCCGGACGGACCTCGCCGAAGGCGCCGCGCAGAAGCGGCCAGCAGGGCTCGAAGTCGTCGCGGTCGGGCAGCAGGTACCGGACACGTACGACGTCGGCGAACGTGCACTTCGCCTCGGCCAGCGCGGCCTCGATGTTGCGCAGGCACTGCGCGGCCTGCTCCACCGCGTCGTCGGAGATCGTCATGGTGGCGTAGTCGTACCCGGTCGTCCCGGACACATGGACCCAGTCGCCGTCGACCACGGCCCGGGCGTATCCGATCTGCTCCTCGAAGGTCGAACCGCTGAGGATCGCACGTCTCTCTGTCATGTTCCGGACGCTAGGTGACCAGCGTGGATACGTCTAATACCTGGATGGGCATGGGCTGATATCTCTGGAGGTATGGACCGTCCTGAACTTCCCCTGCCGCAGTTGCACGCCTTCGTCGTGCTCGCCGAGGAACTCCACTTCGGCCACGCGGCCGCCCGCCTGGGTATCGCCCAGCCGCCGCTGAGCCAGCAGATCCGCCGTCTGGAGGACAAGGTCGGCCACGCGCTGTTCACCCGTGAACCGGGACGCGTCGCCCTCACTCCGGCGGGCCGGGAACTCCTGCCCGCCGCCCGCCGAGCGCTCAGCGAACTCGCCGACGGCCTGGCCGCGTCCCGTGCCGTCGGCAGTGGCCGGACCGGTCGGCTGCGGATCGGCTTCGCCGCCTCACTCGCCCTGACCGTCCTGCCCGGCCTGCTGCGCACTCACCGGGAGCGGTTCCCCGAGGTGCGCCTCGACATCCACGAGATGACCACGGCGCCCCAACTCGCCGCCCTGCACGACCGGACCATCGACCTCGGTCTGCTGCGCGAGCCGCCCGCCGACGAGCCGCAGCTCGACTTCAGGACCGTACTGACCGAGCCCTTCGTGGCAGTGCTGCCGTCCAGTCACGCGCTCGCAGCCCAACGGAGCGTCCGGGTGGGCCAGTTGGCGGAGTCACCCTTCGTGCTCCTCCCCCGCGCGGTCGGCCCACAGCTGTATGACCGGATCGCCGGCCTGTGCGCCTCGGCGGGCTTCACGCCCCGGGTGGCCCAGCACGCCGTGGAATGGCAGACCGTCTGCGCCCTGGTGGAGACCGGCCTGGGCGTCTCCTTGGCCCCGGCGAGCATCCGGCGCATCCGCCTCAAAGGGGTCGCCTTCCGCCGGATCGAGCCGGCCACCGTCCGCACTCGGGTCGCTGTGGGCCGGCGCAGGGGCGACCAGAACCCTCTGGTCGCCCATCTCCTGGCCGGCCTTTCCGTGACATGATCGACCGCATGATCGATTCCTCAGTGCGGAAGGGCGGCCTCCGCCCCGCCCGATGAAGGAGCTCAACGAGCTCGGCGAGACACGGGCGTACGCCCTCGTGGCCCGGCTTCTCGATGATCCCGTGACCCGGAACATCGGCGCGCGGCTCGCCCGCGCGGCGTGCCACCTCTGGCGCGCGGCCCCCGTCGAGTTGCTGCCGCTGCTCGTCCGATACCGCGGGCCGGAGCTCGGTCCGGCCTTCGAGGCCGCCTTCACCACGGCCTCGATCTCCCGAGAGGCGATGCGGGCGCACGGCGCCCTCCTGCGAGGAGTTGCCTTCACGCCGTACCCCCGGCCTCACAGCCCGCGGACCCGCCGCCCATCGGTGTCGGCCTACGACAGCGCATCCGCCACCGCACTGCTCACGGCGAAACCCATCGGTGTCATCCGCCTCGACCGCGCCCCGGAGATCTTCGGTGCCTTGTTGGACGCCGGGCCGCTGACCTTCCGGCAGGCGGCCCAGCTGTACAACCTCACGTTCCGTTTGCCGGGCCGCTCCCAGGCCCAGTGCGCTGCACTGTGGCTGCGGCACGCGGGGCCGGGCGCACTGCCGCGGCTGCTCGCCCACATGACGCCGTACCTGGACGACTACGGGATCGGCGAGTACTGCCTGCACGGGCTGGCGCAGATGGGGCAGCAGGCGTCGGCCGCTCTTCCTGCCGTGACGGCGCTGATCGACCGGCGTACCCGTATCCCCTGCAACGACTCCACGCCCGACGCCGAGATGGAACTGGACGAGCGTCTGCTGGCCGCGGCGCTGAGTGCCCGCCGGGCGATGTCATCGCGTCCCGCGCCGGATGCGGCGTAGCAGGACGGTGCCGACGATCAGCAGCACGCCTCCGGCCGCGGCCGGCCACAACTGGGCGCCGGTGTCGGCGAGGTCGCCCGTGATCGCCTGCGGTCGGGTCTGAGAACCGCCCGACTGGACGTTCTCGCCGGTGGTCGGTTCCGGGCCGGGGGTGGCGCTGTCGAGATCGGACGAGGGAGGCGTCTGCTCGCGCTGGGTGGCCGAGGGCAAGGAGTAGATCTTCGGCTCCGCCTTGCCGCTGTCGCCGCTGTCCCTGCTGTCACCGCTGTTGTCCGCGGGCTGCTCCGCCTGGTCGTCGTCCGGTTCGGGGGCCGGCTCGCTGGTGGCGGGGGCCGGCGTTTCCTCCTTTGCGGAGTCGGCGTCGTCGCTGCCCGGCTCCGGGTTCTCAGCGGCGCCGGAAGCGGCGTCGCACGTCCGGCCGCTGTTGACGCAGTCGACCATCTCGCGCATGAGGTCTTCGTCGAAGACGTTGATGAAGTCGCCGTGGTCGGTGACCGGCTTGTGCAGTTGCTCGGGGAAGGAGTCGACGGCGAACAGCGGGGTCGTGCTGCCGCCGTCGTTCAGGCTCGGCGCGTCGACGTCGTAGACGATGCGCTGGACGAGCTGCGGAATGGCCTGGAAGCCGTTCGCGCAGGTGCCGTCCGCGTCGGCGAAGGCCACGTGGGTGCGGTGGTTGGCGCTGTCGATGTTGCGGCCGTCCCAGCAGCTCTGGAACTTGAAGGTGCGGACCACGTCACTGCCCTGGGGGCAGAGCGGGTACTTGTCCTTCAGCTGCACCTCGTTCTCGAAGCCCGTGCAGCTCCACGAGGCGTTGGCGTTGGGGGTGCCGTTGACGAACGCCTTGGCGTCTCCGGTGATGATGCGCAGGAGCCTCGGCATCTCCGTGACCTTGCCACGCGGGTTGCCCACGAAGGCCATGGTGACCTGCTGGGGCGTGACGATCTCGCCGGTGTTGCCCTCGATGCCGCCGCCGGGCGCGTTGGCGTCCTGCTCCTGGGTGCCGTTCTGCAGGCGCAGGACGGGCCAGAAGTAGGAGGACCGGTCGCCCTCGGCCTCGCAGCTCGTCTCGCCCTTCGCCAGGTCCTCGTCGCTCGCGAAGGCGTCGTTGGCCTGGTTGCCCACGTAGTCGTGGAAGTGGTGGGCGCCGTTGGTGACGCCGGGGGCCACGATCACGTTGTCGGAGTTGAACAGGCCGTTCTCATTCACTCCGCAGGCGGTGGTGAAGGTGCCGCGGGAGGCGCCGCTTCGGCGTTGCGGACTTTGGACGTTGGGCTGGACCGTGGCGATGTCGACGAAGTCCGCGGCGACCGGTCCGTTGCCTGCCTGGCCGCCGTTTCCGCCCTGGTCGCCGTTGTTGTCGCCCTGCTGGTTGTCCTGGTTCTGGCCGTCGCCCTGGTCCTGGCCGTCGCCCTGGTCCTGGCCGTCGCCCTGGCTCTGGTCCTGGCCGCCCTGGTCGCCCTCGTTTCCGGAGGCGCGGAAGGTACAAGGGGCGAAGGCTTCGAGGCCCTCGGGACGGTCGCCCACGCGGTCGACGGAGATCAGGATCCGCTCGATCGTCGCGGCGCGCTTCTCCTTCAGCGGGTTCATGATCGCGGATTCGGCGAAGCCGCTGTCCTGCAGTTGGGCCCGCGCCGTGTTCTTGAGGCGCTGGTAGGCCTCGGCGATCTGCTGGTCGAGAAGCGCGAGTTGCCCGTCGACCTCCGCGCGTGCCTGGTCCGGCACGGCTGTCAACTGACTGCCGACGTCCGGGCAGTCGATCGTGGCGGCTCCCGAGGCCAGTGCCCGGTCGTCCGTGCTCTGGTCCGTACGCCGCGACGAACCGCCGCTCTCGGTGGCGGAGGCGTAGACGTTCGCCACCACCAGTCCGCCACCGCCCAGGATCAGCGCTATCGCTGCGGAGGTGGCACGCCGGGCGCCAGTTGGGCGTCTTCTGCGCGTGTTGCGGCTCAAGGGGTACTCCTACGCTTCGTCGCCGGCGGGCATGAAAATCCCCAGCCCCATACGAGGCAGAACCCCCGCGTGTTCAACCGTCCACCGGATTCACAGAAATCTCTCATGCTTCAGCCACGCGGCGAGCGAGGTGTACGCACCGTCCCGCGTGAGCAGGTTTCCCACGGGCTTCGGCACTTGTCCGGAAAGCGGAGGCACTCCCTCGAAATACGGACACTTTCCGGCCATTCACTTGATGTGACCATGACACGAGACCTTCACATCTGACACTCTGTGCCCACTCCGCTCACCAGCGGCGCACGCGCACCCGCATCGCAGTTCTGCACCCGCATCGCAGTTCTCCCTGCACGACCCGCGCCCTCATCCGGGTGCGGGCCCTTCGTTCGGCCGCTCGTCCAACGTCGGCCGTAGCACAAGGAGTCCGCGTGAGTTCGACCCCCCACAGACCGACCCGCAGATCGGTCCTCCGTTCCACCCGCAGCCGGTCCACGGCCACGGCCTCGCTCGTCGCCGCGGCTGCCGTCCTCGCGGTCACGGTTCAGGGCGCCCCGGCGATCGCCCGGAGCAACGCCGCCGCCGACGCGACGCGCACCGTGGCCCCGGCCGAGCCCGACCGCGGATCGCTGCCCGCGAAGCTGACCCCCTCTCAGCGCGAGACCCTCATCCGCCGCGCCGAGAAGGGCGCCGACACCACCGGAGACCGCCTCGGCCTGGGCGCCCAGGAGGAGTTGAAGGTACGCGACGTCGTCAAGGACGCCGACGGCACCGTCCACACCCGCTACGAGCGCACCTACGCCGGCCTCCCCGTGCTCGGCGGCGACCTCGTCGTCCACGCGTCGAAGTCCGGGGCCGTCGACAGTGTGACCCGGAGCTACAAGCCCCAGCTGAAGGTGTCGGACCTCAGCGCCGAGGTGAGCCGGGCCGCGGTCGAGCGGCAGGCCGTCAAGGCGGCGCGGGCCGAGGGCTCCACCAAGACCGAGGCGGACAGCACCCGCAAGGTCGTCTGGGCCGCGAAGGGCACGCCGACACTCGCGTACGAGACCGTGGTGAGCGGCCTCCAGGACGACGACACGCCCAGTGAACTGCACGTCATCACCGACGCGCAGTCCGGCGACACGCTGTTCGAGTACGAGGGCGTGCACACCGGCACCGGCAACACGCGCTACAGCGGCACGGTGTCGCTCGGCACCAGCCAGTCGGGGTCGACGTACACGCTCAGCGACGCCGACCGGGGCAACCACCGCACGTACAACCTGAACCGGGGCAGCTCCGGTACGGGCACCCTGTTCAGCGGGACCGACGACGTGTGGGGCGACGGCACCACGGCCAACGCGGAGACCGCGGGCGCGGACGCACACTACGGCGCGGCGCTGACCTGGGACTACTACAAGAACGTGCACGGCCGCAACGGCCTGCGCAACGACGGCGTGGCCCCGTACAGCCGGGTCCACTACGGCAACGCCTACGTCAACGCCTTCTGGCAGGACGCCTGCTTCTGCATGACGTACGGCGACGGCGCGGGGAACGCCAACCCGCTGACCTCCATAGACGTGGCCGCGCACGAGATGACGCACGGCCTCACCTCGGTCACCGCCGGCCTCAACTACAGCGGTGAGTCGGGCGGTCTGAACGAGGCGACCTCCGACATCTTCGCCGCGGCCGTCGAGTTCGCCGCCGACAACTCCCAGGACGTGGGCGACTACCTGGTGGGCGAGAAGATCGACATCAACGGCGACGGCACGCCGCTGCGTTACATGGACAAGCCCAGCAAGGACGGCGCCTCACGCGACAACTGGTCCTCCTCGCTCGGTTCGATCGACGTCCACTACTCCTCCGGCCCGGCCAACCACTGGTTCTACCTGGCCTCGGAGGGCAGCGGCGCGAAGACCGTCAACGGGGTCGACTACGACTCCCCCACCTACGACGGTCTCCCGGTGACGCCGATCGGCCGGGCCAACGCCGAGAAGATCTGGTTCCGGGCGCTGACCACGTACATGACGTCCACGACCAACTACGCCGGCGCCCGCACCGCCACCCTGCAGTCCGCCGCCGACCTGTTCGGGTTCGGTTCGGAGACGTACAACAACACCGCGAACGCCTGGGCCGCGATCAACGTGGGCTCCCGGATCGTGGACGGTGTGACGGTGGTGCCCCCGGGCAGCCAGTACTCCCTGGTGGGCCAGGAGGTCAGCCTCGACGTGCGGGCGTCGTCGACCAACCCCGGCGCTCTGTCCTACGCGGCCACGGGCCTGCCGGCCGGCCTGTCGATCGACGCCTCCACGGGCCGCGTCTCGGGTGCGCCGACCGAGGTCGGCAGCTTCACGCCGACGATCACGGTGACCGACGAGGCCGGTGAGACGGGCACGGCGAGCTTCGCCTGGACCGTCGACGAAGAAAGTGACGGCACCGTCTTCGAGAACACCTCGGACTACCAGATCCCCGACAACGACACCGTCGAGTCGCCGATCAACGTGAACCGCGGCGGCCCCGCCTCCAGCGCGCTCAGCGTGGAGGTGAAGATCGTCCACACCTGGCGCGGTGACCTCGTGATCGACCTGGTCGCGCCGGACGGTACGGCGTACCGGCTGAAGGACTCCTCCGCCTCGGACTCCGCCGACAACGTCAACGCGACGTACACCGTCGACGCCTCCTCGGAGACGGCAGCCGGAGTCTGGAAGCTGCGGGTGCAGGATGTGGCCAGCCTGGACACCGGCTACATCGACAGCTGGAAGCTCACCTTCTGAGCACTCGCCGCGCAGTGCGGTGACAGATCCGAAGCAACTGGTCAGGGGCTTGTCACACGGGACAGGCCCCTGACCGGTTTCCCTGATCAAGGGCCGACTACTCTATGGCCGTTGGGGTGCTCCGGGACTGCCTGAGCGCTTCAGGGAAGCCACCCCGGAGAAGGAGAAACGTGTCCCGCTCGGAGCGTTCGGCTCTGCTGCTCGCCGGTCTGCTGGCCGGCGCGGGTGTCTGCCACTTCGTCGCGCCCCGCCCGTTCGACGCCACCGTGCCGCGCGCCCTGCCGGGCTCGCCGCGCGCCTGGACGTACGCGAGCGGTGTGGCCGAGCTGGCACTGGCGGCCGGTGTGGCGCTGCCCCGCACACGGCGGGTCTCGGCTCAGGCCGCGGCGGCCTTCTTCGTCGGTGTGTTTCCCGCCAACGTCCAGATGGCCGTGGACTGGCGCCACCGTTCCGCACCGCTGCGGACGGCTGCCTTCGCCCGGCTTCCGTTGCAGGTTCCGCTCGTGCTGTGGGCACGGGGTGTCGCCAAGGGGCAGGAGAGCCGGTCATGACACGTGGTGTGGACGTCGGCGACAAGGTCGAGGACTTCGAGCTGCCGGACGAGTCCGGGACGGTGCGCCGACTGTCGGAGCTGCTCGGCGAGGGGCCGGTGGTGCTGTTCTTCTACCCGGCCGCCCTCTCCCCCGGGTGTACCGCCGAGGCGTGCCACTTCCGTGACCTGGCCGCCGAGTTCGCCGCCGCCGGCGCGCGGCCGGTGGGGATCAGCGGGGACGCGGTCGACCGTCAGCAGGAGTTCGCCGGGCGTCACACGCTGGGTTTCCCGCTGCTGTCCGACGCCGACGGGACGGTTCGTGAGCGGTTCGGGGTCAAGCGCGGTTTCTCCCTGGCGCCGACGAAGCGCGTCACCTTCGTGATAGCGGAGGACCGGACGGTCCTGGAGGTGGTGCGCAGCGAACTGCGGATGAGCGCCCACGCCGACCGTGCCCTGGCCGCGCTCCGCGACCGTGTGAAGTGATCGCGGGGCCCGGCGGACGACGACTGTCTGTGACCGTGTGTGACGCCCCTCGCCTCCTGGCGCGGGGCAGTGTAGACATGGGCACATGATCCGACTATTGGGCCGAGCGGGGTGGCGGCCGGTCGCCGGACTGCGGTCGGCGCTGAGCGGGCGCAGCGTCGCCGGACAGGTGTTCCTGCTCCAGGTCGTGATCGTGCTGCTGCTGGTCGTGTCGGCCGTGGTGGCGCTGGTGCTGCAGGTGCGGCACGACAGCACCCAGGAGGCCCGCAACCGTTCACTCGCCGTCGCCGAGACGTTCGCGAACGCGCCGGGCACCCGGGAGGCGCTGGCCGGTCCCGATCCCACCGCCGTGCTGCAGCCGCGGGCCGAGGCCGCCCGCGTGCAGTCGAAGGTGGACTTCATCGTGGTGATGAACACCGACGGGATCCGCTACACCCACCCCAAGCAGGACCGCATCGGCAAGAAGTTCGTCGGGGACATCGAGCCCGCGCTTCAGGGCCGTGCCGTCACGGAGGAGATCGACGGCACCATAGGGCAGCTGGTGCAGGCCGTGGTGCCGGTCAAGGACCCCGGCGGCTCGGTCGTAGGTCTCGTCTCGGCCGGCATCACGACCGAGAACGTGGGCGGTGTCGCGGACCGGCAGCTGCCGCTCCTGCTGGGTGCGGCTGCCGCGGCGCTCGCCCTCGCCACGGCGGGCACCGCACTTGTCAGCAGACGGCTGACGCGCCAGACCCACGGCCTGGGCCCGTCCGAGATGACCCGGATGTACGAGCACCACGACGCGGTGCTGCACGCCGTCCGCGAGGGCGTGATCATCATCGACGGCGGGGGTCGGCTGCTGCTCGCCAACGACGAGGCGCAGCGCCTGCTCGACCTGCCCGCCGACGCCGAGGGCAGGCACGTCCACGCCCTCGGCCTCGACAGGGACACCGCCGAGCTGCTGGCCTCGGGGCGCGTCGCCACGGACGAGGTGCACCTGGTGGACGACCGGCTGCTGGCGATCAACCAGCGGCCCACGGACCTCCAGGGCGCCCCGTCGGGCAGCGTCGCCACGCTCCGCGACTCGACCGAGCTGCGCGCCCTGTCCGGCCGGGCCGAGGTGGCGCGGGAGCGTCTCAAGCTGCTCTACGACGCCGGCGTGGGCATCGGCACGACCCTGGACGTGACGCGTACCGCCGAGGAACTGGCCGAGGTGGCCGTCCCCCGGTTCGCGGACTTCGTCACCGTGGACCTGTCCCAGGCCGTACTGACCGGCGACGAGCCCGACGCGGGCGCCCCACTGCGTCGCACGGCCGGCGGCGGGATCCGCAAGGACGCTCCTCTGTACCCGGTGGGCGAGGAGATCGCCTTCGTCCCCTCCTCGCCGCAGGCGCGCAGCCTCAGCACCGGCCAGGCCCACCTGGAGCCCGACCTCAGCCGGGCGCCCTGGTGGATGGCGCAGGACCCGGACCGGGCCACGCGGGTCGTGGAGTACGGCATCCACTCGCTGATCACCGTCCCGCTGCGGGCGGGCCCCCTGGTGATGGGCCTGGTCAACTTCTGGCGCTCGGAGAAGCCCGAACCCTTCGATCCGGAGGAAGTGACCCTCGCCGAGGAACTCGTCGCCCGGGCCGCGATCTCGATCGACAACGCACGCCGCTACGCGCGCGAGCACGCCATGGCCGTGACCCTGCAGCGCAGCCTGCTCCCGCGCAGCCTGCCCGAGCAGAGTGCCCTGGACATCGCCTACCGGTATCTGCCCGCGCAGGCCGGGGTGGGCGGCGACTGGTTCGACGTGCTGCCGCTGTCCGGCACCCGCGTCGCCGTCGTCGTGGGTGACGTCGTCGGCCACGGGCTGCACGCCGCGGCCACGATGGGGCGGCTGCGGACGGCGGTCCACAACTTCTCCGCCCTGGACCTGCCGCCCGACGAGCTCCTGGGGCACCTCGACGAGCTGGTGAACCGTATCGACCAGGACGAGGCGGAAGAGGGCAGCGGTGCCGCGGTCACCGGCGCCACCTGCCTGTACGCGATCTACGATCCGGTCTCACGGCACTGCACGCTGGCACGGGCCGGGCATCCGCCGCCGGCGGTCGTCCTCCCGGACGGCACCGTCGAGTTCCCCGAGGTGCCGGCCGGTCCGCCGCTCGGGGTGGGCGGCCTCCCGTTCGAGACGGCCGACCTCGAGCTGCCGGAGGGCAGCCGCCTGGTGCTGTACACCGACGGCCTCGTCGAGGACCGGGAACGGGACATCGGCGCCGGCCTCGACCTGCTGCGCACCGCCCTGGTCCACGCGGGCACCGACGCCTCCCCGGACGGCACCTGCCAGGCCGTTCTGGACGCCCTGCTGCCGGGCCGGGCGAGCGACGACATCGCCCTGATCGTCGCCGACACCCGCGCCCTCGACAGCGGCCGTGTCGCCGACTGGGCGGTGCCGTCCGACCCGGCCGCGGTCGGCCAGGTGCGTGCCTCGGTGTCCCGGCAGCTGTCGGAATGGGGGCTGGAGCAGCTGGAGTTCACCACCGAGCTGATCCTCAGCGAGCTGGTCACCAACGCGATCCGCTACGGCAGCGGCCCCATCCGGGTCCGTGTGCTGTACGACCGCACCCTGATCTGCGAGGTCTCCGACACCAGCAGCACCTCACCCCACCTGCGCTACGCCGCCGACACGGACGAGGGAGGCCGCGGCCTGTTCCTGATCGCCCAGCTCTCCGAGCGCTGGGGCACCCGGTACACCCCCGCGGGCAAGGTCATCTGGGCCGAACAGTCCCTGGCCGGAGGATTCCAGGCGGACCTCTTTCCCGGTGTGTGAATTTCCCGTGTCTGACGTGGGCGGACCATACTGGGACGCGTCCGCCGACCCCCACCTGTGCAGAGTGATCCATGGCCAAGTCCCCCACCGCCCGTGCCACGGCTCCCGACGCCGTCTGGCTGTCCCGCGGACGCCATCTCGGCTCCGGAGCCGAGGAATCCGTCCGGCAACGGCTGACCGGACTGAAGGACGACGGTGAGATCGACGACCATCTGGAGTACGACGCCCCGCGCGACGATGTGGAACGGCACGCCTTCGAAGCACGTTGGCGGGTCGCCGACGAGGTCGTGGTACGGGCACGACTGACCATCGGCCCACCCGGCGACACGGACGACGCACGGGAATGGGTGCTGGTCGCGGAGGCGGACCAGCCCTGGGACCTCGACTGGCCGTCGCCCGCCGCCATGTTCTGGCCCGAAGACGCCTCGTGGGACCACGACATGGTTCCGGGGCTCCGCCTCCGTGAGTCCAATGCGCTGCCGGCGGAGGACAAGGACCTCAAGCGCCTGCTCAAGGACTGCGGTCGGAACACCTGGAGCATCCACATCGTCGTCCACGAGGCCATGACGCCCGATCAGCGCGGGCGGCGTCCCCTGGCACCGCTGATGCCCGCCAGTCTGCGTCACCGCATCGTGGAGCACCGGGCCGCTCCGGACCAGTACCGGATCGTCAATTGGGCGCTCTACGACCTGGGGGTGCGGGTGCCGCGCGGAGGCGCCGTCGTGCTGCCAGGTGCTCCGCCCCGCCCCGGTTACGAGGACCAGGACTTCACCGTACGCAGTGTCTTCCTCGACGGCTCGGAGCCCAAAGAGCTCATCGACGCGGTGGTGCGCTACGCCGCGCTGCCCAGGCCGCTGGCCCCATGGTCCGAGCAGGCCGTGGCCGAACTGCGGGACGACTGGCACCTGTACACGGTCGACGAGGCACGGGCGCTGGTGGCCCAGTACTCCGAGGCCCTGGAGGCGATGACCAAGTCGCGCGACCTGTACCGCGAGGCCGCCGAACGCGCCCATGAGGCGCTGGCCGCCTTCCGGGAGGGCTCGGCCGCACCGGCGGTCCCCGCGGCGCGGGAGGAGCCCCGCAAGCGTGGGGGCTTCTCGTTGCGCGCGCTGACGAAGCCCCTGGAGCGGGTGGGAGGCGGCGCGAAGCTGCTGCGCCCGACGGGCAGCGACGCCCCCGCTCACGACACGGACGCCTCGGACGCCTCGGACGCCTCGGACGCCGAGAACGGCGGACCGTCCAACTCCGGTTCCGAGTCCGGGTCTTCGGAGCGCGGCACCCCGTGATCGTCATCCATGGCACCCCATAAGACCGCCTTATGGGGTCATCAACCGGACCCGCGTACCAAGTAAGGCTTGCCTTAGTTTAGGGTTACCGTCGAGATCGTCATCATCTCTCGAAGGGAACCTGATCATGCCCCGCCCCCTGCGGGTAGCCATTGTCGGAGCCGGACCTGCCGGAATCTACGCCGCCGACGCGCTGCTGAAGTCCGACGCGGCCGCCGATCCCGGTGTGTCCATCGACCTCTTCGAGCGGATGCCCGCACCGTTCGGACTGATCCGCTACGGCGTCGCCCCCGATCACCCCCGCATCAAGGGCATCATCACGGCCCTGCACCAGGTGCTGGACAAGCCGCAGATACGTCTCTTCGGCAACGTCGACTACCCGCGCGACATCAATCTGGACGACCTGCGCGCCTTCTACGACGCGGTGGTCTTCTCCACCGGGGCGACGGCCGACCGGGCGCTCGACATACCCGGCATCCAGCTCGACGGCTCCTACGGAGCGGCGGACTTCGTGTCCTGGTACGACGGCCACCCGGACGTGCCCCGCACCTGGCCACTGGAGGCCGAGAAGGTCGCCGTCCTCGGCGTGGGCAACGTCGCGCTGGACGTGGCGCGCATCCTCGCCAAGACGGCCGACGAGCTGCTGCCGACCGAGATCCCGCCGAACGTCCACGACGGTCTCAAGGCCAACAAGGCCCTGGAAGTCCACGTGTTCGGCCGCCGTGGCCCGGCGCAGGCGAAGTTCAGCCCGATGGAGCTGCGCGAGCTGGACCACTCCCCCAACATCGAGGTCATCGTCGACCCCGAGGACATCGACTACGACGACGGCTCCATCGCCACCCGGCGCGGCAACAAGCAGGCCGACATGGTCGCCAAGACGCTGGAGAACTGGGCCATCCGCGACGTCGGTGACCGGCCGCACAAGCTGTTCCTGCACTTCTTCGAGTCGCCGTCCGAGATCCTCGGCGAGGACGGCAAGGTCGTCGGTCTGCGTACCGAGCGCACCGAGCTCGACGGCACCGGCAACGTCAAGGGCACCGGCACGTTCAAGGACTGGGACGTCACCGCCGTCTACCGCGCCGTGGGCTACCTCTCCGACAAGCTCCCCAAGCTGCCGTGGGACATGGACTCGGGCACCGTCCCGGACGAGGGCGGCCGGGTGATCGAGGAGACCGGCGCGCACCTGCAGTCGACGTACGTCACCGGCTGGATCCGGCGCGGTCCCGTGGGCCTCATCGGGCACACCAAGGGCGACGCCAACGAGACGGTGGCCAACCTGCTGGACGACTTCGCGAACGGACGCCTGCACGAGCCGTCCTCGCCCGCGCCGGAGACGGTGGACGCGTTCCTCGCCGAGCGGGACGTCCGCTTCACGACGTGGGAGGGCTGGTACCGCCTCGACGCCGCCGAGAAGGCACTGGGCGAGCCCCAGGGGCGTGAGCGCGTGAAGCTCGTGGAGCGCGAGGACATGCTGCGGGAGAGCGGAGCGTAGGGCTCCGCCGGGGCCGGTGGGGGAACTGCGGGTCGTTTTGAAGCCGCGGGTTGTCTGTGGCTGATTGCGCAGTTCCCCGCGCCCCTGCCGCGGAGAGCTGCGGGTGGTCTGAAGCTGCGCGTTGTTCGTGGCTTGTCGCGCAGTTCCCCGCGCCCCTTTCGGGGCGCGAACCTCTGTACGGCATAAGCTCGGCAGATGGCCAAGTACTTCGACGTGCACCCGGACAACCCTCAGCCACGCTCCATCAGCCAGGTGGCTCACAGCATCCGTGAGGGTGCTCTCATCGCGTATCCGACGGACTCCTGTTTCGCTCTGGGGTGCCAACTGGGCAGTCGTGACGGCATCGAGCGGATCCGCTCGATCCGGAACCTCGACGACCGCCACCACTTCACCCTCGTCTGCGAGAACTTCGCGCAGCTGGGCCAGTTCGTGCACGTCGACAACGACGTGTTCCGCGCCATCAAGGCGTCCACGCCCGGGAGTTACACCTTCATCCTCCCTGCCACGAGGGAGGTCCCGCGCAAGCTGATGCACCCGAAGAAGAAGACCGTCGGCGTGCGCATCCCGGATCATGTCGTGGCCCACGCGCTGCTCGCGGAACTCGGCGAACCGCTCGTCTCCAGCACGCTGCTCCTGCCCGACGAGGAGGAGCCGATGACCCAGGGCTGGGAGATCAAGGAGCGCCTCGACCACGTGGTCGACGCGGTGGTCGACTCCGGCGACTGCGGCACGGAACCGACGACGGTGATCGACTTCTCCGGTGGAGAGGCCGAGATCGTACGCCGGGGTGCGGGGGACGTCTCACGGTTCGAGTGACGGCCTTCCGCCCGGCGGCGGTGGCCCGGTGACCTCCACATGGGCCGGGCGGAGGAGCCGGGCGCCGAGCCGGTAGCCGGGGCGGAGGATCGTCGTGCAGGTCAGGCGGTCGGCGTCCGGGGAGACGTGGTGAGCCAGGGCGTCGTGGCACGTCGGATCGAAGGGCTCGCCCTCCTCGCCGAACGCCCGCAGGCCCAGCGAGCCGGTCTGGCTCTCCAGGGTGACGGCGATCTCCTTGAGCCCCGGTGTCATCGGCTCGTGCTCGCACGCGCGGTCCACGGCGTCCAGTACCGGCAGAAGGGCGCCCAGGACGTTGACCACCGCGATCTCCCGCACGGCCATGCGGTCGCGCCGGACCCGTTTGCGGTAGTTGTCGTACTCGGCCTTCACCCGCTGCAGGTCGGCGGTCCGCTCCTGCAGCGCGTCCCGCAGGCGCTGTGTCTCCGTGCTCCGCGGCCGGACGGAATCCATCGTCAGCCCGCCTCGGGCTTGTCGTTCTTGTCGTCCTTGTCGTCGTCGACGATCTCCGCGTCCACCACGTCGTCCTCCGAGCCGGCGGTACCCGGAGCACCTTCCGTACCCGTGGCACCGGAAGCGCCGGCGCTCGCCGCGCCCTCGGCCCGCGACTGTTCGTACAGGGCGGTGCCGATCTTCTGCGCGGCTGCGGCGGCCTTCTCCGTGGCCTGCTGGATGCCCGCGGTGTCCTCGGGCCCGTCCTGGCCGCTCCTGAGCTTCTCCTTCAGCTCGGCGAGCGCCGCCTCGGTCTCGCTCCTGGCGTCGGGCGGGATCCTCTCCGGGTTGTCATTGATGAGCTTCTCGGTCTGGTAGACGAGCTGCTCGCCCTGGTTGCGGGTCTCGGCGGCCGCACGGCGGCGGTGGTCCTCCTCGGCGTGCTGCTCGGCCTCGTGGACCATGCGGTCGATGTCGTCCTTCGGGAGGGCCGAGCCGCCGGTGACGGTCATCCTCTGTTCCTTGCCGGTGCCCAGGTCCTTCGCCGTGACGTGCATGATGCCGTTGGCGTCGATGTCGAAGACGACCTCGATCTGCGGCACACCGCGCGGGGCCGGCGGCAGACCGGTCAGCTCGAACATCCCGAGCCTCTTGTTGTACGCCGCGATCTCGCGCTCGCCCTGGTAGACCTGGATCTGCACGGAGGGCTGGTTGTCCTCGGCGGTGGTGAAGATCTCCGAGCGCTTGGTCGGGATCGTCGTGTTCCGCTCGATGAGCCTGGTCATGATGCCGCCCTTGGTCTCGATACCGAGGGACAGCGGCGTCACGTCGAGGAGAAGGACGTCCTTGACCTCGCCCCTGAGTACACCGGCCTGGAGCGAGGCTCCGACGGCCACGACCTCGTCCGGGTTGACGCCCTTGTGCGGTTCCTTGCCCGTCAGCTCCTTCACCAGGTCCGTCACGGCGGGCATACGAGTGCAACCACCCACCAGGATCACGTGGTTGATGTCGGACAGCTTGATCCCCGCGTCCTTGACCGCCTGGTGGAAGGGGCCCGTGCAGCGCTCCAGCAGATCGGCGGTCAGCTGCTGGAACTGGGCGCGGGTGAGCTTCTCCTCCAGGTGCAGGGGGCCCTCGGCGGAGGCCGTGACGTAGGGCAGGTTGATGTTCGTCTCCGAGGAACTGGACAGCTCGATCTTGGCCCTCTCGGCGGCCTCGCGCAGCCGCTGCACCGCCATCTTGTCCTTGGCCAGGTCGACGCCGTACGCGTTCTTGAACTGTTTCACCAGGTGGTCGACGATCTTCTGGTCCCAGTCGTCGCCGCCGAGGTGTGTGTCGCCGTTGGTGGCCTTCACCTCGATGACACCCTCGCCCATCTCCAGCAGCGACACATCGAAGGTGCCACCGCCGAGGTCGAAGACCAGGACCGTCTGGTCGTTCTCCTTGTCGAGGCCGTACGCGAGCGCCGCGGCGGTCGGCTCGTTGATGATCCGCAGGACGTTCAGGCCCGCGATCTCACCGGCCTCCTTGGTCGCCTGCCGCTCGGTGTCGTCGAAGTACGCCGGTACGGTGACCACCGCGTCCGTGACGTCCTCGCCAAGGTATGCCTCCGCGTCCCGCTTGAGCTTCTGCAGCACCCGGGCGGAGATCTCCTGCGCGGTGTACCGCTTGCCGTCGATGCTCCCGCTGTCCGGGAACCGCCATGCCTTGACCCCCATGTGCCGTTTGACGGAGCGCGCGGTGCGTTCCACGTTCGTCACGGCCTGCCTCTTGGCGACCTCCCCGACGAGCACCTCACCGTTCTTGGCGAAGGCCACCACGGACGGGGTGGTCCTGGCTCCCTCCGTGTTGGTGATGACGGTGGGCTCGCCGCCTTCGAGGACCGAGACCACCGAGTTCGTCGTGCCGAGGTCGATACCGACCGAACGCGTCATCAGGGCTCACCCTCCTCGTTCTCCTTCTCCCCACCCCTCATATCATGGTGTACCCCTATTTTTCCTGATGTGTCTGGTCAGTACTCCTTCGCGCGAGCATGGCCGTACGGGCGCCGGGCACCCGAGGCGTCAGCGCGCACCAGTAGTACGACGGAACGTCTCAGCCACTGCCGTGTTGACGACCATCACCACCGCCAGGACCACTGCCGCGACGGCATGCCCCACTCCGTACAGGGCGGCGGCACCACCGCCGAGCACCATCGTCTTGACGAGCAAAACGAGCGGCAGCCCCGGTCGCCACCTCGCCTTCGGCGCGGCGAACGACGCCCACAGCACGACGGCCGCGGCGGGCGTCCCGATTCCGAGCACGACTCGGAGGGCGCCCTCGTGCCCCGCGGCGAAGCCCCACCAGCTCAGACATGCCAGTGCGGCGAGCTCAAGCAGGAACGCCAGCAATTCGTTGGCCGCGTACCACGGCCGTCCAGCGAGCGCACCCATGGTGCCCCGGTCCCCCGTCATGTTGTCCTCCCCGTCTGGGCGCCCAGCATGACACGGCCACGTCAGCGGGGAACCGGGTGACTACCCGCTCCTCCGCTCGCCCGAGCCCTCGGGTCTGCCGAGGGACACCGGCTCGGACAGGGCCGCCCGCCGTAGGTGTTCGGCGAGCGCCTCGGTGGCCGGCGACGAGGTCCGGTCCTTGGCGCCCCAGGCGAGCAGATGGTGGCGGCGGGCCCAGGGGTCCTGGAGTTCGCACACGTCGAGTGGCCGGCCGGGGTCGACGGCGCGGCGCGGCACGAGAGCGAGTCCGACGCCTGCGGCCGCGAGGGCGACGAGGACGCCCAGGTCGGCGACGGTGGTGCGGTAGCGCACGGCCGGGGCGTGCGGGTCGAGGTGCTTCTCGATCCAGCGGCGCAGCGAGGAGCCCGGGTCGAGCCCGACGAGGGGGTGCTCGGCGACCTCGCTGTACGTCAGCGCGCGACGGCCGGCGAGGATCCCGTCGGCCTGGCCGATCACCACGAGGGAGTCGTCACCGAGGGGTTCCATGGCGAGGCCGCAGTCGCGGGCCTCGTCGTCGACGACGACCCCCAGGTCCGCCTCGCCGTCGGTGAGCTTCCGCACGGTCTCGGGCGTGCGGCTCTCGGACACCGTGACGTCGACGTCCGGGTGCGCCCGCAGGAAGGAGACCAGGGCCTGTGGGACGAGTCGGTGCATGGCGGAGCCGCCGCTCAGCAGGGTCAGTGGCGCGGTCGGGGAACGGGTGTAGCTCGCGACGGCGCTTTCGAGCCGCGCCGTCTGGGCGAGGACTTCGCGGGCGTGCCGTGCCAGCGTCGACCCCGCCGGAGTGGGTCGCACGCCCCGCCGTCCGCGGATCAGGAGGGCCACGCCGGCCTGGTGCTCCAGGGAGCGCACCCTGGCGCTGGCCGATGGCAGGCTGAGGTGCATCCGGCGGGCGCCCGCCGTGATCGACCCCTCCGAGACGATGTCGAGGAAGAGCCGGAGATCGTCCAGGTCGTAGCGCACGCGACTCAGCCTATGGCACAGCCTTAGGCTGGGTACGCCGATTACGCATTGTGGGGGATCCGGTCACCGAGTGATGCTCATCGGGTGCCCGAGACCCTGCTCGTCCTGCTGGCCGGTGCCGCCGCCGGAGCGCTGAACGCCGTCGGTGGCGGCGGCACCTTCGTGGCGCTGCCCGCCCTGGTCGCGGTCGGCCTGCCGCCGGTGACGGCGAACGCGGCGTCGAGCATCGCCCTCGTCCCCGGGTCGTTGGCGAGTGCCTGGGTCTACCGGCGCGAGGTCACACCGGTCGGGTCGACGTCCACGACTGCTCTGACCACGGTCAGCGTGATCGGGGGCGGACTCGGCGCGGGCCTGCTGCTGGCGCTCCCCGCTGCGGCGTTCGATGCCGCGGTGCCGTGGCTGCTCGCGTTCGCCACGGTGGTCCTCGCCTTCGGACGGTACCTCTCCCGCGCGGTGAGCACCGTCCTGGGCCGCCCGGTCGGCATGACGTCCCGGACCATCCTGATCGGCCAGTTCTTCCTCGCCCTGTACGGCGGATACTTCGGCGGTGCCGTAGGCATCCTGATGCTGGCGCTGTGGGGCATCGGCCTCGGCCTCGACACCGCGGCGGGCAATCCGATGAGGGTCACCCAGGTGGCGGCCGTCTATCTCAGCGCGACCGTGCTGTTCCTCGTCGCTTCGGACGCGCTGAGCGCTCCGCTTCTCCTCGCCGGCATGCTGGCCGGTGCGGTCGTCGGCGGCTTCGCAGGAGCCCACCTCGCACGCCGTCTCCCCGCCCGGCTGCTGCGGGGCGTCATCCTGACCACCGCCGTGACCATGACCGTCCTCTACTTCCTGCGTGCCGGCTGACATGGCCGAAGGTGACACGGGAGCAGGTGCCGCGCCGTACACGGACGCGGCGCGAGCGCGGCTGGTGGCGGCCTACGAGGCGTGCGAACTGGCCGACCTCGCCCGGGCCGCCGTCCCGATCGGCGAGCACGAGCTGAATGCCGACGGCACCGTCCGTTCCCCGGGCGCGCTGCTGGCCGATGCCGCCCGCGTGCTCGTGGCCGCGCGGCGGTTCGTCGAGGCCGCAGCCGTGTTCGAGCGACTGGGCGGGGCGAGCTGGGAGATCGTCGGCGACGTCCTGGGCGTGCCGCCGAGCACCGCGCGGGCGTGCTTCCGGGCAGCAGAGGCCCGCTTCCGGGAGGAGGCGCACTCCCCCACCGAGACCGTCGGGAAGCCGGGCCCCCTCGGCGAGCTGAGCTGGTGGCGGGCCCACATGGCCAGGGAGCCCCTCGAAGCGGCTCTCGACCTCGACGACTGGGTACTGCGCCACCAGGACGGCGACAGCGGCCTCGGTACCGCGCCGGTGTCCGGAGGGCTGACCCCACAGCGCTGACCAGCGGGGTCCCGGGGGTGGCGCGGTGCCGAAAGAAGCGTGGTGTTCGGTCAGGCGCCGATCCTGGCCGCGATGATCGGCGCGAGGCGGTCCGCGATGACGCGGTGGCCCTGGTCGTTCGGGTGGACCGAGTCTGTGAGGTCGCCGGAGCCGAGCCAGCCCGTGGTGTCGACGAAGGAGACCCGGGAGTCGCCGCCGTCGACGGCCGCCCTGACGGCTGCTTCGGTCTGCGGAACGAACCGTCCTCGGAAGGTCTCCAACGCGAAGATCCGTGCCTGCGGGTAGGCGGCACGGACCTTGCCCAGCAGGCTGCTGTAGGCCGTCTGGAACTGCGCCGAACTCACCCCGTGCCCGACGTCATTGGTGCCGAGGTTGATGACGACGGCGTTCGCCCGGTAGCGGGAGAGGTCCCAGTCGGGCGTGGCGGCGTTCGGGTTGAGCTTGGTGAACTGCCGCTCCAGGCCCACGCATCCGTCCGCCGCGGCGACGAGGCAGGCGCCTCCCTGGGCGATCTGGGTGTGCTCGGCGCCGAGCCGTTCCCCGATCAGCCAGCCATAGGCCGTGCGGGCGTTCTGTGAGGTCGTCGTGCCCACGGTGATCGAGTCCCCGACGAACTCGACCAGCTTGTCAGGGGCCGACGGGGCGAAGGTCGTCGCGCCACTGTCGAGCACGAGCCCCTGGAAGACGGCGTCTCCACGGTAGGAGCCCGCGACCACCTGGTAGTTGACCTGCAAGGTGTGGCGGCCGGCCGACAGGGCGGTCGGGGTCAGGTTCACCGTTCCCTTGACGTCGTCGTAGAACTTCACGGGCCCGTCGTCGATCCGCGCCCAGAAGTCGATCGTGCCCCGCTGCTTGAGCTGGACGGTCCTGCCGGTGAAGCCGACGCGGTAGTACGCGCCCGCCCAGTACGGGGTGTAGGCGGTGGCCGAGCTGGTGGTGTCCCAGCGTCCGACGAACTTGATGTTCGGGTCGCCGGGTTGGCCGGGTGCCGCCGCCGTGGCGGAAGCGGAACGGGTCGTGGTGCCGTTCAGGACGGCACCGATGACGGGGGCCAGGCGGTTCGCGAACTTGGTGTGGCCCGCCTCGTTGGGGTGTCCGTTGCCGTCCTCGTAGTCGGTGCCGTCGGTGAGCCAGCCCGTCGTGTCGACGTAGCGCACCTTGGTGTCTCCCGCGGTGGTGCGTGCGTTGACCGCGGCCTTGGTCTCGGTGACGTACCGCTTCTTGAGGGTCTGCACCGCGAAGAGGACCGCGTTCGGGTACTTGGCCCGGATGTCGCGCAGGAACGTGGTGTACGCCGACTGGAAGGCTGCGCCGGTGACGCCGTGCCCGATGTCGTTGGTGCCGAGGTTGATGACGACCGCGCTCGCCTGGTAGCGGGAGAAGTCCCAGCTCTGGCTGCCCGTGCTCGCGGTCCGGAAGAACTGGCTGCTCAGACCGGTGCATCCCGACTGGCCGACGAGGCAGTAGCCGGCGCGGGCGATCTGGGTGTGCCGCATGCCCAGCCGCTCGCCGGTCTTCCATGCATACGAGTCGAGGGCCAGCCGGTCGGTGAGGGCACCGGCGGTGATGGAGTCGCCGACGAACTCGATGAGTCCGGGCGGCGTGTCCGGAGCGACCGTGCGGGCGCCGGAGTCCAGTACCAGTCCTTGGAAGACGGTGTCGCCGGAGCGGTAGGTGATCCGGAGGGTGTGGGTGCCCGCCGACAGCGGCTGGGGAGTGAGGTTCACCGTGCCGCGCACGCCCGCGTGGAAGACGTCGGGCCCGCCGTCGATGCTCGCGTAGAAGTTGACCGCGTCTCTGGCCTTCACCTTCACCGTGGTGCCGGTGAAGGACGTCTGCACGTAGGCACCGGTCCAGTTGGCCACGGCCGTCGTGCCCGAACCCGTGTCCCAGCGCCCGACGTAGGCGATGTTGGGGTCGGACACCGAGCCGTCACCCGGGGCGGCGTGGGCCCGGGAGACGCCGGCCAAGGAGAGCAGGCAGACGACGAGAGCGGCCGTGAGGACGGCCGCGACACCGCGTCCGGAAGGGCGGGGTCTGGCCTGGTGGGGGGAGGTCTGCATGGGGATCCTTTCTCACTGACTTTGGGAGCGCTCCCATGAACGGCCTGAGCCGCCGACGGTCACCTCAGTGACCGTCGGCTCTCGCTCAGCGCCGCAGGTCGGCCTCCAGCGCGGCCGCGACCACACGGTCCCGCTCGGCGCGAGTGAAGAGCGCCTCGGACAGCCATCGGTCCGCGAGTGCGCGCACTGCCTGCACGAAGGCGCCGGAGGTCGCGAAGGGCGCCTGCTCCCAGAGCACGTCGAGGAAGGTCAGACCGTCACCACGGGCGCGGTTGGGAACGCCCGAGTCGGCCGTGCCGAACACGACGACGGGTTCGGAGCGCCGGAAGTAGGCGTGGTAGCGGGTGTCGTCCGCGACGTAGAAGGGCGCGAGGATCAGGCCGTGGGTGGTGAAGTGCATCGGCCGGCCCTCGGGACGGATCGCGGCGGCGAGGTCGCCGCGGAGCGTGAAGTCCTTGTAGAACGAGAACGTGCGGAACGTCTGTTCCGCGCTCCGCGCGACCAGGAGCACCGGACCGTGGAACACCGACTGGACGGTGGGGTCGTCCAACGCCCGTTCGATGCGAAGGCTGTACGGAGCGGAGACGCGGACCTGGTCGCCGCGCCGCCACACCCTGCTCAGGGTGAGGTAGCTGCCGGGGTCCGCCTTGGCTCGCTGCCGGACTCCGTTGACCGTGACGGTGAAGCCGCCCGTGGCCCAGGACGGAACCCGGAGCTTCAGGTCGAGCCTGCCGTTGCCCTCACGGAACGTCAGGGTGCGGACGCCCTCGGCCGGGTAGTCGCTCGTCTGCTCGACTACGAAGCCCCGCTCCGGCCACCGCAGCGTGGAGGCGAGGTACAGGTTGACGTACAGGGCGTTGCCGTCGGCGGAGCGGAAGTACACCGAGTCCTGGTACTTGGTGTGGTTCTCCATGCCGGTGCCGCCGCAGCAGGTGCCGGTGTTGTCGTAACCGCGCACGACTCCCGGGCCCATCCCGACGAAGTAGGTGACCTCCGGGCTGGTCGTGCTGCGGACGTCCCGTCGGGAGGCGAGGATGTGGTTGGTCAGGCCCCGCTCGTAGTAGTCCATGTAGGCGGGGTCCGGCTCGTGGAAGAACAGCTGCCGGGTGAGCTTGAGCATGTTGTACGTCGCGCAGGTCTCGGCGTTCTTGTCGTCCAGGGTGGCCGCGACGGCGTTCCGGGCGCGGAACATCTCGCCCTGGCCCGTGCCGCCCAGACTGTAGCTCCGGGGGCCCACGACCATGCCCCAGAAGTTGCGGGCCGCGTCGGCGTACGTGGCGTCCCCCGTGTGGTCGAACAGCCGCAGATAGCCGGTGAACTGCGGGATGTGCTGGTTGGCGTGCCGGCCGGCGAGGATGTCCCGGTCCTCGGCGCAGGCGTCCAGCAGCGCGGTGTTGTCGAAGCAGCGGGCGGCGGCGAGGTGCTCCTCCCGGCCGGTGAGGGCGTACAGGTCGGTCAGCACCTCGTTCATACCGCCGTACTCACCGGCGATGTAGATCGACCACATGCGCTCCAACTGGGCCTTCGGCAGCCGGCTGAGTCTGCTGTGCACCCAGTCGCCCATCTGCGAGGCGATGGTCAGCGCCTGCTCGTTGCCGGCCAGGGTGTGCGCGTCGAGCAGTCCGCGAAGGATCTTGTGGCAGGTGTAGTACGGCGCCCAGATGGTCGGGTACGTCGTATAGCTCTCCAGCAGGATGAACTGCGTCTCCGGGTAGGCCGCCAGGAAGCCGGGGTGGCTGGGTTTCGGCGAGCCGTTCTCGGCCAGGGCCTTCTGGCACTCGCCGAGCGCACCGACCATGTAGTCCAGCTTGGACTTGAGGGTGGCCTCCCGGGTGTCGGCGTACGCCTGGGCCACGAGGGTGAGGAAATGGCCGCCGAAGTGGCCGCGCAGATTGCCGTCGGACGTCTCCCAGCCGCCCGGCGGCCGGGCTCCACGGGTGTCGAGCCCGGCGTTGGCCCGGAAGACGGCCAGGATGCGGTCGGCCGGGTAGGACCTGGCGTAGTCCAGCATCAGGTCGCGCTTGGTGCGGAAGACGCCGGTGCCTAGGGTGACCTGGTCCAGCTGGAAGGGGCGTACGGACCAGGTGGGCGGGACGGGGAGCGG
>NZ_VJZC01000551.1 GCF_009377185.1 Streptomyces spongiae
CCTCCCCCACCGCAACCCCGACCGCCCAGCGTGGGCGGCCCTCGCTCGTCACCCGGCCTTCAGCCACCGCCCGGCCCTCAGCCACCAGTCGCCCCTCGGCCACCAGCGGTCCCTCAACCTGAGGGCCCGCCTCAACCACCAGCGGGCCCTCAACCCCCAACGGCACCTCAGCCACCAGCGTGCCCCCAGCCGCCACACCCGCCTCGGCCCTCACTCGGGCCTCCGTCCACCGCCCCGGGATGTGGGCCTCCGCGGGAACGCCGAAGGGCAATGGGTCACCCATGTCGTCCACGGCACCCACCCGCACCGGGGAGTGGGAGACGATCTCGAGATAGGTGTCCCGAAACGCCTGGACGTTCTGCTCGACGGTGAACAGTTCGAGCGCTCGCGCGCGGGCGGCCGCGCCGAGGCGTGCACGGCGCTCGGGGTCGTCCAGCAGCGCCACGCACGCCTCCGCGAGCGCCCGCGGATTGCGCGGCGGCACGACGAGCCCCGTACCGCCGATGACCTCCACCACCGCGCCCACGTCGGTCGACACGGTCGCCCGCCCGCAGAACATGGCCTCGACGAGGCTGATCGGGAAGCCCTCCACGACGCTCGACAGGACGACGACCGCCCCGGCCGCGTACGCCTCCGCCAGGTCCGGCACGTCCGGCGCGCCGATCTCCTCGAACGACACCGGGTTGTCGCCGACGGCGTGCGCGCCCTCCGCCTCGTCGGGGAAGAGCTGTGCGGCGAGCATCCGGCAGTGCCCGAGGTAGGCCGCGCCCTCCGGCCCGTCGGCGGGGGCGCCCACGATCCTCAGCCGTGCCTTCGGCTCGCTCCGGCGGATCTCCGCGAAGGCGTGCAGCAGGGAGATGAGGTCCTTGGCGGGTTCGATGCGGCCGATCCAGACGAGCGTGTACGGGTCGGCGCGCTCCTCGGACTCGCCCACGTCCGCGAAGCGGGACGCGTCCATGCCGGGATAGACCGTACGGAGCTTGGCCCGGTCGGCGCCGCAGCGTTCCTGCCAGCGGCGGGCGTGGGCGTTGCCGGGTGTGACGCAGGCGGCCTGCCGGTACACCTCCGCGGCCAGCTTCTGGTGGAAGGCCGACAGCAGCGCGCGGACCGGCGCGTCGCCGGAGGCCGCGAGGTAGTGCGTCCGCAACTGCACCCCGTACTCCGTGACGAGCAGCGGCACCCCCGAGAAGTGCCGGGCCACCAGCCCGGGCAGTGCGGCCGATCCACCGGCCGCCGCATGGCACAGGTCGACCGAGCCGAGGCCGTCGT
Organism: Streptomyces spongiae; assembly: GCF_009377185.1. GTDB lineage: Bacteria > Actinomycetota > Actinomycetes > Streptomycetales > Streptomycetaceae > Streptomyces > Streptomyces spongiae. The sequence goes on from NZ_VJZC01000551.1 coordinate 1,270, forward strand.
CCTGGTACCAGTCGAGTGAAAGGGGGCGCAGGGCGCGTTCGAGGTGTGCGGCGACAGTGAGCAGATCGGGAACGCGCGCCTCCCGCGCCGCGCGCAGGGCGCCGGGTGCGCGACAGGCGCGTTCCAGCATGCGCACGGCGGCTTCCGAGCGCAGGGCACAGACCAGTCCGCCCTCGTCGAGAGCGAGTTCGGCGAGCCCGTACAGCGCGCTGCCGAAACGGTCCGCCTCGACGTCGAGGGCGCTTCCCACGGCCTCGGCGGCACCCGCTCCGCAGACCGACGCCGCCAGTTCCCCGTACGCCTCCGCGAACCGTCGCCGGGCCCGGCGGCCGTACACGACACCGTCCTCGCGCGCGCTCCACAGCGGAGCGGTCCGTACGCGGCTGACCTGCGGCGGCAGTGGGATCCAGCCCTCGTCCTCCTGTCGCTCACTGCGGCTCAGCGCGTAGATGTCGAACTCGTGCTGCCCGAGTCCGCGCACGAGCCGGTCGCACCAGAGCCTGGCGTCACCGCTCACATACGGATAGCCACCCTCCGTAAGCAGTCCGATGCGCACGTGTGCACCCCCGATCTCCCGTTTGGGAGCCGCCGTGGAACCGGCGGCTCGCAGCGGGAAGAACGTATGCGGACATGACCGTGGTGCGACGGACGGTTGTCCGTCGCACCACCAAAAGGGGTGAACGGTCGTGACTTTCGCGTGCGGGCGGCGTTTTGTCGCGCTACGGGATCAAGTACCCGCGTTTCGCCACGTCATGGCCGACTCCCGCCGTCCAGCCGGAGGCTCAACCCTCCGGGAACGCCCAGGGGTTGGCCCGGCAGTGGATCCCGTCATGGTCCAGGAACTTCGTCTGCTGCTGCATGACGGGAGCGAGCTCGCCGTCCTTGTCGCAGGTCACATGGTTGAAGCCGAGGCGGTGGCCGACCTCGTGGTTGATCAGCATCTGCCGGTACGCGTACATCTTGTCGCCGTACGTCTTGGAGCCCTGGGCCCAGCGGTAGGCGTTGATCATCACGCGGTCGGTGGCGGCGGAGTCGCAGGACACGTTGTCGACGGTCGTGTCGAGGCCCGACTTGGCGCACCACTCGGCGGTGGTGCCCGGACTGGCCAGCGTGATCACGAAGTCCGGTTTCCCGGAAGAGATCCGCTCGAAGGTGCGGCCGCCGTTGTGGGCCCAACTCCGGTCGTCGTTCAGCGTCTTCTGCACGGCCTTCGCGAACAGCTCGGCGTCGAGGCCGAGTCCCTCCTCGACGTCGATGCGGTACCGGAACTTCTGGCCCGTGCCCGGCGCCTTGTCGAAGCCCATGACCGCCTGGAACTTCCCGTTCCCCTTGAGGTCGGCGGAGAGCGGGTACTTCTCGCCCATCTGCTCGTCGTACGTCAGCGGGGCCGCGCTCGGTGTCCCGGACGGAGTGGGCCGGTTTTCGCCGCGCGAGGAGGAGTCGCGGGCGTCGCGGTCACCGCCCCCGGCAGTCTGTGACTGCAGGGAGACACCGTCGCGACCGACGGTGACCTGTCCGGCCACGACGACGGCCAGCACGGTGGTGACCGCCGCGGCGGCGATCCCCGTGAACGTCCGCCCCTTGCTCCCCCTGCCCTTCCCGGTCTCCGGCGCCTCGTCCGGCAGCGCCTCCTCGGTCTCGTCGACCTCCGGGCCCGGGGCGACACGGTGGGTCCGACCGGGGGTGAAGACGTCGTCGACCTCCTCGAAGGCGTCGAGGTAGGCCTTCCGCGGCCCGGCACCGGAGGCGTCGGGCCGCCCCGGGTGAGCTCCGGACTCCGGCCCGTGGCCGGAGACGGGCTGCTGCCGCTGTCGCGGTATCCGAGGGTCCGCGTACCCGGCCGAGGCCGACGCGCCCTGCGGCATGCCCTGCGGGCCCGGGGCGCCCTGCTGGCCGGAGGTGCCGTGCGGGCCCGGGGCGCCCGAGGCAGCGAACCGCCCCCAGCCCCCGCCCTGTTCACGCTGCTGCGGATGCCCGCCCCGCACCTGAGGCGTGCCGTCAGGAAACCTCGGCATGCCGTGGGCCGGAGTGCCGTCGGGCAGCCGCGGAACGCCGCGCGCAGGCGTGCCGTCCGGGAAACGGGGCACCCCCTGCGCCGGCGTACCGCCAGGAGCCCCCGGAAAGCGCGGAACGCCCTGAGCGGGCGTCCCGTCGTACATGCGCGGCACCCCACGCGCGGGGGTGCCGTCGGCGAATCGGGGCACTCCCTGCGCGGGCGTGCCGTCCGGGTGGCGCGGCATCCCGCGTGCAGGCGCGTCGGCCGCCCCGGCCGCCGGCGGTGCCTGGGCCATGGGTGTCTCGGTTGTCCCGCCCTTGGCGGGCCGCCCCTTGCGGCTGTGTCGTCCCACGCCGCGCCTCAACTCCCCGCGCCGGAGACGCCTGTATCGGCTTCGCCTGTACCGGCCTCGAATGTACCGGTCTCGCCCGTACCCGATTCGCCCGTGACGGGCCTGTGCACCCCGGAGGCCGAGCCGTCCGCGCCGGCGATCGGCCCCTCGGTACCGGAGGCCGCCCCGCTCTCGTCCGGCGAACCACTCAACTGCGTGGTGTCCGCCAACTGCGCCGTGTCCGCCAACTGAACGGTGTCCGTGAGCAGTTCACGGAACGCCGTGGCCACCGTCTCCGGGTACTCCATCATCGCCACATGCCCCGCGTCCGGCAAGGAGAGCAGGCGGGAGCCACGGAAGGCACGTGCCGCGCGCTGGGCCATGCGGTAGGAGACGAGCTGGTCACGGCCGCCGTAGACGAGGAGCGTGGGCGCGAGGACGCGCTCGGCCTGGCGCCAGAGGTTGTGCTGCCCGCCAAGGGTGTACGCGTTCACGATCCCGCGTGCCGAGCGCGCCATCGCGTCCCAGAAGTACGGCAGCTGGAGCCGCCGCTCCATCTCCTCCACCGCGTTGCGGAAGCCCTCCGGTGTCACCTGCCCGGGGTCGCCGTAGCACAGCGCTGTGACGCCTCTGACGCGCTGCTCGGCCGTCCAGCCCCTGCTGAAGCGCGTGAACAGCCCGGCCACCCCCGGCAGGGCCAGCAGCGCCGTGGGCAGCGCGGTCCGCTGCACGCGGATCTCGGGGAGCGCGGGCGAGACCAGCGTCAGCGTGCGGACCAGATCGGGGCGTACCGCCGCGACCCGGGTCGCGACCGCGCCGCCCATCGAGTTCCCGAAGAGGTGCACGGGCCCGCGCTCGGCCGCGTCGAGATAGCGGATCACCGAGCGGGCGTGCCCGGTGACCGAGTAGTCGCCGTCGTCCGGTGGCGGGGAGTCCCCGAAGCCGGGCAGGTCGATCGCCTCGCTGTCGACCAGACCGTCGAGCAGCGGCATCAGCGCCGACCAGTTCTGCGAGGAACCACCCAGGCCGTGCACGTACAGGGCGGCGGGCAGTCCTTCGCGCGCCGGCGGTCTCGACCGTACGGTCAGGGTGACCCCCGGCAGCCCGACCGACCGCAGCCGCTCGCCGGCCGCGATCCGCACCGGGCTCGCCTTCGGCGTGACAGTGGCGGCAAGCGCGGACGGCAACTCGGTCGAAGACATGCGGCAATGTTACGAGACGATCACGCAGTGGTTCATGTGTTCGCCGTCACAGACAGCCGTTGCCGGTACGGAAGTTCGCCCTGACGGCACCCTGGGAAACCGTACAGCGGCCGCCTGGCCCACACAGAAACCACCTGGACCGTACAGAGGTCGCGGGCGGACCGCATAGCGCCACCATCGCGCGTCTCCTAGGCTCGTACCACAGGGAACTCGCACGCGACCTCTGCTTCTTCCAGGGATGCTCAGGGATGTTCTGGGACATTTTGGGAAGGGAGCCCAGCATGACCGTCGACCCGACCGATCCCGAGACCCTCGACGAGCAGAACGACACCGAGTTCGGCGTCGAGGCCCCCGAGGCCGATGCCGCCGAACAGCACGCGGATCTCGCACCGCACCACGACGACCCCCTGACCGGCGCGGACCCGGACAGCGCCAACGAGGCCGACCGCGCCGAGCAGGCACGGGTCGTCGAACTGGACGAGGACGACTATCGATGACGGACCGATATCGATGACGGACCGACGACCGACGAAGTGACGTCCGGCGAGCTGATGCGCGCCACCGGGAGGCACTCACCGGGAGCCACTCACCGGGAGGCACTGATGACGGGAAGCCGGGACGCACGGAGCGCCGGGCAGGGCGCTCACCTACCCACTTCGCCCCTGTTTGATGTGCTCCGCGCCATTCCCTCCTGCGTCCGGTCCATGAAATTCTGCGCTGGCACCGCGCGCAGCAGGGTTACCGAAAAGTACGATGGCGGCGCGGCGCACACCGCATGTGGACGATTTTGGGAGGCGGCGTGACAGCCATCGAGCAGACAGAGGCGGCGCGCCCACGGGGCACTCGCCTGCCGCGCCGAGCCCGACGGAACCAGCTCCTGGGCGCCGCCCAGGAGGTTTTCGTGGCCCAGGGCTACCACTCGGCCGCGATGGACGACATCGCCGAACGCGCCGGCGTCAGCAAGCCGGTGCTCTACCAGCACTTCCCGGGCAAGCTGGACCTGTACCTGGCCCTGCTGGACCAGCACTGCGAGGCACTGCTCCAGGCGGTCCGCGGCGCGCTGGAGTCGACGACCGACAACAAGCAGCGCGTACGGGCCACGATGGACGCGTACTTCACGTACGTCGAGGACGAGGGCGGCGCCTTCCGGCTGGTCTTCGAGTCCGACCTGACGAACGAGCCCGCCGTCCGCGAGCGCGTCGACAAGGTCACGAACGAGTGCGCCGAGGCCATCTGCGACGTCATCGCCGAGGACACCGGCCTGTCGCGCCCGGAGTCGATGCTCCTCGCCTCGGGCCTGGGCGGTCTCGCCCAGGTGGTGGCGCGCTCCTGGCTGCACAGCGACCGCAGTGTGCCGCGCGAGCAGGCGGTGCAGCTGCTGGCCTCGCTGGCCTGGCGGGGCATCGCCGGGTTCCCCCTGCACAGCAGCGAACACCACTGACGCCCGCCATGTGGCGGAGTCTTACGGCTCTTTGTTCCCGTCCGGAGGTTCTTTGTTCCCGTCCGCTGTTCGCTCCTGGCGTTCTTGGTCGGTCGGTGTACGTCCCCTCACCGGGCTAATGTGTGCTGGGTACGGCGCGGACGGCCGCGCACTTCACTGACCGTCGGAGGGACATAGCCGTGGAGGTCAAGATCGGCGTGCAGCACGCGCCCCGCGAGATCGTTCTGGAGAGCGGTCAGAGTGCCGAGGAGGTCGAGCGCGCTGTCTCCGAGGCGCTGGCCGGCAAGTCGCCGCTGCTGAGCCTCGTGGACGACCACGGCCGCAAGGTCCTGGTTCCCGCCGAACGCCTGGCGTATGTGGAGATCGGCGAGCCCACCGCGCGCAAGGTGGGCTTCAGCAGCGCGCTCTAGCACACGGCGCGACGAAGGGGCCCGGACGGCGAGTCGCCGCCC
>NZ_VJZC01000552.1 GCF_009377185.1 Streptomyces spongiae
CAGGGGGAGGGGTGGTCGGTGGTCCAGTCACCGTCCCTTCGCCCGCGGGGCCAAGGAGCTGCTGTCCCAGTCCCTCCGCGTCGCCCTGGCGCATCGCGATCGTCACATCGGAGACGAGCACCTCCTCCTGGCCCTCACGGCCCGCCCGGGGGTCGCCGCCGAGGCCCTCGCGGATCACGGGGTGACGTATGCGGGGGTCGAGCGGGTGCTGTGGGGTGGCGCGGGAGAGGCGAAGGCCGGCTGAGGTCCCCGGGGCTCTCTGCCCTGTCGGCGCCCGCACATGACGCCGCATTCACCACCCGCTCGTCCGCATCCGCTCCGCCTCATCCCTTGGGCGCTCGCAGGGCCGCTCCGATGTGGGCCGCCGCCGTGGACAAGTGGCGGCGGGCCTCGCGGAGCTGGTCCTCCGTGACGCCGTGGTCGCGGGCCGCGTCGCGGATGTCGTCACGGAAGCGGTCGAGGAGGCGGTCGAGGTCGCGGGTGGGGTGGCCCGTGGAGGTCTCGTGGGCCCAGACGGGCTCGTACTCGGCGGGGAAGGCGTCCGGCGTGGTCGTGTACTCCGGGGGCGGCGTGGCGGTCTTGGATGACCGTGCTGTGTCCGTATCTGTGTCGCGCGTCGTGTCCGTGCTCGTGTCGGACGTCGCTCCCGGGCGGCCGAAGCCGAAGTCCTTGCCGAGATCCTTTCCGAAGTCCTTTCCGAAATCGCCGAACTCCTTGGCCAGTTCGGACAGGCCCTCACGTACCCCGGTCGGCCAGTCGCCCCGCGTGAAGTGGTCCTGGACCTGTTCCTGGACGCGCTTGGCGATGCGCTGGAACTCCTCCTGTGCCTGCGTCCGGGCGTGCTCCTGTGCCTCCTTGGCCTGGCGGCGGGCCCGCTGGGCCTCCTCCCGGGCCCGGCGGCTCTCGTCCTTCGCGCGGCGCGCCTGCTCCTTCCACTCCTGCTTGACGCGGCGCATCTCCTCCTTCGCGGCACTCCATGCCTCGTTGTCGGAGTGGTCACCGAAGTCACCGAGCGGCGCATGCTCTCCGGCCCCGCTCCGGGTGCCCTTGCGGGCCTCGGAGGCCGCGGCGCGCATCTCGCGGCGCAGGTCGCCGGCCGCGCCCCGGACGTCGGCACGGATCTCCGCGGCCAGCTCCGCCACGGACTCGCGGATCTCCAGCTCCAGGTCGGCCAACTCGCCGCTGCGGTCGGCCAGCTCGGCACGGCCCGCGTCCGTGATCGCGTACACCTTGCGGCCGCCCTCGGTGGTGTGGGTGACCAGGCCCTCGGCCTCCAGCTTGGCCAGCCGCGGGTAGACCGTGCCCGCCGACGGCGCGTAGAGGCCCTGGAAGCGCTCTTCCAGGAGGCGGATCACCTCGTAGCCGTGGCGCGGGGCCTCGTCCAGCAGCTTCAGCAAGTAGAGGCGGAGGCGTCCGTGGGCGAAGACGGGGGGCATGTCAGAGCACCTTCTTGTCGGTCGTGCCGTCGGACGCATTCTCGCCGGAGGCGGTGTCGGCCGGTATCGGATCCTCCGGTTCCGGGGGGTTCGACGAGTTCGACGAGTTCGATGAGTTCGATGAGTTCGAAGAGTGCGAGTCGCCGACCGGGCGTGCGGGCGTCGGGGCCGCGTCCCACGGCTCGTCCTCCGACGAGGGCCTGCGGAGCAGGGCGATCGAGCCCGAGATCGTCGTCGCCCTCAGCCTGCCGTTGCCCTCGCCCAGGCGGCCCGTGATCTTGTGGGCGCCCCAGGGGCCGCTGACCCGGAGGTCGTCGAAGGCGTTGGAGATCGTGCCGCTCGCCGTGTTCGCCTCGACCTCCGCGTCCGCGGGGTGGGGGAGCCGGATGGCGATCTCGCCGGAGACGCTGGTGAGTCCGACGTCCGTGGGGCTGCTCGTGGGGTCGAGGTCGAGGATGATCGAGCCGCTCACCGAGTCGGCCTTCACGGTCGGGCAGGAGCCCTCGACGACCGTCAGGTCACCGGAGACGGAGCTCATCCGCAGGTCGCCGGTGACGGCCTGGGCCTCCACGTTCCCCGAGACCGTCGTCGCGCGCACGGGGCCCGCGAGGCCGACCAGGGTCGTGTCGCCGGAGATGCCCTTCACCTCGGTGCGCCCGTCGACCCCGGAGATGACGGCCGTCGCCCCGACGACGCCCAACTCGACGCGTGTGCGGGCCGGAACGGCCAGGGAGATCAGTACGTTTCGACGCCATCCCTTGCGGTCGAGCCACTTGAGGAAGCCCTTCCAGGGCAGGTCGTCGTACGCCACCGTCAACGTGCCGTCCTTCTGCGTCACCGTCAGGGGTGGTCCCTCGATGTCGGACACCTCCAGACGGGGGGAACCCTCGTCCGTGCCCACGACGTTCACCGTTCCATTGACGATGCGCACATGGAGCGCCGTCACGGGCTCGTCGAACGTGAGCTTCCGCGGTTCGGTGACGGACCACTCGGACATGGTGCTGACCTCCTCGACCGGGCGGGACGCGCCATATCGCGTCTTCCGCTATTCACGATATATCGCGGTCACGGAAAGTCAAGACACTCGTCTTGATGATTATTTATGGAGAAAGATGGACAAATCGACCTCGTGTGGTTCGGGCCACCGGCGGTGGCGGTAGCACGGCCACACGCCGGTGGGCCGACGGCCTACTCCTCGTCCTCGTCGTCCAGTCGCGCCAGCCACGTCGCCAGGCGCTCCACCGGTACCTCGAAGTCCGGGTTCAGGTCGACGAACGTCCGCAGCTGCTCGGCGAGCCACTCGAAGGTGATCTCCTCCTCGCCGCGCCGCTTCTCCAGCTCTTCGATGCCTCGGTCGGTGAAGTACACGAATGTTCTCCTGGGGCTGGGCCTGAGGCCGCGGGGGTCGTACCTCTCTAGGTTATGCGGCCCGGCCGCCCTGTCCGTACTGGTCCGTTTCGGCTGTCCTCACGCGCATGTGCGGGCACAATGTCCTGGTACATCGGGCGCGTCAACCAGGCTGGGGCGCCGGGAAGTTGTTCCGGAAAGCGGGGGAGCCATGGAGCGGAGGATCCAGGAGATCGAGCTGCCCGGAGGGCGCACGGTGCTCGCCCGGGTGAGCGTGCTCAAGCCCGAGGAGGTCCCCGGGGATCCGGACGACTTCCCGTACGACGACGTCGGAGCCCTCGACCACCTGTCCACCCGCATCGACCAGCTGAACGAACTCGTCGGCGGAGTCGGCACCGCCGTTCTGGACGCGGCCCGTTCCGTCCGCCCGGACGAGGTCAGCGCCACCTTCGGCGTCGAGCTGGCGGTGAAGCCGGGCAAGGCGGTCGCCCTGCTGGCCGACGGCGAGGCGAAGGCCGCGATCTCCGTCACCCTGACCTGGCGCGGTGGGTCGAACAGCGGGGCGAACAGCGGGGCGAACGAGCCCGAGAGCGGCCCGGACCCCGTTCGGCCATGACGGCGTCCGAGCTCGAAGACCTCGCGCGGGGCGCCACCGTCCGGCTCGGCCCCGACGACGAGTCCGACAACCTCTGGGGCAGCGGTTTCTTCGTCGCGCCCGGCTGGGTGCTCAGCTGCGCCCACGTTCTGCTGCTCGGCGAGGAGGGCGCGCGCACCGGCACGCTGCGTGTGCGGGGCGAGCACGGCGCGGCCCGCGCGCGGGCCGCGTACTGGCTGGGCTCGGGCCGCGACACCGAGCAGGACCTGGTCCTCATCCGGCTGCTGGACGACGTACGGCACCCGTGTGTACGCCTCAGCGACCGGTACGACCGCGCCCACGACATCACCGCTCTCGGCTGGCGCGTCCGCGCCGGAGGCCCCGACAAGTGGAGCGGCCGTTGCCTGGTCAACGGCACCGCCGGGGACTACGGCGTCACACTGGGCCCCGAGACCGAGATCCCGCACGGCGCTTCCGGCGGGCCGGTCCTGGACCGGGTCCACGGTGTCGTCGCCGGGGTCGTCAAAGCACGCCGCAGGGCTGCCGACGGCGGCCTCGCCATCGCGGTGACCGCGTTGCGGGGTTTCACCGGGGCGCTGCCGTTGGAGGGGGAGGCCGACGAGCTGGGGCCCGACCCGTACCGCGCGCTCATACGCGCCCACGACCAGTGGCACCACCAGCAGCGCGAGGCCCGGCCGACCCGGCGCACCTGCTGGGTCGCCGCCCAGGAGAAGCTGATCGGGGCACGCGAGCGCGAGTGGAGTCCGTACGACGCCGCCACGGCGTGCGCACTGCTGGCCGACCTGCCGGCGCCCGACGGCACGGACACCCTCAAGGACCTCATCGAGGCCGTACTGGACGTCGAACCGCACTGGCGCGGCGCTCCGCCACCGCGGGACTGGCGAGACGGCCACGGGTGGCTGTACGACCGGGGCGAGCGCTCCGAGATCGCCTTCCTGCACTACCTGCTGCTCGTGGCCCGGCGGTGCGCCCCGGAGACCCCCGAGACGGCCGCTGCCCTGGAGGAGTGGCTGAGAGAACGGCTGGAGGAACTGCCGGACGCCACCCGAGGGTTGCTGAAGTCACGATCGACGCGCGGCACCGCGACTCTCCGCGCCCCGTCACCCTCTCCCGTCACCGTCCACACCGACGTCCCCGACGCGGACCGCGACGCCCCCGTCGTGGCCGTGGAACTGGAACCCGACGCCTTCCGCCCCGCGGACCGCTTCCACTGGCGCATCTGGACCTGGTCCGGCGGGCCCGACACCGTACGTTCCTGGGCCGAGGGGAACAACGCCGAAGGCGTCTCGCTGGCCGCCCTGCCGTACGAGTTGAGCGCGCCACTGGCGGAGGCGTTCGGCCAGCTCGACTCCGAGCGGTGCCGAGCACGCCTCGAACTCGCCCTGCCCCTGGAGCACTTCGACGTGAACGTGGACCTGTGGCGTGCCCAGCCGGCCGTCCGCAGCTACCGGCCCCATCCGGCCGAACGCCCCTTCGGCGCCCACCGCCAGGTCGTGCTGCGCAGCCTGCGCCGTACCGGTGGACCGGCCGCACAGGAGTGGCACGACCGCTGGCACGGCGTCACCCGCGGTGGCCTGGAGGCCCTGCCGCTCCCTTCCCTCGCCCACACCGGACAGGCGCTGGCGACCGCGTGCGACGCGGCCGTACCGGTCCTGTGCCGGACGGCGGCGGAGAGCGTCGACCCGCTCCGGGAAGTGATCAGCGCCGGTTACGGGATCGTCCTGTGGGCCCGCAACACGCAGCACACGTACGGCTGCGGAAAACAGTGCCAGGAACTGCACGACCACACCGCCAAGCTGCTCCGCCACACCGGACGCGCCACTCACCTCCCCGAGGAACTGCGCCGACTGCGCGAACGCATCGGCGAACTCGACACCGCCGCCGAATGGGCCGAACCCCTCGCCCTGCTCTACGACGACCCCGGCCGCCCCCTGCCGCTGTGCGACGAACCGGTGAACTCCCCATGAGTGCCCAGCCGTTCGACCGACCCATCCGCCCTCAGCCGACCCGGCTCACCCTGATCGCCGCCCGACGACGCACCCCCGAGGAGCGCCCGTGACCACTTCCGACTGGTACGTCTTCCAGGGCTCGGGCGAGCCGCACGACGGCATCGGACAGCTGCCCGCCCCACCTCCCTGGCGCGACTTCGACGGCGGTCCCGCACTCACCGAACTCCCGCCCCTGGGCAGCGAGTCCACCCGCAGACTGGGCACGCGCGGAGCCCAGGCCCTCGCCTGGCGCCCGGAGGAACTCGAACTGATCAACGCCGCGCTCTATCTGCGTCGCCCCCTCCTCGTCACCGGTGACCCCGGTTCCGGCAAGTCCACGCTCGCGCACGCCATCGCCCACGAACTCGGCCTCGGCCGCGTGCTCCACTGGCCCATCGTCAGCCGGACGACACTCCGCGACGGCCTCTACGCGTACGACGCGATCGCGCGCCTCCAGGACATCCAGATGGCCAAGGAGATGGGCCGCCCGTACTCCGAGGACATCGGCGGCTACCTGCGGCTCGGCCCGCTGGGCACCGCCCTGCTCCCGTACGACCGTCCGCGCGTCCTCCTCGTCGACGAACTCGACAAGAGCGACATCGACCTGCCGAACGACCTGCTGAACGCGCTGGAGGAGGGCGAGTTCGCGATTCCGGAGCTCCAGCGGATCGCGCGCAAGCAGCCCACCGCCGAGGTCCTCACGGACGACGACGGCCGCGCCGAGGTGACGGGCGGGAAGCTGCGCTGCAAGGCATTCCCCGTGGTCGTGCTCACCAGCAACGGTGAGCGTGACTTCCCGGCCCCGTTGCTGCGCCGCTGCGTCCACCTGGACCTGCCCTCCCCCAAGAACGACCAGTGGGGCGCGGGGCGGCTCACCGCCATGGTCCGCGCCCACTTCGGCGACCAGGACGTGGAACACCATGAGCGGCTGATCCAGCACTTCCTGCAGAGCAGCCCCGGCTCCCTGCGCGCCGCCGACCAACTGCTCAACGCCATCTACCTCACCCAGGAGGCCGTACGCGACAGCCAGCCCGACCGGCAGCGGCTGGCCGAACTGCTGATGCGCCCCCTCGACCACGGCGACCACGGGACGCGCTGATGAGCCCTGGACCGGGCGCGGTGGGCGAACTGGCCGAGCGGCTGCGCGGGTTGGGCGTCGAACCGACCGCCCGCGAGCTGGCCCCGGGCGTCGATGCGCTCGGCGGCGGGGAACTCCGTGGTGCCCGCGGCCGGGCCGACGGATTCGATGACCCCGCCCCGTACGACGATCGCGGCGTCCTCGACGAACCCGATCTGTT
>NZ_VJZC01000553.1 GCF_009377185.1 Streptomyces spongiae
GAGCAGCACCGCCACTCCCGCTCCCGCCGCCCGCCCGGCGACCATGAGCCGCCCGAATGTCCCCGGCCTCAGGACCCGACCGAGCCACGCGAACAGCGGAGGGACAGGACGCCCGTACGCCGACCACACCCCGGCCCCCGCCACGGCGCCCACGAGCAGCGGCACGCACACGACGGCCCACTCCCGGGAGGGCCGGAACGCGCCGCTGGAGGCATACATCGCGGCCGCCCCACCGACGGCCGCATAACCGGCCACGACGCCCACCCACGCCGTACTCCTCGGCCCGGACATACTGCTCGGCCCTGACGTACGGGGCGTGGCATCGGTGTCGGCCACCGCGTCCCGGGCCGCCCGCTGCACGAGGCCCATCGGCAGTGCGAGCAGCAGCAGCGGAGTGAGGCCGATCGGCGCGGGTACGTCGGACAGCGTCTCGGTGCGGACGAGTTCGACGCCGTGGGCCAGCAGCCACAGGGCGGCCGCCACGTTCAGCGCCCCGCCCGGCCCGCTGTCGGGATACGGCGAACTGACCCACAGCACCATCACGAGCACGGCGAACGCACCGAGCCCGAGCCCGGCCGCGACGGCTCCCCCGAGCAGCCCCGCGCCCAGCGCGGACGCCCCCCTCAGCAACCGGTCCCCCAGGAGACGGTCCCCCAGGGGACCGTTCCACCGGCCGGACGGCGTGGGCGCCGGATCGGCCGGGTGCGGCGGACCTGCGGGATGCGGCGGACCTGCCGAGTCAGGCGGGCCGGCGGGGTGGGGGGACTCGCTCACGTGCGTCACGGGCCCATGCTGCCAACGACACGCGCTCCAGCCGCGTAACGGAGGATTCATGGATGTGTCGCTCAATATGTGTTTATGTGCTTTTCAGTACGGAGGGCATGCCCGTGACACAGAGCCGAGCGCCGTCGACCCAGGCAGTCGAGCCGTCGACCGAGGAGTCCCCCGCGCCCGAGGCCACCGAGCCGACGGCCGATCCGTCGGCTGATCCGTCGGCTGATCCGTCGGCTGATGCGACGGCTGATGCGACGGCTGATGCGACGGTAGATCCAGCGGCTGATCCGACGGCCGAGCCGACGGTCCGAGTCGCCGAGTGGTACGAGCTGACCCCCATCGAGGCCGCGGAACCCGCACCCCTGTCAGGCCCCCTGACGCCCGCTCAGGCCTTCGACGCCCTCTACGCGTTCTGTGCCCCCACACTCGTACGGCAGACCTACATGCTGACCGGACGGCGCGCACTGGCCCGCGAATCGGTGGAGCGGGCCTTCCAGCTCGCCTGGCAGCGCTGGCCGGAGGTGGCCGTGGACCGCGACCCCATGGGCTGGGTGCGGGCCGCGGCACACGACTACGCGCTCGCCCCCTGGCACAAGCTCCGCCCCCGCCTGTGGCGCACCGACACCTGGCGCACGCCCACGCTCTCCGGGTCCTCCGACCGGACGGGCACCGCCCTCACCGACCGTGCCCTCATCCACGTACTCCTGAGACTGCCGCCCCCGTACCGGCGCGCGGTGCTGCTGTACGACGGCCTCGGCCTCGACCTGCCCGACACGGCCGCGGAGACCGAGGCGAGCACCCCCGCGACGGCGGGCCGTCTGCTGTACGCGCGCGAGGCGGTCGCCGCGCGCCTGCCGGAACTGTCGGACCCCGAGGAGCTGCGGCGCCGGCTCGGCGAGGCCGCGAACGGGGAGGGCCCGTGGGTCGTCAGGCCGTGCTCCCCGGCCGCCGCGCGCCTGCACGGCGAACGCCGCGCCCGCCGCTGGATCCACGCGGCCGCCGTCTTCGCGGCCCTCTTCTTCACGACGAGCACCTTCGCCGTCCGCACCACCCCGGACCACTACGAAGCCCCGGTGGCCCCGGGCGCTCCGATCCGGGGAATCCCGCAGAGAGGTGCCATGGGCCCGCTCCCCCAGGAGCAGCTGAACCTCCGGGCCAAACTGAGATCGGCGGCGGAAGGCGGCCCCGGGAGGCTGGTTCCGGAGAGCAGGTGACCTCGCGCCGCACACACCGCTCCATGCAGGTGGGCCCGCACCCCGAGGGGTACGGGCCCACCTGCCTGATCAGGCCGTGCTCAGCCGCCAGGCCGTGCTCAGCTACCAGGCCGTGCTCAGCTACCAGGCCGTGCTCAGCCGCCGAGAATGGCGCGCGCGAGCTTCGCCGTCTCGGTCGGGGTCTTGCCGACCTTGACGCCCGCGGCCTCCAGGGCCTCCTTCTTCGCCTGGGCGGTGCCCGACGAACCGGAGACGATGGCGCCCGCGTGACCCATGGTCTTGCCCTCGGGAGCGGTGAAGCCGGCGACGTAGCCGACGACCGGCTTGGTCACGTTGGCCTTGATGAAGTCGGCCGCGCGCTCCTCGGCGTCGCCACCGATCTCACCGATCATCACGATCAGGTCGGTGTCGGGGTCGGCCTCGAACGCGGCGAGCGCGTCGATGTGGGTGGTGCCGATGATCGGGTCACCGCCGATGCCGACGCAGGAGCTGAAGCCGATGTCACGGAGCTCGTACATCATCTGGTACGTCAGCGTGCCGGACTTCGACACCAGGCCGATGCGGCCCGGCTTGGTGATGTCGGCCGGGATGATGCCGGCGTTCGACTGACCCGGGGTGATCAGGCCGGGGCAGTTCGGGCCGATGACACGGGTCTTGTTGCCCTTGGCCTGGGCGTGCGCCCAGAAGCTGGCCGTGTCGTGGACCGCGATGCCCTCGGTGATGACGACCGCGAGCGGGATCTCGGCGTCGATGGCCTCGACGACGGCGTCCTTGGTGAACTTCTCCGGGACGAAGATGACCGTGACGTCGGCGCCGGTCTTCTCGATCGCGTCGGCGACCGAGCCGAACACCGGGATCTCGGTGCCGTCGAAGTCGACGCTCTGGCCCGCCTTGCGCGGGTTCACGCCACCGACGATGTTCGTGCCGGAGGCCAGCATGCGCTTGGTGTGCTTCTGACCCTCGGAGCCGGTCATGCCCTGAACGATGACCTTGGATTCCTTGGTGAGGAAGATAGCCATGGTGTTCTGTGACCTCGTCCCTTACTTCGCGGCCGCAGCCAGCTCGGCGGCCTTGTCGGCCGCGCCGTCCATGGTGTCCACCTGCTGCACGAGCGGGTGGTTGGCGTCCGTCAGGATCTTGCGGCCCAGCTCGGCGTTGTTGCCGTCGAGGCGCACGACCAGCGGCTTGTTGACCTCTTCGCCCTTGCTCTTGAGCAGCTCCAGGGCCTGCACGATGCCGTTGGCGACGGCGTCGCACGCGGTGATGCCACCGAAGACGTTCACGAAGACGGACCTGACGTCCGGGTCGCCCAGGATGATCTCCAGGCCGTTCGCCATGACCTCGGCGGAGGCACCGCCACCGATGTCGAGGAAGTTGGCCGGCTTGACGCCCTTGTGGGCCTCACCGGCGTACGCGACCACGTCGAGGGTGGACATGACCAGACCGGCACCGTTTCCGATGATGCCGACCTCGCCCTCGAGCTTCACGTAGTTGAGGCCCTTGGCCTTGGCCGCGGCCTCGAGGGGGTTGGCCGCCGCCTTGTCCTCGAACTCCTCGAACTCCGGGTGACGGAACTCGGCGTTCGCGTCCAGGGAGACCTTGCCGTCGAGGGCGAGGATGTCACCGGAGGCGACCTTGGCGAGCGGGTTGACCTCGACGAGGAGGGCGTCCTCCTTGACGAAGACGTCCCACAGGGTCACCAGCACGTCGGCGACCTTGTCGGCGACCTCGGCCGGGAACTGGCCCGCGGCCACGATCTCCCGCGCCTTCTCCTTGGTGACGCCCGCGTTGGAGTCGACCGGGATCTTGGCGAGCTTCTCGGGGGTCGTCGCGGCGACCTCCTCGATGTCCATGCCACCGGCGACGGAGGCCATGGCCAGGAAGGTGCGGTTCGTGCGGTCGAGGAGGTAGGAGACGTAGTACTCCTCGACGATCTCCGGAGCCGTCTCGGCGATCATCACCTTGTGGACCGTGTGGCCCTTGATGTCCATGCCGAGGATGTCCGTCGCGCGGGCGACGGCCTCGTCCGGGGTGGCGGCCAGCTTGACGCCGCCGGCCTTGCCGCGACCACCGACCTTCACCTGCGCCTTGACGACCGACTTGCCGCCCAGCCGCTCGGTGATCTCGCGCGCCCCCTCAGGCGTGTCGATGACTTCACCGGCCAGCACCGGTACACCGTGCTTGGCGAAGAGGTCCCTCGCCTGGTACTCGAACAGGTCCACGCGCTTCCGTCCCTATCAGTGATCTAGCGGTTCGTTGGATGCGTGGGCGTGCCGCGAAGGGCAACGTGACGTCCGCTGTATGTCACAAGGGAGGCGCACACGGTGTCCGAGCGCGCGGCATGTCCGTCTCGCAGGTTATCGCCGCTTGCAGACGGTCTCTAAATCAGGGGTCACACCTGAGCGGTGATACCTGTCACATGATGCCCTGCTCACTGGCACCGCGTGCCGCATGTGCGGGGCCTCACCGGGCTGGGGTTGACCCGGTGAGACCCCTGGAAGGCCCTCCAATGGCTCTGAAGGGCCCAGGGCGGGTGATCCCCACCCCAATGGGGACCACTACCGCCACCCGCCGGGATGGGGTCGGACACGGCCGACGGCTTCGGCCGTCCGCGGCACGGCCGATGGGTTCGGCCGTGCCGGATGCCTCCCGGCGGAGCTCTGTTGCCTACCGGCGGAGCTCTGTTGCCTACCGGCGGGGCTCTGTCAGGCGCCGACGCCGTAGTGGGCGTTCGGCAGGTAGTCCGGAGTGATCGAGTCGGTCACGCCCCCGGCACCGCCGACGGCGTTGCCGACGAGCGGGCCGCTGGTGGCCTGGACCGTGCCGGTGAGGTCCTGCGCGAAGGGCGCGACCTGTCCGGCCACGGGGGCGACCTCGCCGGCGACGCTCTGCGCGAACGGCCGCACGTCCCCAGTGACGCCGTACGCGAGATGCGTCGCGCCCCCGCCGACGCCGTACGCGAGGTGCGTCGCGCTTCCGCCGACGCCCGCCACGACGGGCTGCGCGGAGTCGGCGACGGTGTCGACGTACCCGGTGACGGTGTCGACGACCGGCTGCACGGCCCCGACCGTGCCGTACGCGAACGGCGTGACGTCGTCCGCGACGATCCCCTCCGCGAACGGCGTGACGTCGTCTGCGACGACCCCCTCCGCGAACGGTCCGACCTGCTCCTGGACGAGGCCCGTGGCCAGCGGCGGAACCTCGCCGACCAGGTTCTGCGCGAACGGCCGGACATCGCCCGCGACGCCGTACGCGAGGTGGGTCGCGTCCCCGACCGCCTGCCCGGCGACGGGCACCACGCCGTCGACGGCGGTGTGGGCGACCGGCGGGAGCACGGAGCCGCTGGCGTCGCCTACGACCTGTCCCGCGACTCCGGTCGCGTACGGCTGGAGGTCCGCGACGGCCTGCCCGGTGAGGGCGCCGGCATCCCCCGTGACGCCGTACGTGAAGGTGCCGGCGTTGGCCGTGGCCTGGCCGGCGAGGGTCCGCGCCTGGGCAACGGCCTGTCCGGCGAGGGTCGTCGCGTCGGCCGCGGCCTGGTGCGCGAGCGTGCCCGTGTGGGCCGTGGTCCGGTCGGTGAGGCCGGTGGTGTTGCCCACGGCGTGGCCGGCGACCGGGGTGACGCCGTCGACCACGGTGCCGGCGACCGGCGGCACGACGGCGGCGGTGGTCTCGTCGACGACGGGGGCGACGACCGGTGTGACCGTGGCCGGGATGCCCGCGACCGTGCCCGTGATGTGGCCCGGGACGGCGGAGACCGTGTCCTGGGCGGCGGTCGTGACGGTGGTGGCCTGGGTCAGGAGCTGCCCCTGGACCCCGTTGGCCGTGGCGGTCGTGGCGGTGAGGCGGGCCTCGGCGCCGGTCGCGGTGGCGTGGACCGTCCGCTGGGCCGCTCCCTGCGCGGTGTGCTTCGTGCCCTGGATGCGGGTCTGCGCGGCGGCGAGGGCCTCCTCCAGCTCCGGGGCGAACGAGCCGAGGGGGCCGAAGAGGTAGTCGATCTCGTCCTCGGGCGCGCTGACGTCGACGACCGCGGCCCCGGCGTGCTGCTGAGCGTGGGCCGCGACGCCGGTGACTGTCCTGGACGCCTTCGCGGAGGCGTGGGTGACGTGGGAGACGTGGGAGACGTGGGAGACGTGGGGGATGTGGGAGACGTGTGTGACCCCGGAGACGTCGGCGTCCACGTAGCGGCGGGCCTGGTCCGCGGTCCGCGTGGGTGCGGCGGTGACCTTTGCGGCGGTCTGGGTGGCGACGTCGGGGGCGGCCTTCTTGGCGGTGGCGGTGGTGTCGGTGCCCTTGGCGGTGTCCGTCACCTCGGTGACGACCCCGCCCACGGTGTCGGTGACCGCACCGAGCACGTCCCCGGTGTCGACGGTTGCGTCGGGCGTGGTCACTGCCGACGAAGGCAGTTCGTCCGCGCTGGCCATGCTCGAACCGAGCGCCCACGCGCCGGTGACTCCGGCGGCTATCACGATCGAACGGCGAATGTTCTTGTTCATGCGTGCGTCAGATCCTTCTGAATTCCCCTGACGGATCGCTGATGTGCGCGACGTCGGGGCAGCAGCTCACAAGGCCAGGCCCGACCGGTGGCAGCCGGAGATCACTGCTCGCGCAGCGGCACCGACACATAGGAGGGATCGTGCCGCGGCGAGGAGAAGGTCAGCTGCGCGCCGGACGGGTTG
>NZ_VJZC01000554.1 GCF_009377185.1 Streptomyces spongiae
CACCGTGACGGCGTACGGAGTGCGGGAGTTGGGGGCGCCAGGGGCGCTGGAGGCGCTGGAGGCGCTGGAGGCGCTGGAGGCGCTACCCGAGAACGGCCAGGGCGTCGATCTCGATGAGGAGGCCCGCGGGAAGGCCGACGTAGACCGTGGTGCGGGCGGCGGGCGGAGCCGTGAGCTGCTGCTCCTCGAAGTACTGGTTGTAGATCGCGTTCATCTCGGCGAAGTGGTCCACGTCCGTGAGGTAGACGCGGATCATCATCACGTCGTCCCAGCCGGAGCCGCCCTCTTCGAGGATCGCCTTGACGTTGGCGAGGGTCTGGAGGGTCTGCTCGCGCAGGGTGGGCCCGGCGGGCGTGGGCGGCTTGCCCTCCTCCGCGGGCAGGAACCCGACCTGGCCGGCGACCTGGAGGATGTTCCCCTTCTTCACGCCGTGCGAGAACTTCGCGGGCGGGGTGGTGTGGGTCTTCGGGGTGAGCGCGATCTTGTCGGTCATACGGGGTCCTTCACCTTGTCGGTCATGCGGAGTCCTTCACCTGTCGGTCAGGCGGGGTCCTTCGTGGGGGTCCTGCCCGAATACTCGCGGCTGATGGCCTCGGCGGTGCGGCGCACCAGGGGGAGCAGGGTGAGGAGTTCGTCGGCGGTGACGACGACGTTGGGGGCCGAGACCGACATCGCGGCGACGACCCTGCCGTCGACGCCGCGGATGGGGGCGCCGACGCAGTTGATGGACTCCTCGTGGCCACCGAGGTCGGTGGCCCAGCCCTGGTCGCGCACCCGCTCCAGTTCCTTGAGGAAGGCGGCCGCGTTGGGGGTCGAACGGGACGTGTAGAGGGGGTAGTCGAGCTTCTCGGCGAGGACGCGGCGCTCGGACTCGGGGAGGTCGGCGAGGAGGAGCTTGGCGACGGCGGCGACGGTGATCGCGACGGGCTTGCCGATCCGCGAGTACATGCGCACCGGGTAGCGGCTCTCGACCTTGTCGATGTAGAGGACCTCGTTCTCCTCGTAGACCGCGAGGTGGACGGTGTGGCCGCACTCCTCGTTGAGGCGTACGAGGTGGGGGTGGGCGATCTCGCGGACGTCGAGGTTCTCCACGGCCTCCTGGGCGAGGGCGAAGAGGCGGGCGCCGAGGCGGTAGCGCTGGTCGGACTGGCGGTAGACCAGGCCGTGTTCGTGGAGGGTGCGGAGGAGGCGCAGGGCCGTGGACTTGTGGACGCCCAGGCGGTCGGCGACGCGGCCCAGGTCGGCGGGGCCCTCGGCCAGCAGCGGCAGGATGCTGAGGGCGCGGTCGACGGTCTGGCTCATGGGTGGTGTACCTCCTCCTCGGCCCGCGTGACGGCTCGGTCAGCGCCCTGGTCGACGGCTTGATCGACGGCTTGTGTCCAGCCGGGGCCGAGACGAAGTGTGCCCCAGGGCCCGTCGTCCAGGGCGGCCAGGCGGTCGGCGTGGTCGCGCGTGGGGGGTGTGCCGAGGTCGCCGGGCACCGTGAGCGCGGCGGCGGCCATGAGGTGGCCGTGGCGGAGGCGTGCCCGCGCGGGGAGGTCGCGCAGGACGGCCGACAGGAACCCGGCGGCGAAGGCGTCTCCGGCGCCCACGGGAGCCACGACGTCCACGTGGAGGGAGGGGACGAAGGTGATCGTGTTGTCCGTGAGCGTGCCGTCTGTGGCCGTGGGCGTGCCGGTGGCGCCCCTGAAAGGGGCGCGGGGCAGTGACATATGCGGCTCCGCCGCGTGGGCGCGACCAGCCACGACGGACCTGTTGTCGGCCACCGGCCCCGACGGGGCAGACGAGTCCTGGGGCCGCTCGAACAGGGTCGCGCCCTGAGAGCCCTGCTTCACCACCAGCATGCGGGGCTCGGGAAGGGCGGCCCGGACGGCCTCCGGACCGCTGCCGATGCCCCAGGCCTCCGCCGCCTCGTCCGCTCCGACGAAGACGATGTCGGCGCGGCGGGCGAGATCGAGCAGGACGCGGGGGCCCTCGGCGTCGGACCACAGGCTGGGGCGGAAGTTGACGTCGAAGGAGACGAGCGGGCGGCCCGGGCGGGGTTCGGTCAGTTCCCGGAGCAGGGCGAGGCAGTCGCCGGACAGCGCCGCCGTGATCCCGGAGAGGTGCAGGACGCGGCATGCCCGCACCGCGGCCGGGTCGACGTTCCCCACGGCCATCGCGGACGCCGCCGATCCCGCCCGGTAGTACGCCACCTCGTGCGCGTCGGCCGCCCGGTCCGCCGCCGTGCGGAAGTACACGCCGGTCGGGCGCGCCGGATCACGTCGTACGGCCGAGACGTCGACGCCGTACGCCCCGATCGCCTCGACCAGGTGGTCACCGAACCCGTCGGCGCCCACCCGGCTCACCCAGCGGACCGTATGCCCGGTGGCGGCGAGCGCGCACGCCACGTTGGACTCGGCTCCTCCGATGGCCCGCTCGAAGGAGGGAACGTGGGCTAGGGGTCCCGGGCGGGAGGGAAGGAAGGTGACCATGGACTCGCCGAGCGTGACTACATCGACGACACCGTCGGAGGTTCCGCCGTGGGCCGCCGCGGCGGCGGGTCGGTCGGTGGTCACACGGCCTCCTTGTCGGTGCCGGGCCAACGACTCCATTGACCCGGTGTTGGCTGGGATGTTAGACAGCACTGCGCGACATACGCAATGCCCGTTGCACATATCGCAATCCACCTGATCAGGGAGGACCTCCATGGCTTCAATGGGTTCCATGGGTTCCACGGGTGCGGAAGCCAGTACCGATGTACGGACCGAAGCCCTCGCCCGCCTGGCCGCCGAGCGCGTCGGCCACCGCTTCAAGGGCCTCCCCCCGGACGCCGTCGGCCTGACCGTCGGCGAGCTCGCGGCCGAGCGCCGCAACCTCTTCACGGGCGGCTTCACCACCCCGGTCCTCGCCCTCTCCGCCGAGCGCCTGGAGCACAACCTGGCGCTCATGGAGGCGTACGCGGCCCGTCACGGGCTCGTGTTCGCACCGCACGGCAAGACGTCCATGGCCCCGCAGCTCTTCTGGCAGCAGATCGACCGGGGCGCGTGGGGCATCACGCTGGCGGTTCCGCATCAGGTGCGGGTGGCGCGGGAGTTCGGGATCGAGCGGGTCTTCCTCGCGAACGAGGTCGTCGACGAGCCCGCGCTGAAGTGGATCGCCCAGGAGCTGACGGCCGACCCCTCCTTCCGGCTCGTCTGTTACGTCGACTCGGTGCGCGGGGTCGAGCTGATGGACTCGGCCCTGCGAGGTGTCGCCTCCCGGCCCCTGGACGTGGTCGTCGAGCTCGCCGCCGGTGAGGGGGCGCGTACCGGGGTCCGGACCGAGGCGGAGTGCGCGGCGGTGGCGGACGCGGTGGCGGCCGTGCCCACGCTGCGGCTGGTGGGAGTGGCGGGGTACGAGGGCGAGGTTCCCCAGGCGAACCCCGAGCGGGTGCGGGCCTGGCTGCGGCGGCTCACGGCGCTGGCGGCGGACTTCGACAAGGCCGGGCGGTTCGCGGGGCTGGACGAGATCGTGGTGAGCGCGGGCGGCAGCGCCTGGTTCGACGCGGTGGCGGACGTGTTCGCCGACATCCCCGAACTGTCGCTTCCCGTACTGAAGTTGCTGCGGTCGGGTGCGTACGTCTCGCACGACGTGGGCCACTACCGCCGGGTGACCCCGTTCAACCGCGTCCCCGGCGAGGGCGCCCTCCAGCCCGCCTTCCGCCTCTGGTCCCAGGTGGTCTCCCGCCCCTCCCCCGAGCAGGCCTTCGTCAACGCGGGCAAGCGGGACGCGGCGTACGACCTGGACCTGCCCGCCGCCGAGGTGATCCGCCGCGCCGGGGCCGACCGTCCCGCCACCGGTGTCACGGTCACGTCCCTCTCCGACCAGCACGCGTGGATCGCCACGACCCCCGAGGCGGACCTGGAGGTCGGCGACTGGCTGGCGCTCGGTCTGTCCCACCCCTGCACGTCGTTCGACAAGTGGCAGCTGATCCCGGTGGTGGAGCAGGACGGCACCGTCGTGGACTACGTCCGCACGTTCTTCTAGGAGACAGGAGACGTTCATGGAGGATCTCGTCATCCGTGACGCGGACGTGGTGGACGGCACCGGCACCCCCTCGTACCGCGCCGACGTGGTCGTCGACGGCGGCCGGATCGTCTCGATCGTCCAGGAGGCCGCCGCGGCGGGCTGCCAACGCCCGCGAGCGACCCGGGAGTTGGACGCGGAGGGACTGGTGCTCTCACCCGGCTTCGTCGACATGCACGCCCACAGCGACCTGGCCCTGCTGCGGGACCCCGACCACAGCGCGAAGGTCGCGCAGGGGGTCACGCTCGAAGTGATCGGCCAGGACGGGCTGTCGTACGCGCCGGTCGACGACCGCACCCTCGCCGAGGTCCGCAGGGCCATCACCGGCTGGAACGGCCACGGCGACGACATCGACTTCACCTGGCGGTCCGTCGGCGAGTACCTGGACCGGCTCGACCACGGCTTCGACGGCGAGGGCATCGCGGTCAACGCCGCGTACCTGATCCCGCAGGGCACCGTACGGATGCTGGCCATGGGCTGGGAGGACCGCGAGCCGACGCCCGAAGAGCTCGACCGGATGCGGCAGTTGGTGGCCGACGGGATGCGGGAGGGCGCCGTCGGGATGTCGTCGGGGCTGACGTACACACCCGGCATGTACGCCAAGGACGCCGAACTGACCGAGCTGTGCCGGGTCGTCGGCGAGCACGGCGGCTACTACTGCCCGCACCACCGGTCGTACGGGGCCGGGGCGCTTCAGGCGTACGAGGAGATGGTCGCCCTCACACGGGAGGCGGACTGTCCGCTCCATCTCGCCCACGCCACCATGAACTTCGGCGTCAACAAGGGCCGGGGCGCCGAACTGCTGTCCCTGCTGGACGACGCGCTCGCCGACGGCGCCGACATCACGCTCGACACGTATCCCTACACACCGGGCTGTACGACGCTCGTGGCGATGCTGCCCAGTTGGGCGAGCGAGGGCGGCCCGGAGGCGATCCTGGCGCGGCTGGAGGACGAGGCGACGGCGGAGCGCATCCGGCACCACATGGAGGTCGTGGGCGCCGACGGCTGCCATGGCGTGCCCATCGAGTGGGACACGATCGAGATCTCGGGCGTGACGGACCCGGAACTCGCCCCGTACGTCGGCAGGACCGTCCAGCAGTCCGCCGACGAGCGCGGCGAGGCCCCCTGGACCACCGCCCACCGGCTCCTCCTCGCCGACCGGCTCGGCTCGACGATCCTCCAGCACGTGGGCCACGAGGAGAACGTCCGGACGATCATGCGGCACCGCGTGCACACGGGCGGCTC
Organism: Streptomyces spongiae; assembly: GCF_009377185.1. Lineage (GTDB taxonomy): Bacteria > Actinomycetota > Actinomycetes > Streptomycetales > Streptomycetaceae > Streptomyces > Streptomyces spongiae. The sequence goes on from NZ_VJZC01000554.1 coordinate 5,293, forward strand.
CGACGGCATCCTTCAGGGCGCCAAGCCGCACCCGCGCGCGTACGGGACGTTCCCGCAGTATCTCGGCCGGTACGTAAGGGAGTTGGGCGTGCTGTCCCTGGAGGAGTGCGTCGCGCACCTCACCTCGCGGCCCGCGGCCCGCCTGGGGCTCGCCGACCGGGGGCTGGTGCGCGAGGGGTACCGCGCCGACCTGGTGCTGTTCGACCCGGGCACGGTGGCCGCGGGCTCCACGTTCGAGTCGCCGAGGACGCTGCCCGTCGGCATCCCGTACGTCCTCGTCGACGGCCGTCTCGCGATCGAGGACGGCCGCCGGACGGACGTGCTGGCGGGGCGCCTACGGCTTGGGCAGGACGCAGCCGCTCGCGCTCAGGTCGAGCTTGTTGTCGACGCCGAAGCAGGCGGGTATCTGGTAGGTCTCCTGGGCGTAGTTGATGCCCTGGCGGACCGTCACGTTGCCGCTCGCGTCGACCTCACAGGGGTTGTTGACGGTGCAGCGCTCGCCGTCCTCGTTGCCCGTGTTGTTGACGGCGACCACCTTGTTGGTGGCGGCGTCGACGACCGGCGAACCGGAGGTGCCGCCGATGGTGTTGCAGGCGGAGGTGTAACGGACCGAGTCCTTCCAGGTCCAGTCACCCTCCTTCAGGCGGTACGCGAACCCGTCGACATTGCAGCTGTAGATCCGCTTCCAGTAGCCGGAGACCACGCTGATGGCGGTGCCGGCGGTCGGGTGCGTGTCGTTGAGGGTGAGCGCGTCGATGCCGTACGAGCTCTTGATCTGCGCGTACGTGGTGGTGAGCTGGTACAGCGCGACATCCGTGTCGGTCATCGTGCCGTACGAGATCTTGCTGGCGCGGAGCGTGGCGACACGGGAGCCCGCGGAGTTGAGCAGGCCGAAGGTGCGGCTGGAGGCCTGGTCGACGATGACCTCGCCGGCCGCCGGGAAGCCGGACTCCAGACAGTGGCCGTTGGTCATCACCAGCGCCGGGTCGTTGTCCTCGGAGTCGGGCATCCGGACGACGGAGCCGGAGCAGTTGCTCAGCGAGACGGTGCCGGCGAAGTTGACGGCCTGGGCGGACGGCTGGGTGATCCGGCCCACCGTCGCCGTGGTGGACGTGACCAGATCCGAGACCTCGGACGTGATCGTGTCCGTGTCCGCGCCCTTGCCGACGGAGGCGGGGTCGGCCGCGGGCGCGCTCGCGGCGACCGCGGGTGCCGTGCCCGCTCCGGCCAGCGCCAGGGCGAAGACTGCGGCGACGAGAGGTTTTCTCATGTGGGGGTCCCCTCTTGCGACGTGGGTGACGGAAGGGTTCCGATCACCGTGTATTTGTCATGCGCATTGTGAGGGGCGTGGGATGGGTGGGCAAGGCGGTGTT
>NZ_VJZC01000555.1 GCF_009377185.1 Streptomyces spongiae
CCGTAAGCCCCTCCCTCACGATCGTTCCCGTGAACTGCCCGAAATGCCCCCGAGATCAGCGCGTTACGTACCACACCTACCGTCAGGCCATGGCGGACATATTTGACGCGTACGCGTTGGCCGACGCGTGGGACGAGATGTTTGAGCGGCCGGGTGAGGTCAGGACCGCCTACGAGCCGGTGTTGGCGGCGCTGCAGCCCATCGAACCGGGCGAACTGCGGTTCAAGGCCGACCAGATGGCCCGGGCCTTCACCGACCGGGGCGTGACCTACGCCTTCGCGGGCGAGGAGCGGCCCTGGCCGTTGGATCTGGTGCCCCGCATCCTCGACGCGCTGGAGTGGGACCTCATCCAGCGCGGGGTGGCGCAGCGGGTCAGGGCGCTGGAGGCGTATCTCGGTGACGCGTACGGGCCCTGCCGTGCGTTCGAGGACGGGGTCGTGCCCTGGCGGCTGCTGCTCAACTCCCACCACTTCCACAGATCCGCACACGGGGTCGAGCCGCCCGGCGGGGTGCGCATCCACGTCGCCGGGATCGATCTCGTGCGGGACGAGGCCGGTGACTTCCGGGTGCTCGAGGACAACGTGCGCGTCCCGTCCGGCGTGTCGTACGTCATCGAGAACCGGCGCGCGATGACCCGTATCTTCCCCTCGCTCTTCGCCGAACAGCACGTGCTCCCGGTGGACGGGTACGCGCAGAGACTGCTGGCCGCGCTGCGGGCGGCCGCGCCCGGCGGGATCGGGGACCCCAGGGTCGTCGTGCTCACTCCCGGGCCCAACAACGCCGCCTACTTCGAACACGCCCTGCTGGCCCGGCTGATGGGTGTGCAGCTGGTCGAGGGGCACGACCTCGTGTGCCGCGGGAACCGGGTGTGGATGCGCACGACGCGCGGTGAGATGCCCGTCCATGTCGTATACCGACGGCTCGACGACGACTTCCTCGATCCGCTGCACTTCCGGCCGGACTCCGTGATCGGCTGCCCGGGGATCATGAGCGCCGCCGTGGCCGGGAACGTCACCCTCGCCAATGCTGTCGGAAACGGGATCGCGGACGACAAGCTGCTCTACACGTACGTACCCGATCTGATCCGGTACTACCTCGGCGAGGAACCGATTCTTCCGAATGTCGAGTCCTACCGGCCCGAGGAACCCGGGCAGTTGGAGGCCGTGCTCGACCAGATCGACCAGCTCGTCATCAAGCCCGTCGACGGGGCCGGCGGGCAGGGCATCGTCATCGGGCCCAAGGCCGACGCCCAGACCCTCGAGCGCACGCGCGCCGCCGTCGCCGCCGATCCGCGGGGCTGGATCGCCCAGCGGCCGGTCGCGCTGTCCACCTCCCCCACCCTCGCCGGCGAGCACATGGCGCCGCGCCACATCGACCTGCGCCCGTTCGCCGTCAACGACGGGAGCGAGGTGTGGGTGCTGCCCGGCGGGCTGACACGCGTCGCGCTGCAGGAGGGCAACCTCATCGTCAACTCCAGTCAGGGCGGCGGGTCCAAGGACACCTGGGTGCTGGCCGAGGGCCCCGCCGAGCAGCCGTTCCCGGCCGTCGGCGGCCCGCTGCCCGAGAAGGCGCCGCGCCAGCTCGGGCCCGACGGCACCCGTTCCGTCGTACAGGAAGGGGCACAGCAGCAATGAACGACGTGATCCTCTCCCGGATAGCCGAGGCGCTGACGTGGACCGGTCGGTACGTGGAACGCGCCGACGCCACCGGACGCATCCTCGACGCCTACCTGCACCGGCTGCTCGAAGACCCGTGGCGTGACGAGGACGCCGCCTGCCGCTCCCTGTACGCGATCCTCGGCGTCGACGCGGGCGACGGCCCCTGCGACATGCAGCAGGTGCTGGACCAGCTGGCCTTCGACGCCCGCTCGACCGGCTCGATCGAGGGTGCGCTGGGCGCCGCCCGGCTCAACGCCCGCAGCGCCCGCGAGGCGGTGTCGTCCGAGATGTGGGAGTGCCTCAACTCCACCTGGCACGCCCTCGCCGACCAGCGCAGGGCGTCGCGCCGGACGGGCCCGTACGCCTATCTGGAGCTGGTGCGCAGACGAGCGGCCCTGTTCTTCGGGCTGGCCGACTCCACGATGAGCCGGGACGACAGCTGGCGCTTCGTGGTGCTGGGCCGGAGCCTGGAGCGGGTCGACATGACCGTACGGCTGCTGTCCGTGCGCGTGCTGGACGCGGCGCACGCGCCCGACTGGCCGACCCTGCTGAGCGCGAGCGGGGCGGACGAGGCGTACGCGCGCGTGTACGGCGGCTTCGGCGACAGCCCGAGGGTGGCCGAGTTCCTGCTCCTGGACCGGGACTTCCCGCGCTCGGCGCTGCACGCGCTGACGACGGCGGAGGAGTGCCTGGCGGCCCTGGGGCGCCCTCGCCAGGACCCGGCGCGGCGCCCGATCGGGGCCATGCGCACCCATCTGGAGTACCTCGACTCGGGGTCCCTGGGGGACGGGCTGCCCGTCCTGCTGCGGGACCTGCAAAGGGCCTGCATGGCGTCCGCCGACGCGGTGGCGGAGAAGTTCTTCCCGTACCAGGGGCCCGTCGAGTGGGCCCAGGAAGGAGCGCGACGATGACCCCGGAGAACACCAAGAGGGTACTTGGGACCCCCCACCGCCTGCGCATCCGCCACGTCACCCGCGTCCCGTACGCCCAGCCCGCGGCCTCCTCGCACAACGAGGTCCGCATGACCCCGCTGACCCTGCCCACGCAGACGACCCTGGACGCCCGCGTCCTGGTGAACCCCTCGACCCCCACCTGGTCGTACTGGGACTACTGGGGCACCCAGGTCACCGGCTTCGACCTGATGGAGCCCCACGCCGACCTGACGATCACGGCGACGAGCCTCGTGGAGACGTCCCCGCCGGACCCGGTACCGCAGGCGCCCGCGTGGGCGGAGGTGGCCGAGGCGACGCAACGCACCCGGCTGCTGGAGTACGCCGCCCCGACCAGCCGTACGACGGTCACGGACGCCCTGGTGGAGCGGGCCCGGGAGGCTGCCGCGGGTCTGGACCCGCACGAGACGGCGGTGGCGGTCTCGTCCCTGGTCGCCGACCGCGTCTCCTACGTCCCCGGATCCACCGGCGTCACCACCAGCGCGGCCGAGGCGTGGGAGCAGGGCGCGGGCGTCTGCCAGGACATCGCCCACCTCACCCTGGGCCTGCTGCGGGGCCTCGGCCTGCCCGCCCGCTACGTCTCCGGCTACCTCCACCCCGAACGCGAGGCGGAGCTGCACCGTCCCGTGGCCGGGCAGAGCCACGCCTGGGTCGAGTACTGGGCGGGCGACTGGACCGGCTACGACCCCACCAACCGCACCCGCGCCGACGAGTCCCACGTCGTGGTGGGCCGCGGCCGCGACTACGACGACGTGACCCCGCACAAGGGTGTCTACCGCGGTGTGCCCGGAGGCCCTCCGGAGGTGACGGTGGAGTTCACCCGAGTGGCGTGAGCCGGGGCCGAGGCGGGGGCGGGGGCGGGCACTACTTCAGCAGGCCGATGTCCTCGCAGGCCGCCCGGTACTTGGACGTGCAGATCTGCTTGACGGTGTAGATGTTGTCCTTGATCACCGTGTCCTCGATGTTCTCCTTGGTCAGCTCGACCACGGGGACCAGCTGGGAGGGGACGTTCTCGGTGGTCGGGGAGTCGACGTTGTCGCGGGTGAGGGCGTCGAACTCGATCGAGCGGCCCTGGACGTGGGCGACGGCCATCTCGGCGACGGCGTTCGCCTCCTGCGGGTACGACTTGTAGACGCTCATGTACTGGTCGCCGGAGACGATCCGCTGCACCGCGGCCAGCTCGGCGTCCTGCCCGGTCACGGGCGGCACCTTGGAGACGCCGGCGGTCTTCAGCGCGTCGATGACGGCGCCCGCGATGCCGTCGTTGGCCGCGTAGACACCGGCGATGTTGTCGAGGCCGACGGCCTGGATCGCCTTCTCCATGTTGGCCTTGGCGTACTTCGGGTCCCAGTCCTTGGTGTCGAACTCCTCGGCGATCGTCGTCGCGTCCTGGAGTTCGGACATGGCCCCGGCCTTGAACTGCGCGCTGTTCGGGTCGGTCTTCGCGCCGTTCATCATGACGATCTTGCTTGCGGGCGAGTTGCCCAGCTTCTCGACGAGGGCGCGGCCCTGCACCTGGCCCACGAGCTCGTTGTCGAACGAGATGTACGCGTCGATCGGTCCCTGGGCGAGCCGGTCGTACGCGATGACGGGGATCCCGGCGGCCTTCGCCTTCTTGACGCCGCTCGCGATGGCCTTGGAGTCGACGGCGTCCACGATGAGGATGTCGACCCTCTCCGCCACCATCTGCTCGAGCTGGCTGCTCTGCCGCTTCGCGCTCCCCTCGGCGTTGGCGTACTGGACCGTGCCCTTGTTGCTGGTCAGCTCCGCGACCTTGCTCTTGATGATGGGGTGGTCGAACTGCTCGTAACGCGCGTTCTCCTTCTCGGGCAGGAGGAGTCCCACCGTGATGTCGTCGCCCTTGGTGGGGCTCGCCTTGCTCTCGTCGCCGATGCCGTCCACGACGCCGCAGGAGGCGAGCGAGAGGGCCGCCGCCGACGCGGCCACGCCGACAGCCGTGCGTCTCGCCACGAAGCGGCGTATTCGAGTACGGGTGGTACGGGTGTTCACATCAAGGGCCTTCCGGGCGTGGGCGCAGCATTGCGCCCCATATGGCTGAAAGCCAACGCGGTGTTCACCTCAGCGTCAAGGAGCAACCACTTAACGAGATGACAACAGCGTTCCGTGTTCTTGGTGTGAAGAGAGTAAAGGTCTTGAGACGCGGGAAGAACTCATGTCCTCCACTTAGAGGGCCGGGCGAGGGGTATCCCTCTGACCTCCACAAACGGAGCTACGCGTTTCACCCCGGTAAGCCGACTTTGCCCCGACGCGCCTCACGCCTCCATCCACTGCCGCAGCAGCGCCTCCCGCGCCTCTCGCCCGGGCGTGCCCTCGACGGCGTGCGCGCGGCCCCAGTCCAGCAGCACCGACACGTTCGCGATGCCCGTCACGAACCGCTGGAGCAACATGACCGACAGGTCGTACTCGAACGTGGCGTAGCCGTGCAGCGCCGCACTGTAGGTGTCCAGCTCGGTGGTTCCGTCCTCGTCCTCGACGTGGACCTCGAAGACGGGCGGAACCTCACCGCCGCCCAGCGCCGCGTCCAGTACCGTGCTCACGGCGGCGCCCACCATCCACCGCGATCCGGAGCGCACGGGCGCGCAGTGCACGCCCAGGGCCCGCACGTCGACCCACGCCCAGCTGCCCCGCTGATCGGTGCCGAGCGCCTCCACACCGTCCGCCGTCAGCCGCACACTCCGCCCGTACCCCTCGGGCTCGGCCCCGACGTACACGGACGTCTCCGTGATCCAGAACAGTCCGACCATGGCCATGGGTGCCTCCGGGGGTGCGGCGTACGCGTAACGCCTGTGGAGACACGTTTCGGGGTCGGACGGTTCAGCCCGGCCGCACCTTGGGCTACTTCTCGGACCTGGCGGGTCCCGTGATGGCCTCAGTGATGGTGAAGCCCTTGGCGGGGCCTTCGGGGATGAGGACCTCGGTGCCGTAGGGGACGCGGTGGATGTCCCCCCAGTCGGCCGCGTCAGGGCGAGGTCCGGTGAAAAGGGTGACGGCTCCCTGGCCGTCGTGGTCATCGATCATCACGTACACCGGGATGCCGGCGCGGGCGTACTCGCGGCGCTTGCGGACACGGTCGCGGTCCTGGTTGCGTTTGCCGGGGGAGACGACTTCGACGACCATCGAGACTGCGGAAGCCTTGATCCCGAGGCCTTCTTCATCCTCGATCAGCTCCGCGTCCCGAGGAGCCACGAGCCCGTCCGGAATCCAGGCACTCCCTGTGTGGATCACGTTCGTGTCATTCCAGGCGCTGTGATCGCTGTCCTTCAGAAAGATCGCCAAAGCGTCCCGGAGGCGGTTGACGACCTGGGCGTGTGCGAAGCGACCGGTGGGCGACACCTCGATGAACCCCTCAATGATCTCAGCGCGGTAGCCCTCGGGGACTTCCATGGTCTTCCATGCCTGCCACAGCGCCTCGTCCAGTTCGGGGCCGTTCTCGGCCGGCGACACTGATTCGGTCCTGATCTCAGGCATGGTCTTGGGCCCCTCGTGCGCAAGAGCGGTCATGGCGGCACCTCCTCATCAAGTGTGGGCTGGGCGTGCTCACGGCACAAGCAACGCCGTTAGGTTAGGCGGCCATACGGACTCACCTGCGGAAACGACCTCGGTTCACTCGAACTGGTGACGCAGGAACGACTCACCCGGCGGCGAGCCCGAGCTCGAACCACACCCCCTTCGCGCACCGCCCGGCTCTCTCACCCGCGACGCCCCACCTGTCCGCCATCTCCTCGACGAGCGCGAGCCCGCGCCCCCAGCAGGCGGGCACCGCAGCGACGGGGTGGGCCAGGACCGGCGGGTCGGGACTCTCGTCGAAGACGCTCACATGGATGCGGGCGGGGGTCAGGCGGACGCGCAGCATGGTGGTGCCCTTGGTGTGCAGGTGAACGTTGGTGACGAGTTCCGAGGTGCACAGGGCGGCGGGCATGACGAGGCGCTCCCGGTCGTGAGTGAAGAGGACGGCGCGCACGAAGTCCCGGCAGACGCGGGGTGCGGTGGCGTCGGCCGGGGCGAACAG
>NZ_VJZC01000556.1 GCF_009377185.1 Streptomyces spongiae
CGACCGAGGACGGTGGGGACGGGGCGACGGTGATCCTCCAGGGGCACGTCGACGTCGTACCGCCGGGGGACCTGGAGCAGTGGGAGGGCGATCCGTTCGTTCCGCGGGTGACCGGGGACACCGTGCACGGCCGCGGCGCCTGTGACATGAAGGCCGGGCTCACCGCGCACCTGGCGGCGCTGGCGGCGATCCGGGCGAGCGGGGTGCGGCTGCGCGGGCGGGTGGCGGTGCACTTCGTGGTCGGCGAGGAGGACGGCGGGCTGGGTGCCTTCGGTACGCTCCGGCGCGGTCACACGGGTGACGCCTGTGTCATCGCCGAGCCGACCGCCGGGACCCTCGTCACGGCCAACGCCGGTGCGTTGACGTTCCGTCTCGATGTTCCGGGCCGGTCCGCCCACGCGAGTTCGCGTGACGAGGGGGTGAGTGCCGTTGACGCGTATCTGCCCGTGCACCGGGCCCTGGCCCGGCTGGAGGCGGAGCGGAACACCGACCCGGACCCGCTGATGGCCGAGTACCCGATCCCGTACGCGCTCTCGGTCGGCACTCTGCGGTCCGGTGACTGGGCGAGCAGTGTGCCCGATCTCCTCGTCGCCGAGGGGCGGTTGGGCGTACGGCTCGACGAGGACCCGGCGGTGGCCCGGGCCGCGCTGGAGCGGTGCGTGGCCGAGGCCTGCGCCGCCGACCCGTGGCTGCGCGCGCACCCGGTGACGGTGACCTGGCCGGGGGGCCGGTTCGCCAGTGGCCGTCTGCCGGCCGGGGATCCGCTCCGGGACACCGTCGCAGACGCTCACGCGGCCGCGAACGCGGGTGTGCGGGTGCGGGAGCGCGGTGCTCCGTACGGCAGCGATCTGCGGCTCTACACGGCCGCGGGCATCCCCACCCTCCAGTACGGGCCGGGCGACATCCGCCACGGGCACAGCGTCCGGGAGCGGGTCACCCTGCCGGAGATCGTGGAGGTGACGCGGACGTTGGTGCTCACGGTGCTGCGCACGGTCAATACCAAGTAGGGGTTCACGGCGGCCGATGTCGCACCGGCGGCGCTTCCCGGGTGAACCGGCCCGGCCGCCGGCGTGCCGCCCGTCAGGCGAAGCCGCCCCTGCCGTGGTGGACGCGCCTGGCCAGCTCGACGCGTGAGTTGATGCCGAGCTTGCCGTAGATCCGGCGCAGGTAGTAGTTGACGGTGTGGGGGGAGAGGTGGACCTTCTGGGCGACCTGCCGGTTGGTCAACCCCTCGGCGACGAGAGCGGCGATGCTGCGCTCGGTCGTGCCCAGCAGGTTCTCCGTGGGGTCGGACTCGACCCCGCCGGCCGGTCCGCCCTTGCCCGTCGGCTCGCCCTCCGCGGTGGGCACGGGGGCCTCGACGGCGGTCATGCGGCCGATGTGGTCCCGAACCGTCCAGGTGGCGCGGCGCGGCGTCGGTGATGTCGGTGCGATGCCGCGCCGGTCCACCCGCCGTTCCCGCAGGAGTGCCTCCAGGTCCTGGGTCGCGCACGTCCTGGCCCACGCGTCCTGGTGACCGGCCGCCGCGCGGGCCAGGCCGTCGGCGTCGCACTCGTACAGGCTCCGTGCGTGGTCGGCAGCCACGGTGATGGCGGCAGTCCCCGGATTGTCGGCGGCCAGCCGCTCCGCGGCCCGCAGGCACGCCTCGCCGAGGCCGCGGTCCCCGGTGCGGCGCGAGAAACGGACGAACCAGGCGGCGGCACCCGGCTCCTCCAGCAGGAGGGGCCGCAGCGACGGCAGGTGCGCGTGGGAGGTGGCGAGGAGGCCGGCCGCCTCCCGCAGTTCGTTGCGGGCGTCGTACAGCAGGACGTCGAGCCATTGGCGGCGCGCGGCGAAGAACGAGGTGGCGCCCCGCCCGGCCTCCAGCTCCCGGCAGCGTGCCAGGTGCCGTGCGGCGGCGGTCAGGTCGCCCGAGCGTATGGCCACCAGGCACAGGGTGGCGGCCGCCCAGGTCATCTGGGCGTCGAGGCCCGCCCCCTCGGCCGTGGACAGGGCTCCGTCCGCGCGCTGCCGGGCACCTTCCAGATCACCGCCGCGTATCAGTGCCGCGGCCTCGACGAGGTCCACGGCCGGCGCGAGCACGGCGGGCTCCTCCTCGGACAGCTCGGTATGCGCCTGTCGGCAGAGGCCGGTCGCTTCGTCCGCCTCGTCGAGGGCGATCAGCTTGTACGCGAGCGCGAGCCGCGGATAGGACGGAGGGCGGGGCGCTCGGGGCGTCACCGACTGCTCGACGGCCTCCCGCCCGCGACGCACCGCCTCCCCCACGACCCCCTCGGCCCAGGCGAGGTTGGACAGCGCCACGGCCGCGGCCCGGTACAGCTCGGGTTCGGCACCCCGCGGCTCCCCGGAGCGGTCGAGGGCGGCCTTCCGGTGTGCGTGAGCGAGCAGCTCCACATCGGCCAGGTCGGCGTCCTCCCCGGCCTTGATCGGTACGGCGAACCGGTCGGCGGACATGGCGATGTCCGTCACCATGCGCCGGAGCACGGGCTTCTCCCGGGCCGGCACGGAACCGTTCAGAACACTGCCCACCAGCTGCACGGCCGAGGTGACGTGCCCGGCCTCCAGCAGGGTGCGCAGCGCTCCCCGGGTGTCGGCGCCCACGGCGCCGCGCGGAGGCCGCGCCGGGCGCGGGGTGCGGACACGGCCCAGCGCGGCCATGTCGTGGTCCGGGGGTGCGGGCTCGGCCGTGATCCGGCGGGCTTCCAGATGGAGGGTGGTGCGGACGCTCTCGGGGATCGTCTCGTAGATGCCCCGCCACACCAGCGGTTGCTGGAACGACAGGCCCTCGTCGGTGAACGCCAGGATTCCGGCGGCCAGGGGCTCGTCCAGCGCGGACAGCAGCGCCGCGGCGCTCGTCCCCAGCATGGCCGCGGCCTGGGGGAGCTGGAAGGTACGGCCCAGGATCGTGCCCACGCGCAGCAGCTGCACGGACTCCTTCGACAGCAGCCGGAGGCGGGCGTCGACCGCGGTGCGCACCCGAAGCGGCAGTTGCCCGGGGGTGAGGCGGACGAGCTCTCCCTCGGGCCCGACCCGCCCCTCTTCGAGCAGCCCCCTGACCAGCTGTACGACGAGCCGGGGGTTGCCGCCCGCGCAGTTCGCCACGTCGAGGAGGCCCTCCCGGGGGTCCACGCCGATGAGGTCGCGGACCAGGGAGCGCACGGCCTCGCTCGGGAGCGGCGCGAGCTCCAGCCGGTCCACGGGAGCGCTGTGTGCCTCGTACAGCTGCTCCAGTCCGAGCCCGGGAGCGTTCGCCCCGCGGGCCAGGAGCAGCGTGGGGGACGACCACGGAGCCGCGTCCGCCCGAGAGGAGCCGACCAGGTGGTGCAGTTCGCCGGCCGGAACGGTCTCCACGTCGTCCAGGACCAGTAAGGAACGGTCCTCCCCGGCCCGGCGGCGGCCGGACCCGGAGGCCGCCGCGCGCTCGCGGAGCTCTCCGGCCGACCAGTGGACGGAGAAGCCCTGCTGCCGGGCCCGGTGGGCCGTCTCGCGCAGGAGCCGGCTCTTGCCCACTCCGGTGAAGCCGTCGATGACCAGGGCCGAGCCGCTCCGGCCGTGCCGGGCCCCGGTGAGGAAGGCCGACAGCCGTCGCTTCTCACTCTCGCGACCGTGCAGCCCTGCCTCGCTCATGTGAATTACCTCCCCCACCGCTTCCACTGACACGACACCTGCTTCCGGTGTCCGGACTTTCAGTGTCCGGGACGCAGCGGGGTGATCCTGCCCGCCTCCGCCTCCGCAAAGCGTGCGTCTGGTCACACTGAGCGACGGGGAGGACGGTCCGCGGTGACGGGAGGGAGGCAGTACGACGTCACCGCGGCGTGCGGAGCGCGGAGCCGGGGGACTCCCCGGCCGTCAGCCGACGTACGTGCTCGACGCTTCCGCCATGAGGGTGCCGAGGATGCGTACGCCGGACTCCGTCAGCACCGACTCCGGGTGGAACTGGAGCGACGCGAACCCCTGGCCGCGCAGGGCGTGGATCTCGCCGGTCGTGGTGTCCCGGCTGAACTGCACGACACCGGCCAGCGGGTGGTCCAGTTCGTCCTCCTTACTGTGCGCGGCGAAGGTGTTGTAGAAGCCGACGCGCTCCTGGCTTCCGAACAGGTCGATCTCCTTCTGGACCCCCTGGTTGGGCTCGGGACGGCGGATCAGGTCGATCCCCAGGATGCCGCTGAGTACCTGGTGGCTCAGGCACACGGCGAGGAAGGGGCGCCGTTCACCGAGGAGCCGCGCGGTCGTCGCCCTCAGATGGGCGATCTTGGGGTGCGCGGAGTTCCGGGGGTCGCCGGGACCCGGCCCCATGACCACCAGGTCGTGGCCGTCGACGTCGTACGGCTCGTCGAACCTCCGTACCGTCACCTCCAGGTTCAGGGACCGGAGTTGGTGACCGATCATGGAGGTGAAGGTGTCCTCGGCGTCGACGACGAGGACGCTGCGGCCGGAGAGCGCGGGTACCGGACGCTGCTCTGCCGGGTCGGCGCGCAGCCAGTAGCCGGCGATGCTGTCGTTGCGCCGCTCCAGCGCCTCGCGCACCCGCGGGTGGTCGGCGAAGCGGCGCGGCCCGTCGGCCTCCAGGGCGGACAGCAGCCCCGCCGCCTTGGCCCGGGTCTCCGCCACCTCGGAACGCGGGTCGGAGTGGCGCACCAGCGTCGCGCCCACACCGATGCGGACGCGGCCGCCCGAGTCGATGTCCGCGGTGCGGATGAGGATGGACGAGTCGAGGGTGCGGTCGCCGCCGTTGTCCCGGCCGATCAGGGCGATGACGCCGCTGTAGTAGCCGCGGCCTTCCGGCTCGTGCCGTCCGATGACCTTGCACGCGTTCTCGACCGGGCTTCCGGTGACCGTGGGCGCGAACATCGTCTCGCGCAGGATCTCGCGCACGTCGCGGGACGTCCGGCCCTCGATGAAGTACTCGGTGTGCGCGAGGCGGGCCATCTCCTTGAGGTACGGGCCGACGACCCGGACGTCCTCGTCGCAGATCCGGGTCATCATCTTGAGCTCCTCGTCCACGACCATGTAGAGCTCGTCCGATTCCTTGCGGTCGGCGAGGAAGTCCATGATCTCGGGGAGGGCGGGGCCGGAGGCCGGATAGCGGTACGTACCGCTGATCGGGTTCATCACGGCGGTGCCGCCGCGCACGCTGATGTGCCGTTCCGGGCAGGCACCGACGAACGTACGGGTCCCGGTGTGGACGAGGAACGTCCAGTAGGCGCCGGACTCGCGTTCCAGGAGCCGCCGGAAGAACGACAGGGCGCTGCGCGGACCGTAGTCGGTGATGTCGGCGACGAAGGACCGCTTGATGACGAAGTTCGCGCCTTCGCCGCGGCCGATCTCGGTGTCGATGACATCGTGCACGAGCTCGGCGTACCGTTCGTCGTCCACGTCGAAGTGACGGCCCGTGAGCGTGACCGTCTCGTCGGGCAGGCGGCGCAGGGCGGAGGTGAGCGGCACGGTGTCCTGCGCGGTGACGGCCATGGTGATCAGCGGTTCGCCGTCGTCGGTGGCGGCGTAGCCGCGCTCGCGGATCTGCCGGAACGGGATGATGGCGAGCGTCTCGTGCCGCTCACCGGAGGGGGACGCGGGGGAGGGGGACGCGGGCGCCTCGGAGAGCGGGACGGACGCGAGCGTCTCCACCGTGGAGACCTCGCCGAGCAGCACCTCCAGGGTCTGCCCCACCGTCTCGGGACGGTGCAGGAGCGCGTAGGAGGAAGGCGGTCCGTCCAGTACGCGGGTCAGCAGGTCCTCGGTCACTTCGACTCACTCCCCGCCTCGAGCCGGGCCGACAGCGACTTGGCGGTGGCGACGACGGCGCAGCGCTCGGCCGCGTATCGCAGTGCCATGCGGTGGTACGACTCCGAGAAGTCGGCGACCGCGTCGGCGGCCAGGAAGGTCTGGATGTCGTTGGTGAACGCCTCCACGGCTGTCATCAGCACGCCGACGTGCGCGTACACCCCGCACACGATGAGCTGGTCCCTGCCGTGCTCGCGCATCCGCTCCAGCAGGTCGGACCGGAAGAGGGCGCTGTAGCGCCACTTGGTGAAGATCCAGTCGTCGGCCGCCGGCTCCACCTCGTCGACGATCTGGCGGTCCTCGGGGGTCACCTTCATGCCCGGGCCCCAGAAGTCCTTCAGCAGGCCGCGCTGTTCCTCGGTCATACCTCCCGGCTGCGCCGTGTAGGCGACCGGGACACCGAGCCGGGCGGCCGTGTCGCGCAACAGCGCGGTGTTGCGGACCAGTTCGTCGCCGGGTGCCTGACCGGCCGTGAACGGCCGCAGGAAGTAACGCTGCATGTCGTGGATCAGCAGGACCGCCCGGTCGGGGTCGGGCGTCCAGCCGGGGACGGGCTCGGGCAGCTCGCCCTCGGTGGGCATGGGGTACGGGGGGATCGGGGCAATCGCCATGAACATTCCTTGGGACGTCGAGGACCGGACCGGCGTTCGGGCACCGTGATCGACGGCGCGCCGCTTCCGCCTCCGGACCGGGTTCTTCATCTGGCCGGGTTGGCTGTCGGACCGGGTTGGTTGTCGGGCGTGGGCTTCTCGGCGGGCGGGGTTCGTCGCCGGGGCCCGGGTTTTTCGTGGGGCGGCTTCGTTGCCGGGACCTGGGGTCTGGGTGGG
>NZ_VJZC01000557.1 GCF_009377185.1 Streptomyces spongiae
GAGGGGCGGCTGATCGAGGATCATCCGCTGGACGCGCTGAAGTCGCTGGTCGAGGAGGTGGGGGCGGATGAGGTCATCGTGCTGACCGATCCCCACTACGTGGAGGAGTTCTTCCATCGGGACTGGGCGTCGCGGGCGCGGCACAAGGTGGGGGTGCCGGTGTTGAAGCTGTTCTCGCACAGCAAGGCGTAGCCGGGGGCGCCGTTGGGGTGCCTGTTTGTTGTCGGGTGCGGGTTTGTTGTGGCTGGTCGCGCCCACGCGGCGGAGCCGCAAATTGATACAGCCCCGCGCCCCTTTCGGGGCGCGCCCTGGGGGACGCAATAGGCTGGGGGCGCCCGTCACCGTACGCACCCTTGGGAGACACACGCATGGCAGCCGGCCTTCCCACCTCCATGGACCGACCGCACTTCATCGGGATCGGCGGGGCCGGGATGTCGGGGATCGCGAAGATCCTCGCGCAGCGCGGGGCGAAGGTGGCGGGCAGTGACGCCAAGGAGTCCGCGACCGCCGAGGCGCTGCGCGCGCTGGGGGCGACGGTGCACATCGGGCACGCGGCGGAGCACCTGGCCGACGACGCGAGCAGTGTGGTCGTGTCCTCGGCGATCCGCAAGGACAATCCGGAGCTGGCGCGCGCGGCCGAGCTGGGCATCCCGGTGGTCCACCGCTCCGACGCCCTCGCCGCCCTGATGGAGGGCCTGCGTCCGATCGCCGTCGCGGGCACCCACGGCAAGACCACCACGACCTCGATGCTGGCCGTGTCGCTGGGCGAGCTGGGCCTCCAGCCCTCGTACGCGATCGGCGGCGATCTCGACGCCCCCGGCTCCAACGCCCTGCACGGCGACGGCGAGATCTTCGTCGCCGAGGCGGACGAGTCGGACCGCAGCTTCCACAAGTACGCGCCCGAGGTCGCCATCGTCCTCAACGTCGAGCTCGACCACCACGCCAACTACGCCTCCATGGACGAGATCTACGAGTCCTTCGAGACGTTCGCGGGCCGGATCGTCCCCGGTGGCACGCTGGTGATCTCGGCGGACCAGGAGGGCGCCCGGGAGCTGACGCGGCGGTTGGCCGGCAAGGTCAGGACGGTGACGTACGGGGAGGCCGAGGACGCCGACGTACGGGTCCTGTCGGTCGTCCCGCAGGGGCTGAAGAGCGAGGTCACGGCCGTCCTGGACGGCGTGGAGCTCACGTTCACGGTCTCGGTCCCCGGCCGCCACTACGCCCTCAACGCGGTGGCCGCGCTGGCTGCGGGTGCGGCCCTCGGCGTCCCGGCCGCGGAGCTCGCCCCGGCCCTGGCCGCGTACACGGGCGTCAAGCGCCGCCTCCAGCTGAAGGGCGAGGCCGCGGGCGTCCAGGTCATCGACTCCTACGCCCACCACCCGACCGAGATGACGGCGGACCTGGAGGCGATGCGCGCGGCCGCCGGTGACGCCCGCATCCTGGTGCTCTTCCAGCCGCACCTGTTCTCCCGGACCCAGGAACTCGGCACCGAGATGGGCCAGTCCCTGGCCCTGGCCGACGCCTCGGTCGTCCTGGACATCTACCCGGCCCGCGAGGACCCGATCCCCGGCATCACCAGCGAGCTGATCATCGAGGCGGCGCGGGCCGCGGGCGCGGACGTCACGGCGGTCCACGACAAGGACGGCGCTCCGGCCGTGGTCGCGGGAATGGCGAGGGCGGGCGATCTCGTTCTCACCATGGGCGCGGGTGACGTCACGGACCTGGGCCCGCTGATCCTGGACCACCTGTCGAAGTGAGGGGCTGAGCTTCATGTCGTACGACGTCGAAAAGCCGGACGAGCAGTGGCGTGCGGAGCTGACCCCGGCCGAGTACGCGGTCCTGCGCCAGGCCGGCACGGAACCCGCCTTCACCGGTGAGTACACCGACACCAAGACCAAGGGTGTCTACTCCTGCCGCGCCTGCGGCGCCGAGCTCTTCACCTCGGAGACCAAGTTCGCCTCCCACTGCGGCTGGCCCAGCTTCTTCGACCCGAAGAACTCGGACGCCGTGGAGCTCTTGGAGGACCGCTCCCACGGAATGGTCCGCGTGGAGGTGCGGTGCGCCCGCTGCGGGTCGCACCTCGGGCACGTCTTCGAGGGCGAGGGGTACCCGACGCCGACCGACCAGCGGTACTGCATCAACTCGATCTCGCTGCGGCTGGCGCCGGACGAGGAGTGACCACAAGCCGCCTTGTGCAGTGCCCGCGAGTAGAAGCACAGACGGGGATCGTTCGGTTTTAGCGGTGAAGCCCCGCCGAGACTCGCCTGCTTCGGAAAGATCATGGCGCCGCAGTTCGGAAGCGTGCCCGGCAGGGGGCGTGGTCGCCCACTCGCGGATCAGGTGGCGTCGGGAAGCGCTGCTTGAGGGGGCGGGGGACGGCGACGATGTCCCCGTGATCGGACAGGTTGACCCACCGGCGTACCCCTGGCGGCCGTTCGCCGGTACCGGTGAACGGAGCTGGTGACAGGCGGTCGAAGACTCCGTGGCGGAGTGCGAGGGGGGAGCCGAGTGTCAGGAACAGGTCGACGTCGAGTTCCGGGTGGGCGTGGAGGGCCTCGTAGGCCACGACGCTTCCGAGGGAGTGGGCGATGACCACGTGGGCGCCCGTCGAGGAGATGACGCCTGCGACCTCCTCTCGGGCCGCGGTGCGGGCAGCGTCGTCCGGCCCGCCGAGATAGCGCGTGACGTCGCGGAAGAACGTGGCGATGAACGCGCGGGTGAGGCGGCCGTCGAGGCTCAGACGCTCGGAGATCGCGGAGACGAGTTGCCGGAGCGGAACGGCCAGGCGTCCCTGAGCCGTTGCTGGTGGCGGAAGTCTCAGGCCCATGGGCAGCGGCGAGCCGAACAGGCGCGCCGTCGGGGGCGACGGCGATGGCGAACACGGTGTCCGGGAACCAGAAGACGTCGGCCCGTCTGCCGCTTCGCAGGTCCCACAGCCGCAGGGACCTGTCGAGTCCGCCCGTGTAGAGGTGTGGGTGTCCGTCCAGCTACCGGGCCGCGCTCTCACCGGCCGATGTCGTCGCCGCCCGCTCGGCCGCCTGGGCCAAGGACCTCGCTGCCGGGCTGGGCATGGCCGCCGAGCACGTCCCTGTCACGTACGCCTACTACGCGTGGCGAAGACGGCACGAGTGTGACCGGTCAGTGTGAACGTCCGGGTGGCGTCGAGTGCGGTCACGCGAACCTCGCCCCGGGAGTCGGATTCGGGCATACCTGGAGCCGGTCGTGCGGTGCCATGCGGATGATGTCCGGACCCACCGTGGCCGGAGTGGTATCCGGCCAGGACGTGGGTGGCGCAGACTGCCAGGCATGTCGCGGGTACGGGAACAGGGACTCTGTCTCCGTCCACACCGTTGCCCGCCGTCGACCTCGGCGGACAGCCGTACGCCGTCAGCGGTGACGCCCGGGGACTGTCCTTCCCCGTTCTTCGATGGTCCTGGCCGCGGACGGCGCGAGCAGGACGCGCTCCGGTTCTCCTCTCCACACCGGGTCCGTCACGTCGACGTCGGGCCAGCGGGACATCCGGTCCAGGTGATCGGCGGTGGCTATCGCGACCTCACCTCTGTCGGAGACATAGACGACGTGCTGGGCCCCACCGATGGTGATGGTGACGATCGCGGAGGCACCTGGGCCTTCACCCAGGTCGCGCCGTTCCAGATGCTTCTCTGCCGTGTTCGTGTCCCACAGGGCGACCCCGTTGTGCGCGCACGAGGCGACAATTTTCGGATGTTCGCCGGCCTCCAGGACTGCGCTACGACGACTGGGTCACGGTCCTGACCGTCCATCCCGATCGCCCGCGACCGGCTCGGGACCATGTCCCAGATCGAGGTAGCGGTAGCACGACAGCCGGGCGGTGGTTGCCCGGTCCTCCCCGGCCGGAGGCGGATCGGGGTCCGCGACCTGGGCGAGAAGGTCCTCCGGCATCCCGCGCCCTCCGCCCAGGCCAGTCGGAATCGTTTGGATCGGCAACGGCGAGTTCCTCGAACTCCTCAACGAGGATCATCCAGCAGCACGGCGCTGACCAGATCGGCCGGGTGTTCGGCCTCGTCCACCGCGTCCATGACGAGACAGGGAGGCACGGGCTTGGCCCGCAGTGCCGTGACCAGTTGGTCCGTGACACCGCATTGCGCATCGCCCGTCCCCAGCGAACTCCCCTGAGTTTTCGAAGCATTGTGCCAGTCGGCGGCCGGTGCCGATTCAGGCTCCGGCAACGGCGGATCATGTCGGCGAGCGGGGCAGAACATGAGTCAGCCCCGGTGGACGTCTGCCACCGAGCTGCCCGAGGGGCCGGCTTCCGGGAAGTCCGCTTCGGGCTGGTCCGGCCGCCTTCGCAGGTTCCTGACGACGACGCGTCGGCGACTGCGGGAAAGCAGGAGACCGCACCCCGGCTCCGCGCCTTGCGCACGGATCTGGCTCGCATGATGTGTGCGGGAGTGCTCGTTCCCGACACCTGTCTGGAAGGCGAGTACCGCGGTACTCGCCACACCGCGAAGGTTGGCGTAGACGGAGTTCCCACCCTGCCCAGCGGTGACACCCTCACCAGCGCGGGCGAGGCGGGAAACCCAGGGCGGCCGTCTTGTGTTCCGGTAGCGGCTCGATCTCTCGTAATACGCGTCATACGGTGGTTTCATGGCGAAGACGCGGATCAGCATCAGCCTCGACCAGGCCCAGGCCGAGCGCATCAGAGAGCATGCCGAGAGGGCGGGCATGGACGTCTCGGCGTATTTGGTGCATGCCGCGACGCGGCAGATGGCCGAGAGCGATGCCATAGAGGAGCAGTTCGCCGATGTGGACGCGGTGATCGCCCGGGCGGAGCGGGAAGCCGGAGAGATGTCAGGGGGACCCGCCGACGCACCCGTGGACCTGACGGAGCAGGAGCGCCGCGAGGTCGAAGAGGCTCTCGGTCTCGTGCACGGCCGAGATCGGCAGGGACATCGCCCGGGGCATGCCGCGTGAGCGCTCGGGTGCCGGTGTACGACACCGGTATGCTCACCGCGCTCGCCGACCGTAAGGCGAAGGCGGTGGCGCTCCATGAAGGGGTGCGGTCGACCCCGCATCGGGCGCTGGTGCTCGGCCCGGTCCTGGCTCAGGTGTGGCGGCCGCGTCCGGCGTTGGTGCACGCCCTGTCCGGAGTGCTCAGGGACTGTGCTGTCCCGCAGGCGCGTACGTCCGAGCCGCCGATGCGCGAGACGAAGGCGGGCCGCCCGGAGTGCCTGGCCTGCGCCACGGGGCCGGACCTGGCCGACTGGCGGCGCATCGGTACGGCTCTGGGGCAGGCGGTGCTGCCGGTCAAGAAACGTCCTGATGCAGTGGATGCCTGGGTGGCTCTGGCGGCAGTGAGGCACGGCAGCGCCGTCATCTTCACCAGCGATCCGGACGATCTCAGCGCCTATCTGAAGGTTCTGGCACCGCCGGATGTGCATGTGGTTGCAGTCTGACGGTACGGCTCGGGCGCGCACGCCGTCACGCCGCGGCCGACGGCGGACGTTCTGAGGCCGCGGGATGCCTCGCAGCGCCCCCCGTCTCACAGCACCTTGCGGTGGACGAGGGCGGACAGGATGAGCGCGCCCGGCAGCAGGGGCACCCCGACCGTCAGGACGCGGTAGCTGACGACGGTCGCCGTGGCCAGGCTCATCGACGTGCCGAACGCGACCAGGGTGAACACCAGCGCCGCGTCCACGGGCCCGATGCCACCCGGCGCGGGCACCGCCCCCACCGCGGTGCTGGCGACGAGGAACGCAAGGGCCACCTGCCCCCAGGACAGCTGCAGGCCGAGCGAGGCCCCGACCGAGGCGATCACGCTCGCCTGGAGCAGCGGGGTGGCGGCGGACCCTCCCCAGAGGGCGAGCACCCGGCTGGGCATGGTGTGCAGGAGCCGCGCGTCGGTCAGGGCCGTACGGACGAGGGCGAGGGCCGGGCGGCGCAACGGGCGTACGGCCGTGAGGAGCAGCGCGGCCGTCGCGAGACCGCCCGCCACACTTCCGGCGGCCAGCAGCAACGTCCACCCCTCCGGGACGAGGTGACCGAGCCGGAGCAACTCCGGGAAGGCGACGAGGAAGACGAGCAGAACCACCGTCTTCGCGATCGGCTTGGCCAGCGAGTACAGGGCGAGCGAGGCGGTGGCCCGGGCGAGGGGCACGCCCTGGCCCTGGAGGAACCGCAGCGTGACGGCGTGCGCGCCGATGCTCGCCGGGAGCACGTGGTTCGCGGCGCCCGCGGCGAACTGCGACGCGATCAGCAGCCCCGGCGGGAGCCTGTCCGGTATGGCCCCCTGCCGGACGCAGGCGGCGGAGAGCCAGCCCAGGCAGGTGAAGAAGGCCGCGGCCAGCAGCCACCAGGGGTCGGCGGAGGCCAGCCGGGCGGCGCCGTCGCGCACGGACCGCCAGTCGAGTACCGCCCACGTTCCGATCAGGACGAGCGGAAGCAGAGTCAGGACCCCGCGGGCGAGGCGTGTGGCGGAGGGGGAGCGGACGGTGGTGGGGAGGGCACCGCGGAGATCATCGAGGGGGAACAGGGACACGGAGCACGTCGTCCTTTCGCGTCACACCCGCGCAGGCTGGGTCGGCATCGTGCGGGGC
>NZ_VJZC01000558.1 GCF_009377185.1 Streptomyces spongiae
CCCCCGCACCGGTTCCGCCGAGACCCTCGCCACCATGCAGGCCGCCGTCCTCACCGGCGAGGCCCTGTGGATCGGCTACGTCAACGCCGAGGGCAGCGCCAGCCAGCGCGTCATCGCCCCCATCCGCGTCGAGGGCGGCTTCGTCACGGCGTACGACCACACGGCGGACGAGATCCGTACGTATCCGCTGCACCGGGTGACCGGGGTGTCGGAACTGGCCGACGACACGCTGTAGGCGGGCGCGGCGCGCGTACGCCCCCTCCCATGCGCCCGCTGTCACCCGTCCGGGCGTAGTTGCCGCTGCCCCGCATCGCGGCGCGAGCCGCTGGGCAGCCACTCACCGCAATCCGCGCCCCGCACCCCGCAGCGCGACCAGCGAAAGGCCCAGCCCTCATGCGCCCCAAGCCCCGCACACGTACCCGCACCCGAGCCGCCCTCATCGCCTCCGCCACCGCCGTGACCGCCGTGCTCGGCGCCCTCGCGTCCGAGGCCGTGGCCGCTCAGGCGCCGTTGCCACTGCCCGTCGCGTCCGCCGAGTCGCTGGTCACCGAGGGCGTCACCGTGGAGGGACCGCTGATCAACAACATCACTCTGCCCATGACGAAGTAGCCCGCCGCCTGCGGTAGCTGTCCCCTTCGAGCCGGACGATCTCGGCGTGGTGGGCCAGCCGGTCGGCCATCGCCGGTGCGACTCCGCCGCCGAAGATCTCGTCCCAGCGGCCGAGCGGGCGGTCGCTGGTCACGATCAGTGAGGCGCGCTCGTAGCGGTGCGCGACCAGTCGGAAGAAGAGGTGGGCCGTGTCCGCGTCGAAGGGGACGTAGCCGACCTCGTCGACGATCAGCACGGCGTGGGCGTCGAGCGCGGTCAGTTCCTCGGCCAGGCGGCCCTCGGCACGGGCGCCGGACAGCCGGGCGGCCCACTCGGCGGCGGTCGCGAACAGCACCTGGTGGCCGGCCTCGCAGGCGCGGATGCCCAGACCGGTCGCGAGATGCGTCTTGCCGGTGCCGGGGGCGCCGACGAACACCACGTTGCGCCGGGCGGCGACGAAGTCCAGCTTGCCGAGCCGGGCCACGGCCTCCCGGTCGAAGGAGCGCGGGTGGTCCTCGTCGAACTCCTCCAGCAGCTTGCGGGACGGGAACCCGGCGGCACGGACACGCGCCTCCGCGCCCGTCTCGTACGCGGCGGTCTCGTATCCGCCCGTCTCGTACGCGCCCGTCTCGTACGCGGCCGTCTCGTACGCGGCCGGAGAGCGCCGTGTCTGGGCGGGGACCGTCGCGAGGGCGGGGGTGTCGGCTCCCCGTACGTTCGCGGGCGGGGCGGACGCCCGCGAGAGCCCGTGCTCCGGCGCCCGGTGCTCAGCGTGCGCTTCGGGCTCCTTGTGCGCCCGCTCGGAGCGCAGCGTCATCGGCCCCGACATGTACGCCAGGATCGCCGCCGACGCGATGAAGGCCATGTGGATCACCGTGCCCCACAGCAGGGCGTGGCGCGAGGTGTGGTGGACGTCCACGAACATCTGGAGCAGATGGACGGAGGAGATGCCCACGATGGCGGTGGCGAGCTTGACCTTCAGTACGTTGGAGTTGACGTGCGAGAGCCATTCGGGCTGGTCGCGGTGGCCCTGGAGGCCGATGCGCGACACGAAGGTCTCGTAGCCGCCGACGATCACCATGATCAGCAGGTTCGCGATCATGACGACGTCGACGAGCTTGAGCACCGCGAGCATCACGTACGTCTCGGTGGCCTGCCCGGTCACGCAGCGGAGAACTAAATTCCACAGCTCCTTGAAGAACTTGTAGACGTACACGCCCTGCGCCGCCACGAGCCCGAAGTAGAGCGGGGCCTGGAGCCAGCGGGTCGCGAACAGGGCGTACCCGAGCGTCGCCGTCATCGGGGAGGCGGCGGACGTGAGCGCCGGAGAGGCAGCGAGTTTGGGAGAGGTGACCTGCACAGGTCGCCATTCTTCGCAGCCATCGCCGCATATCAGAATTCCGACCACTCATTGGAGTGGATAGACATCCAATACGACGTGACGCGGACGTCATCCTCCATCCATGTCGACAGGCCCTCCCGATCGGGCACACTGGACGTTTGGCCGAGCAGAGCCATGCCCTGGGATCCCGAAAGGCAGCCGCGTGTGAACGGTCCACTCATCGTCCAGAGCGACAAGACCCTCCTGCTCGAGGTAGACCACGAGCAGGCCGACGACTGCCGCCGGGCGATCGCGCCGTTCGCGGAGCTGGAGCGGGCCCCCGAGCACATCCACACCTACCGCGTGACCCCGCTCGGCCTGTGGAACGCGCGCGCGGCCGGGCACGACGCCGAGCAGGTCGTGGACGCGCTGGTGCAGTACAGCCGGTATCCGGTGCCGCACGCGCTGCTGGTGGACGTCGCGGAGACCATGGACCGCTACGGCCGGCTGACCCTCAGCAAGCACCCGGCCCACGGACTCGTCCTCGCCACCACCGACCGCCCGGTCCTGGAGGAGATCCTGCGGTCGAAGAAGATCGCCCCGCTGGTCGGTACCAGGATCGACCCGGACACCGTCGCCGTGCACCCCTCCGAGCGCGGGCAGATCAAGCAGGTGCTGCTGAAGCTGGGCTGGCCGGCCGAGGACCTCGCCGGGTACGTGGACGGCGAGGCGCACCCGATCGAGCTGGCCGAGGACGGCTGGGCGCTGCGCCCCTACCAGAAGCAGGCGGTGGAGAACTTCTGGCACGGCGGGTCGGGCGTGGTCGTGCTGCCCTGCGGCGCGGGCAAGACGCTGGTCGGCGCCGGGTCCATGGCCCAGGCCAAGGCCACCACGCTCATCCTCGTCACGAACACCGTCTCCGCCCGGCAGTGGAAGCACGAGCTGGTGCGGCGGACGTCGCTGACCGAGGAGGAGATCGGCGAGTACAGCGGGACGCGGAAGGAGATCCGCCCGGTCACCATCGCGACGTACCAGGTGCTGACCACGAAGCGGAAGGGCATCTACCCGCACCTTGAGCTCTTCGACTCCCGCGACTGGGGTCTGATCGTCTACGACGAGGTGCACCTGCTGCCCGCTCCGGTCTTCAAGTTCACGGCCGATCTGCAGGCGCGCCGCCGCCTCGGTCTGACCGCGACGCTCGTACGGGAGGACGGCCGCGAGTCGGACGTGTTCTCGCTGATCGGGCCCAAGCGGTTCGACGCGCCGTGGAAGGAGATCGAGGCGCAGGGGTACATCGCGCCCGCCGACTGCGTCGAGGTCCGCGTCAACCTCACGGACAGCGAGCGGCTCGCGTACGCGACGGCCGAGACCGAGGAGAAGTACCGCTTCTGTGCGACGACCGCGACGAAGCGGAAGGTGACGGAGGCGCTGGTGCGCCGTTTCGCCGGGCAGCAGACCCTCGTCATCGGGCAGTACATCGACCAGCTCGACGAGCTGGGTGAGCACCTGGACGCGCCGGTGATCAAGGGGGAGACGTCGAACGCCCAGCGGGAGAAGCTGTTCGACGCGTTCCGTGAGGGCGAGATCAGTGTGCTGGTGGTGTCCAAGGTCGCGAACTTCTCGATCGACCTGCCGGAGGCGACGGTGGCGATCCAGGTGTCCGGTACGTTCGGGTCGCGGCAGGAGGAGGCCCAGCGTCTCGGCCGGGTGCTCCGCCCGAAGGCCGACGGCCACCAGGCCCACTTCTACTCGGTGGTCGCCCGCGACACCATCGACCAGGACTTCGCGGCCCACCGCCAGCGCTTCCTGGCCGAACAGGGCTACGCGTACCGGATCGTGGACGCGGACGAGCTGCTCGCGGAGAGCTGAGCGCCCGGGGCTCGGCGCTCCACGGGGCATGAGGACGGGCGGCGCCTCATCGACGGCGTACGCCCGCCTCGTCCGTGTACTCGCCCAGCACGATCACCTCGAAGGCGGCGCCGGCGAACACCTTGATCGCACGCAGCACGTCGCCCGTCCAGTGGCGGTGGTGGTCGGCATCGATGGCCGTCGCACCGGTCGGCGGACCGTGCCGGCCGGGAACCGGGGAGAAGGTCGCTGCACTCATGTCTCCATGATGGAATCCGCACCCCCCGGATGGCGTCGGTCCAGGGACGGAATCTCCGCCACCGGTTCGTCCTTCTCAGGTCCGCCCTCCCGTACGCCTCCGGGCTGAGGGAATCCCCTGGGAACCCCCAGGGGTACGGCATCCGTAGCCCTGAGATCGCAGGACGCGACGCCCGCGCCGGGCGCCGGTAAGGCCGCCGGAAAATGGTTCGCCCCCGGCTCCCGACTCATCTAAACTCTCCGCTCTTGCCCGCCTCCCTCTCCGGAGCGCCGCCGCCCGGCCGGAAACCGGACGGCACCGTCACCACCACGCAGGCGTCATTCGTACGCGCCGTCCCACGGCAGTCGACCGGCCCGCGCGCCCGCACGCGTCGCGCGCCCCCGGCCGGCGCACCGTCACGCCCGGAGGCAGAAACCCGTGTCCACCCGACCCGACGATTCCATGACCACCGAGGACGCCCCCGACCCCACCGACCCACTCGCCCGCGAGCGCTCCCACCTCTCCGCGTCCCGGACCGCGCTCCGCACCATGCGCAAGGACGTGGAGGCGCTCGACATCAGCGACGTCACCGCGAACTGGGTGAACGCGGAGGCGCTCCAGCACCAGATCAGCGAGCGCATCAAGGCCCTCGCCGACCTCAGCCACACGCCCCTCTTCTTCGGCCGCCTCGACTACCTCCACACCCCGGGCGCCGACCAGGCCGAGGGCGCGGAAGGAGAGCGCTTCTACATCGGGCGCCGTCACGTGCACGACGCCGTCGGCGACCCCATGGTCATCGACTGGCGGGCGCCCGTGTCGCAGCCGTTCTACCGGGCGTCCAAGCGGGACCCCATGGACGTCGGCCTGCGCCGCCGCTTCGGGTACACGGGCGGGGACCTCACCGCGTACGAGGACGAGCACCTCTCCGACCCCTCCGAGGCGGCCACCACCAGCAAGCTGCTCCAGCAGGAGATCGAGCGCCCGCGCGTCGGCCCGATGCGCGACATCGTGGCGACGATCCAGCCCGAGCAGGACGAGATCGTACGAAGCGGCCTGGCCGGCACGGTCTGTGTGCAGGGCGGCCCCGGCACCGGGAAGACGGCCGTCGGTCTGCACCGCGTCGCGTACCTCCTCTACGCCTTCCGCGAGCGCCTCGCCCGCACGGGCACCCTCGTCATCGGACCGAACCGTTCCTTCCTCCACTACATCGAGCAAGTCCTCCCGGCGCTCGGCGAGTTGGAGGTCAAGCAGGCGACCGTCGACGATCTCGTGGCGCACGTCGAGGTGCGCGCCACCGACGACGCGGCCGCCGCCGTCGTCAAGGGCGACGCCCGGATGGCGGAGGTCCTGCGCCGGGCCGTCCGCTCGCACGTCACGATGCCCACCGAGCCGGTGGTCGTGGTGCGCGGCTCGCGTCGCTGGCGCGTGCCGGCGTACGAACTGGAGGACATTGTCCGGGAGTTGCTGGAGCGGGACATCCGCTACGGCGCCGCCCGCGAGGCCCTGCCCCAGCGGATCGCGCACGCGGTGCTCGTACAGATGGAGCGCGCGGGTGAGGCGCCGGACGACCGCGTCCAGGACACCGTGGCCCGCAATCCCGCCGTGAAGGCGGCCGTCAAGGCGGTCTGGCCGCCCGTCGAGCCCGCGAAACTCGTCCTGCGCCTGCTGACCGACGCGGACTTCCTCGCCGTACACGCGGACGGTGTCCTCACGGACGACGAGCAGAAGACGATCCTGTGGGCCAGGCCGGTCCGGTCCGTGAAGTCCGCCAAGTGGTCGCCGGCCGACGCCGTACTGATCGACGAGGCGACCGACCTCGTCCAGCGCACCCACTCGCTCGGCCACGTCGTGCTCGACGAGGCGCAGGACCTCTCGCCGATGCAGTACCGCGCGGTGGGCCGCCGCTGCACCACCGGTTCCGCGACCGTCCTCGGTGACCTCGCGCAGGGCACCACGCCCTGGGCGACGCGGAGTTGGGAGGAGGCGCTCGCCCACCTCGGCAAGGGTGACGCCGTCATCGAGGAGCTCACGGCCGGCTTCCGCGTCCCCACGGACGTGATCACGTACGCCTCGCGTCTGCTCCCCCACATCGCGCCCGGGCTGACCCCCGTGGCGTCGGTCCGCGAGAACCCGGGGTTCTTCGAACTCCGTACGATCACGCCCGGTCCCGATAGCGGGGACGCCGAAGTGGTCGCCGCCTGCGAGGAGTTGCTCCGTAACGAGGGCTCGACCGGCCTCATCGCCGCCGACGCCAGGATCCCCGCCCTCACCGAGGCCCTCTCGACGGCGGGCATCACCCACCTCGCCCCCGGCGAGGAGACCACCCAGGAGACCCGCCTCACCCTGGTCCCGGCTTCCCTCGCCAAGGGCCTGGAGTACGACTACGTGGTCCTCGACGAGCCCCAGGCGATCGTCGACGCCGAACCCGACGAACGCACCGGCCTACGCCGCCTGTACGTGGCCCTCACCCGAGCGGTCTCGGGCCTGACGGTGACACACGCGGCCCCACTGCCACAGCAACTGACGTGAGGGGCCCCGCGCCCCGACAGGGGCGCGGCCCCTTCAGGGGCGCGGGGAAC
>NZ_VJZC01000559.1 GCF_009377185.1 Streptomyces spongiae
CCCTGGGGGATGGGACGGGTAGGGGCGGCGGGGGCGAGAAAAGACCCGCTCAACCCGCCAGGGCGGCGCGGCCAGAACTCGAGAACCTGTTCAGTCGCCGGAGGCGCCCGCACAGGCGGCGCACGTGCCGAAGATCTCCACCGTGTGCGCCACGTTCACATAACCGTGCTCCGCCGCGATCGCGTCCGCCCACTTCTCCACCGCGGGCCCCTCCACCTCGACGGCCTTGCCGCAGACACGGCAGACGAGATGGTGGTGGTGCTCCCCGGTGGAGCACCGGCGGTACACCGACTCACCCTCCGAGGTGCGCAGGACGTCCACCTCGCCCGCGTCGGCGAGGGACTGCAACGTGCGGTACACGGTGGTCAGCCCGACCGAGTCGCCCTTGTGCTTGAGCATGTCGTGGAGCTCCTGTGCACTGCGGAACTCGTCGACCTCGTCGAGCGCCGCCGCCACGGCTGCACGTTGCTTGGTGGAGCGACCCCGTACGGGTCCTGCGGTCGTCACCGTTTCCTCCTCACCGTCTGCGCCTTGCCGGGCCATTGTGCCAGTCCCGGCTGAGGCGGGTCAGACGCCGAGCCCGTCCGGGGAACCGCGGCCGGCCGGAACCTTCTCCGGGATCACACACTCCGCCGGATCACCCGCGGCATGCTCCAGCGCCCGCGCCCTTCGCCGTGCCACCGGCGCCGCCAGCGCGGTGAGCAGCAGGAACGCGGCGATGGTCAGCAGCACGATCGTCGCCCCGGGCGGCACGTCCTGGTAGTACGAGGTCACCGTGCCGCTGATCGTCACCGTCACCCCGATGGCCACCGCGATCGCGAACGTCGCCGCGAAGCTCCGGCTGAGCGCCTGGGCCGCCGCCACGGGCACCACCATCAGAGCGGAGACGAGCAGGAGGCCGACCACGCGCATCGCGACGGTCACCGTCACCGCCGCCGTCACCGCCGTGAGCAGGTTCAGCGCCCGCACCGGCAGCCCCGTGACCCGCGCGAACTCCTCGTCCTGGCTCACCGCGAACAACTGGCGGCGCAGGCCGATCGTCACGAGCACCACGAACGCCGCCAGCAGGCAGATCGCCGTCACATCGGACTGCGAGACCGTGGACAGGGAGCCGAACAGGTACGACATCAGGTTCGCGTTGGAGCCCGTCGGCGCGAGGTTGATGAACATCACACCGCCCGCCATGCCCCCGTAGAAGAGCATCGCCAGCGCGATGTCGCCGCGCGTCCGGCCGTACCAGCGGATCAGCTCCATCAGCACCGCGCCCAGGACCGACACGAGGGTCGCCATCCACACCGGGGACCAGGACAGGAGGAAGCCGAGGCCCACACCCGTCATCGCCACGTGGCCGATGCCGTCGCCCATCAGGGCCTGGCGGCGCTGGACGAGGTAGATGCCGATCGCGGGCGCGGTGATGCCGACGAGGACGGCGGCGAGCAGTGCCCGCTGCATGAAGGCGTAGTTCAGGAGGTCCATGGTTTATCCGTGCCTTCTCAGCTCAGCAGGCCCGTACGGACCGGCTCCGCGGCCGGATCGGCGTGCGGGTGGACGTGGTCGTGGCCGGGCAGGGCGTGTTGGCCCACGGCCTTCGGGGGCGGGCCGTCGTGCAGGACGCAGCCGTCGCGCAGGACGACCGCGCGGTCGATCAGCGGCTCCAGGGGCCCGAGTTCGTGCAGGACGAGCAGGACGGTCGTGCCCTTGCCCACCTGCTCGCGCAGGGTTTCCGCCAGTACCTCCTGGCTGGCGAGGTCGACGCCCGCCATGGGCTCGTCCATGATCAGCAACTCGGGTTCGCTTGCGAGGGCGCGGGCTATCAGGACGCGCTGGTGCTGGCCCCCGGACAGGGCGTTCACGGAGTCCTTCGCCCGGTCCGCCATGCCGACGAGGGCGAGGGCCCGGCGTATCGCCTCGTGATCGGCCTTGCGCAGCACGCCGAAGCGCGCCCGCGACAGCCGGCCGGAGGCGACCACCTCCGTCACCGTCGCCGGGACACCGCCCGCGGCCGTGGTGCGCTGTGGCACGTACCCGACCCGCTTCCAGTCGGAGAAGCGGCCGCGCGGGGTGCCGAAGATCTCGATCTCGCCCGCGCTGACCGGCACCTGGCCGATGACGCTGCGGATCGCCGTCGACTTGCCGGAGCCGTTGGCGCCGAGCACGGCGACGACCTCACCGCGGTGCACGGTGAGGTCGATGCCGCGCAGGACGGTGCGCGAGCCCAGCTCGGCACGGACACCGCGCAGGGCTATGACGGGCTCGACGGCGGATTCGACGGACTCGTCACTCATGCCTGCGTCCTCCACAGGGGTCACTAGGGGTCACTGGGCGCCCAGTGCGGTCTTGAGCGCCTTGAGGTTGGCTTCCATGACCTGGAAGTAGTCGTCGCCCCGGGACTTGGACGTGATGCCCTCGATGGGGTCGAGCACGTCCGTCTTCAGGTTCGCGTCCTTGGCGACGGTCTTCGCGGTCTTGTCGCTGACGAGGGTCTCGTAAAAAACAGTGGAGACGCCGTCGGCCTTCGCCATCTTCTCAAGTTCCTTCACACGGGCGGCGCTCGGTTCCGACTCCGGGTCGAGGCCGGAGATGGCCTCCTCGGTCAGGCCGTAGCGCTCGGCGAGGTAGCCGAAGGCGGCGTGGGTGGTGATGAAGACCTTGGTCCTCGTGTTCTTCAGCCCGCTCGTGTACTGGGAGTCGAGCGCGCCGAGCTTCTCGACGAGGGCCTCGGTGTTCGTCTTGTAGACGTCCGCGTGCTCCGGGTCGGCCTTCTCGAAGGCGGCGCCGACGCCCTTGGCGACCTCGCCGTACCTGACCGGGTCGAGCCAGATGTGGGGGTCCTTGCCGCCCTCCTCCTCGCCGTGCTCGTCGTCGTGCTCGGCGGCGTGGCCGCCGACCTCGTTGCCGTGCTGCTCCAGGGAGGTCAGGGTGGCGGCGTCGATCTTGGTCTTGACCTCGGACTGGGCGACCGCGTCGTCGACGGAGGGCTGGAGGCCCTTGAGGTACAGGACCGCGTCCGACTCCTGGAGCTGCGCGGTCTGCTTGGCGCTGATCTCCAGGTCGTGCGGTTCCTGGCCGGGCTCGGTGAGACTGGTGACGTTCACGTACTTCCCGCCGATCTGCTCGGCGAGGTAGGCCATGGGGTAGAACGACGCCACGACGTCGAACTTGTCCGTGTTGCCCGCGGCGGCGGACGAGTCCGAGCATGCCGTGAGGGTTCCGAGGCCGAGGGCGGTGGCCGCCGCGACCGCGGTCCCGGATATGAGAGATCGACGGTGTCGTCGTACTACGTTCATGACAGTCATTTTCAGCAAAGATGGAAATGATTGTCAACAAGTCCTCGGTGAGAGGTGTGGTAAGAGCGGAGTGAGGGGCGGGTGACCGTTTTGCGCTCCCTCCTGACCGAACCGATTTGATTGGAGGGGAGCCCCCGCCGGTAACCTGAAGCATTCGCTCTGAGGCGCATCGCTTCCCTCCAGGAGCGCATCCGCTTCGTCGCCCGTCGTCGTAATGAAGAGAGCACCGTGGCCGCCGACAAGATCGATACCATCGTCAGCCTGAGCAAGCGCCGTGGCTTCGTATTCCCGTGCAGCGAGATCTACGGTGGTCAGCGCGCCGCCTGGGACTACGGACCGCTGGGTGTCGAGCTCAAGGAGAACATCAAGCGCCAGTGGTGGCGCTACATGGTGACGTCGCGCGAGGACGTCGTCGGTATCGACTCGTCCGTGATCCTCGCCTCCGAGGTGTGGGTCGCCTCCGGTCACGTCGCGACCTTCACCGACCCGCTCACCGAGTGCACCGCCTGTCACAAGCGGTTCCGGGCGGACCACCTGGAGGAGGCGTACGAGGAGAAGAAGGGGCGCGCCCCCGAGAACGGCCTGGCCGACATCAACTGCCCCAACTGCGGCAACAAGGGCCAGTTCACCGAGCCCAAGCAGTTCTCCGGCCTGCTCTCCACCCACCTCGGCCCCACGCAGGACTCCGGCTCGATCGCCTACCTGCGCCCCGAGACCGCCCAGGGCATCTTCACCAACTTCGGCCAGGTGCAGACCACCTCGCGCCGTAAGCCGCCGTTCGGCATCGCGCAGATGGGCAAGTCCTTCCGCAACGAGATCACGCCGGGCAACTTCATCTTCCGTACCCGCGAGTTCGAGCAGATGGAGATGGAGTTCTTCGTCAAGCCGGGCGAGGACGAGAAGTGGCAGGAGTACTGGATGCAGGAGCGGTGGAACTGGTACACCGGCCTGGGTCTGCGTGAAGAGAACATGCGCTGGTTCGAGCACCCGCAGGAGAAGCTCTCCCACTACTCCAAGCGCACGGCCGACATCGAGTACCGCTTCCAGTTCGGTGGCAGCGAGTGGGGCGAGCTGGAGGGTGTCGCCAACCGCACCGACTACGACCTCGGCGCGCACTCCAAGGCCTCCGGCCAGGACCTCTCCTACTTCGACCAGGAGGCCGGCGAGCGCTGGACGCCGTACGTCATCGAGCCGGCCGCCGGTGTCGGGCGCACCATGCTGGCCTTCCTCCTGGACGCGTACATCGAGGACGAGGCGCCCAACGCCAAGGGCAAGATGGAGAAGCGTACGGTGCTGCGCCTCGACCCGCGTCTGGCTCCGGTGAAGGTCGCCGTACTGCCGCTGTCCCGTAACCCGGAGCTGTCGCCGAAGGCGAAGGGGCTCGCGCAGGCGTTGCGGCAGAACTGGAACATCGAGTTCGACGACGCGGGGGCCATTGGGCGGCGGTACCGGCGTCAGGACGAGATCGGGACGCCGTTCTGTGTGACGGTGGACTTCGACACGTTGGATGACAACGCGGTGACTGTTCGTGAGCGGGACTCGATGAAGCAGGAGCGGGTTTCTCTGGATCAGATCGAGGGGTACCTCGCGGGTCGTTTGATCGGGTGCTAGGGGCTTTGCCGTACGAGCGTCTGCCTGGCTGATGTTCGTCGTACGGCTACGGGTTCGTCGTGGCTGGTCGCGCAGTTCCCCGCGCCCCTAAAAGATGCGCAGTTCCCCGCGCCCCTATCAGGGGCGACGGGGAACTGTTGCTTCAGATGTCCAGGTCCGCGTACAGCGCCGCGTGGTCCGATGCCTGGTTGGCCTTGGATGTCACCGTCAGGAAGGACTTGAAGGTTCTGGGGGCGTAGACGCCGCGCCGTTCCACGTTCACATGCTCGACGGTGTCCCACAGCTTCGGGGAGAGCATGACGTAGTCGATCTTCTGGTTGATGCGGGTGCCCGTCTCGTAGGTGCCGGGGTCTCCCGTGTAGGCGGGGTGGCTCATCGCGTCCTGGAGGCCGGCGTTCAGGAGGGTTGTGACGGGGGCGCTGTCCGGGGTGTCGTTGAGGTCTCCGGCGACCACGACGTGGGCGGAGTGCTCAAGGGCCGCCTCGTAGATCTGCCTGACCCGGTCGGCCTGGGCCTTGCGCCTCTCGTCGTTCTCCTGGGCGTTGCCGAAGCCCTTGCTCTTGAAGTGGTTGCCCAGGATCCACAGGGTCTCGCCGTTGCCGAGCCGTATCTCGAACTCGGGGCAGTCCCGGCTGAAGACGGGAACGCCGGAGGGTCCCGGGTCGAAGAGGTGCGGCCGTACGCTCGTGATCGGGTGGCGGCTGAGGATGCCCACGTCGATGCCGCGGCTGTCGTTGCCGTCGACCAGCATGTTGAACGGGTACGGGGTCGCCCCCAGCTCGTCGCCCAGCACCTGGGTGTTGAAGCGGTCCAGGGTGAGGCGGTCCTCGACCTCGACCGTGAGCAGGATGTCGGCGTCCACCTCGGCGATCACCCGGCCGGTGTTCTCCACGGCCTCCCACGCGAGGTCGTCACGGACGAGTTCGGCCCAACCGGTCCAGTGCGGGCGGCCCTCGGCGACGATCTTGATCTCACCGCCGCGCGGCTTCGTGTAGAGCTTGGCGCCGCCACGGGTCTGGTTCACGAAGAACGGCCGCGGGCTGTTCCTCCGGTCGTCGTCGGCGTGGTGCTTGGTGATCAGGGCGGCGATCTTCCGCTGGTCCGCCGCCGTGTAGACGTCCAGGTCGAGGAGGGCGACCAGCTTCGTGAAGTCCTCCAGGATCCGGCGCCGTTCGGCCCCGCTGTCGAGGGCGAAGGCCTTGGGTCGGCGGAAGAGGTTCTCCGCGTTGAACGTGCCGATACGGATGGTCATGACGCGCCTCCCACGGCGGCGCAGAGGTCCGCGCTGCCGACGGCAGGCGCCGCCGAGGTGACTGCTCGCCGACACCTCCCATTCTCCGAGAGGTGATCACGGGCGTCCAACGGAGCACGGGTGTCCAACAGGAGGGAGTCGCGGTGAAGTCCCTCTGGAAAACCCCGGTTCTGTCACGTCCGTAATGGATGTAACAGAACCGGGTGTTTGGCAATCCAGCGGACAAAGCGCTCCGAAGAGGTGGGCATACGGGCCGCAGGGTGCGGGCCGGACACCTTTCCACGGGGGCGTAGATGCGTAAGCAGGCAGTCATAGGCGTACTGACGATGGCGGTGGCGATCGGGACGGTCGGGGCCGTCGGGGC
>NZ_VJZC01000560.1 GCF_009377185.1 Streptomyces spongiae
GTCTTCACCGGGGGCCGCTCCTCCGTGCGGCGGGACTCAGCCCTACAGCCACAGATTGCCGTGCACCGGCTTGGCCTCGTTCACCGCGGCCGCGGCCTCCTTCGCCGTGGGGAGCAGCGTGCCGTTGGTCCCGCTGGTCAGGCCGCTGGGAACCTTGGTGGTCATGCCGCCGCTGAGGTCGGTGGTCGCCAGGTCGCGGGCGCCGAGGGAAGCGGGCTCCTGAGCGGGAGCGCTCTGGGCAACGGGCTCCTGAGCCGGAGCCTGAGCCGGAGCCGGGGCACTCTGCGCAGCAGGCGCCTGAGCCGGAGCCTGAACCGGAGCACTCTGAACAGCAGGCGCCTGAGCCGGAGCACTGTAGGCCGGGGCCTGAGCCGGAGCACTCTGCGCAGCAGGCGCCTGAGCCGGAGCCTGAACCGGAGCACTCTGAACAGCAGGCGCCTGAGCCGGAGCGCTGTGGCCGGCGGGCGCCTGGTCGGGAGCGCTGTAGCCGGTCGGCGCCTGGGCGACGGCGTCCTGGGCGAACGCGGGTGCGGCGGAACCGGCGGCAATCAAGGACCCGGCAACGACGGCGGCAGCCTTCAGGGACTTCATCGTGTTCCTCTCTTCGGCAACGCTCGTCGCCGGAAGGGAATTCTGTCGCCGTGCCTAACGATCCCTGGCCGGGGCGGAAACCGGGGTTCCGTAAAATGCGAATTCCTCATATGAGATCTCCGAGAACCGGCCCCCGGGAGCCGGGAAAGCGTGGAAGAAGGGCTGGAAGAACAACAGTCGTGGTGCCGCCCCGGAGGGGTCGGCACCACGACTGGACGGACAACCAGCCGTACCGTATGACGCTCACAGAATTGACAGCAGCACCTGCGTCAGCGGCGCGAGCACGGGGAGGTTGAGGGCCGAGTCGGAAGACTTCACGGTCGATGTCTGTGTCTGGGTGCTGGACACCTTCACGTCGGACGAGACCGACTCCGACAGGCTCTCGTCGAGCAGCGAGTCGACGAGGTCCTCCAACACGGTCAGCAGATCGTCGACCTCCGGTTGCACGTCGCGGGCGCTGACGGTGATCGCCTCCACGAGCCGGTCGACGGCCTCGCCGACGTCCTCCAGCAGGTCCTCCAGCACGCCGTCCAGCAGGTCGTCGAACAGATCGTCCAGGTCGTCGTCGTCCGCGAGGCCGGCGGACTGCCCGAAGTCAGCCGACAGCATGTCCGCCGCCGGGTCCCACGTGGTCGTGGTCGTAGTCGTGGTCGTGGTAGACGGAGCCTCGACGGACACCTTGGCCAGGGCGCGCTTCGCGGCAGCGCCCAGTTTCCTGGCCTCGGCGGCGGACAGCCTGCCGCCGTCCGCCTCGA
This sequence comes from Streptomyces spongiae, assembly GCF_009377185.1. Lineage (GTDB taxonomy): Bacteria > Actinomycetota > Actinomycetes > Streptomycetales > Streptomycetaceae > Streptomyces > Streptomyces spongiae. The sequence continues at coordinate 1,347 of NZ_VJZC01000560.1, forward strand.
GTGCGGCGTGCAGCAGGTCGGCGACCGGGGCGAGTTCACCTCCGTTGACATCTCTGAGTTTCGCGAGCAACGCCTCAGCGCGGGGGAGCCGCGCATCGGCCGGCACCGCGTGGCTTCGCTCGCGGGCCGGGTCGGCGGCCATGGCGGCGGGGCCGGTGATCCCGACCAGGAGAGCGGCGCACAGCGCGCTGGACGCGATGTGCCGTGCGGAAAGAGCAGGCATGGGCATTCCCTTCGGCGGGCGCTGAGTCTTGAGCCCACCGTGAGAGCGCCCACGGCTTCTCGCAACCGATCATGCGCCGCCCGTGAGTGCGCGCGTCCCTCGGTCGCCGAGTCCTGCCTGATCAGACGATACGTCAGACCTACTGCGCCGCGGCCCCCGTTCGGCGGAACGGCACCCGCCCGCCCGTCCGAGGTGGCATTCCAGGGATGTTCGGGTTTAACTATTCCGACACACTTATCGGTTTTCATCGAATATCACCGTCTTTGTCCGGTTAGTGGCTAGGGTTGCGAATCTCCCCATGCACTCCTCGGCGCGGACACATCGCACTCGTGCCGCTCCAGCCACCGCCACCTGTTCTGAAAGGGCACCGACGGTCATGCGCCATTCCCTGGGTCCGCTGCTTCCCCGTGCGGTCGTGGGCGTCCTCGCCCTCGCGGCGATGTGTGCGCCCGGCAGTTCCCCCGCTGCCGCACCGGCCGCTCCGGCCGCACCGGAGGCCGACAGCCTCGCGTTCGCCCAGCGGTACCGCGCGGTGCAGCACGGTGGGATCGTGCGTGCGGCCAACTCGGCCGCCACCTGCGAAACGGCCGCGCAGTCGTGCAACAGCGCCCGTGAGGGTCGCGGGGCGGCCAACGGCGACTTCGACATGACCTATGTCGACGTGGACAGCGACCCCAACACCTACAACTCCAGCCACGGCGAGGTGCGTCTGCCGAAGGGCGCGCGGGTGACGTACGCGCGCCTGTACTGGGGCGGCAACCTGCGGGTCGGGGAACAGAAGCCACCGGAGGACAACGGGCGGGTGCTGGTCTCGGAGGCCGGGGGCGCGTACAAGGAGGTGCTCGCGGACTCGGTGATCGGGCACCAGGTGGCGCACGGCGCGGACGCCTACCAGGCCACCGCCGACGTCACGTCGCTGGTGCGGTCCAGCGGTGCGGGGCTCTACACCGTGGCCCAGCTCAACGTGGCCAGAGGCCGCTCGCCCGTCGGCGCCTGGGGCGGTTGGACGCTCGTGGTGGCGTACGAGAACGAGTCGGAGCCGCGGCGTCATCTGGCGCTGTGGGACGGCTTCGGCGCTCTCACGGCCGACCGGGACCAGGAGGTCCGGATCTCGGAGATGCCGTTCCCGGAGGGCGCGGGCGGACGGGTCGGCCTGGTCGCCTACAACGGGGACCGCGGCTCACAGGGCGACGCGTTCACCGTGTCCGCCGGCGGCCAGGACGCGGTCGCGCTGGGCGACGGGGCCAACCCCCAGGACGACGTACTGAACTCGACGATCAGCGAGTTCGGCGGGGCCGGCCCGGACCGTGCGCCCGACCATCCGAACACGCTCGGCTACGACTCCGACGTCCTCGATCTGCGCGAGGGCATCCGGCGCGGCGGTGACCGGCTGGCGTTCCGGATCGCCTCGCGGCGGGACACCGCCTGGGTCGGCGTCCTCTTCGTCGCCGTGGACGCCAGGTCGTGAGGCACTCCGCCCCACACCGGTTCCGTGAGCAAGGACCACCCATGAACCAGTCACCGTCGGCCCCTCCCTCGCGCATCCTGCACATCACCCAGCCCGTGGACGGCGGGGTGGCCCGGATCGTGACGGACCTGATGCGAGCTCAGCTCGCCGACGGACTGCACGTCACGGTCGCCTGCCCCGGCGGCGGACTCGCCCCCACCCTCCGGGCCATCGGCGCGGACGTACGGCACTGGCACGCGACGCGTTCGCCGGGGCGCACGCTCGTGCAGGAGGTACGACACCTGCGGCGCGTCCTCGCGGACGTACGGCCCGACCTGGTGCACGCGCACAGCGCCAAAGCGGGGCTGGCCGCGCGGCTCGCCGTACGCGGACGGATCCCGACCGTGTTCCAGCCGCACGCCTGGTCGTTCGAGGCGGTGGGCGGGGTCACCGCCTCCCTCGCCCTCAAGTGGGAGCGGTGGGGCGCCCGCTGGGCCGACCGGGTGGTGTGCGTCAGTGAGGCCGAGCGGGTCACCGGCGAGCGCGCCGGGGTACGGGCCCGCTGGCGGGTGATCGCGAACGGAGTCGATCCGGGGCGTTTTCGTCCCGCGGCCCTCGGTGCCGTACGGGCCCAGATCCCGCTGCTCGCCGGTCTCGGTGCGGACACTCCGCTGGTCGTGTGTGTCGGGCGGCTGTGCCGCCAGAAGGGGCAGGACGTCCTGCTGTCGGCGTGGCGCACGGTGGTCCGGAAGGTGCCGGGGGCCCGGCTCGTGCTGGTCGGCGACGGGCCGGACGCGGAGGCGCTGCGGGCGCTCGCGCCCGACGGTGTGCTGTTCGCCGGGGCCGCCGCCGACGCCACGCCCTGGTACCAGGCCGCCGATCTCGTCGTCCTGCCGTCCCGCTGGGAGGGCATGGCGCTGGCGCCGCTGGAGGCCATGGCGTGCGGCCGGGCCGTCGTGATCACGGATGTGGACGGGGCCCGCGAGAGCCTGCCGGCGGGTCAGGAACCCGTGCCGGCCGATGATCCGGCCGCGCTGGCGACCACGGTGACCCGGCTGCTGCTCGATCCGCCGCTGCGCGAGTCACTCGGCCGGCTGGGACGCCGCCACGTTCTGACCAAGCACGACGTGCGGCACATGGCCGGCGCCGTGACGGACGTCTACCACGAACTGCTGGGCGACGGAACCGGTGCGGGAGGCGAGGACGCGGCCCGCTCCGGTCGCGCGCCGCGCTCCGCGTCCGTCGAGCACACCCCGAGCGGGGAAACCACCGAGTACAGGGAGTCCATCCACTCGTGACTGCGGAAAGTACCGTTCCCTCCCCCGGCGCAGAGCCACGGGAGTACGGATCCTCGACTGTCTCGGTCATCACTCCGCGCGGAAGTACGGACGGCTCCGGGTTCCCGGCCACGCGACGCCCCGTGCCGCACCAGCGCGTCGCGCGGCTCGCGCTGCTCGCGGTGGACGCGGGCGCCGCGCTCCTGGTCGCCCTGGCCCTCACCGACGCCCGGACACCGTGGCGCCCGCTGCTGGTGGCCGGGATACTGCTGGCCGTCGTGTGCCTGAACGCGCGGGCACTGCTCTACCGGCCGCCCGCCGTCCCCGCGGTGCTCGACGAACTGCCCGCCGTCTGCGCACGGGTCGCCGTCGGCTGGGCCGTGCTCGCGGCGGCGGTGGCGGCGTATTCCCCGGACCATGTGCTGTCCGCCGGCACTCTCGCCCTCGGCTGCGCCCTGCAGTCGGCGGCGAGTTGCACGGGCCGGGGCGCCGTGCACTGGCAGCGGCGCCGGGCGTTGCTGCGCAGGCCCGCGGCCGCTCTGGTGGTCGGACCCGCGGCGACCGCGCAACGCGTGGCCGCCGCGTTTCTGCGTCGGCCCCGCTGCGGGCTGCGGCCCGTGGGCGTGGTGGCCGGCCAGCCCGCCGGGGACGAGGGGCTGCCGGTGCTCACCACCGACGAGGAGGTGCGGCGGGCGATCGTCCAGAACAGCGTCCAGGCCGTCCTCGTCGTGGGCCCCCGCACCGAACACGCCCCGCTGCTGAGGGACTTGGCCGCGGCGGGGTGCGTGCTGTGGCTGGTGGACGCGGAATCGCCGTCGTACGACCGGAGAGGTGAGCGCCTCGCCGGATTCACGTGTCGGCGCATGGAGCCGGCCGAACGTCATGAGGGCCCCCACAAACGGGCGCTGGACATCGCCGTCTCCGGGACCCTGCTGCTTCTGGTCAGCCCGCTGCTGCTCGTCACCGCCGTGGTGCTGCGGCTGACCGAGGGGCCCGGGGTCGTGTTCCGGCAGGAGCGGATCGGCAAGGGCGGGCGGCCGTTCACGCTGCTGAAGTTCCGTACGCACCGCCCCGCCGACGCACACGAGGCCGCGACCCGGTGGAGCGTGGCGAACGAGCACGAGATGCGCTGGTTCTGCCGCTTCCTGCGTAGGAGCTCCCTGGACGAGCTGCTCCAGTTGTGGAACGTCCTCAAGGGGGACATGAGCCTGGTCGGGCCGCGCCCCGAACGCCCCTACTTCGTCAGTAAGTTCAGCGACGCACACCCGGGCTACGGGGAGCGCCACCGGATGCGGACCGGCATCACGGGCCTCGCCCAGATCCACGGGCTGCGCGGCGACACCTCCATCGAGGACCGGTCGCGGTTCGACAACGCGTACATCGACGACTGGTCGCTGTGGCAGGACATCTGCATCCTGCTGCGCACGGCGGTCACGCTCGTCCGTCCCACGGGGAGCTGACCCGTGGCCCTCCCCCAGGCTCTCGGCCCCGCCCGAGCGGGGTGGCACCTCCCCGTGAGGGTGTCGCCCGTCCTGCCGGTGGTGGCGGTGATCGCCATGCTGGCGCTGCCCGTCGCCCCCGGCGGCGAGGGCGGAGCGACCGCGGCGGACGCCATGTCCGGGCTGCTGGTGCTGTGGTGCGGGATCCGTCTCGTACGGGACCGCCGGCGCCCGCTGTCCCGGACGGCCGCCGTGGTGCTGGGGCTGCCCGTCCTCGGACTCGCGCTGGCCGTGGCCGGGGCCGCACCCCTCGGGTCCTGGCCCACCGGGTTCGCCCGGTACCTGCAGATCTTCGTGCTGGTGCCGGCGGCGGTCCTGCTGAGCGTGCGCGGCCGGGCGGACTTCCGGGTGCTGGCCTGGTCGTTGGTCGGACTGGCGCTGTGGCAGGGGGCCGTCGGCGTGCACCAGTACGTCACCGGGACCGGGGCCAGTTACGCGGGTGCGGACATCCGGGCGGTGGGCACCTTCGGGCCGACGGACGTCATGGGAATGGCCACGGTCGTGTCGTTCGGGCTGGTGTGCGCGGTCGGGCTGGCGCTGGGGTCCGTGTCGGACGTGGCGCCTGCCCGGCAGCGGGTGGTCGCCGCGCTGTGCGCGGTGGTGCTGGTGGTGCCGCTCGCGGTGTCGTTCAGCCGGGGGGCCTGGATCGCCACGGCGGTCGCGTGCGGACTGCAGGTGCTGCTGGCGGGGCTCAGGCGGGCGGTGGGGGTGTTCACGGC
>NZ_VJZC01000056.1 GCF_009377185.1 Streptomyces spongiae
CCCCAGGGACGGGACGGGTAGGGGCGGCGGGGGCGAAAACAACCCCGTTGGTCACTCCAGGCGGCGGAAGCTCAAACTCTCCCCCAGGGCGCCCGCGCGCCACAGGTCGTTGCAGGCGTCGGCCATGGCGTCCAGGCCCTCCACCACCTGGCCCCACACGATCCCGGGCACCCAGCCCACGTCACCGTTGAGGAGCAGGTTGTTGCGCTCGTAGAAGAGGGCGAGGTCGACGACCGTGGTCCCGGGACGGTGTTCGCGGTCGTAGCCGTAGGCCTGCGTACCCAGTTCGGTGCCCGAGAAGGCGAAGTAGCACAGGTCCCCGGGGATCGGAGTCACCGTCGGATTCTCCAGCGGTGGCTCCGAGACGGCGAACGCCGGGAAAAGGGCATAGATCTCGTTTCGTGCGTATTTGGCGTGATAGACGTCGTTGGCCAGCGGCAGCGCGTCCCAGACCGCGGCGCAGGTGATCGGCGCGCGATCGTCCAGGAGTTTTGCCGTGCAGTGGACCTGCCGTTTGACCAGCGAGACTTCGATGTAGCGGTCGGCCATGCACTCCATGGCATGCTCTGTGATCCTCGCCGTCAAGAGGGCCTCACCAACCGGCGGGGCCAAAAGCGATCTGCATATTTCGCATGGTCCCGGGTAGCCGCGCGGCCATGGCTCCACCACTTGGGAACGACGCAAACGGACGCGCGGAGGAACGCGCAAAGGAACCCGCAGGGATAAGAGGGACGAGCCGGAGGTCGCTGCTCGCCGGCGTCGCGGCGTTCGGCGCGCTGGGCGCCGCCGGCTGCAGCCGGGTGCCCACCGCCGCGACCGGTGTCGAGGGCGGTGAGCTGCTCGACCGTCTCCGGGCCCAGGGCGTCGCCCGGCTCGGCATCGCGGGCGAGATCCCCTTCGGCTACATCGACAGGAACGGCGAGCTGACGGGCGAGGCGCCCGAGCTGGCCAAGGCCATCTTCAAGCGGCTCGGCGTCGACAGCGTCCAGCCGGTGCCCACCGAGTTCGGCTCGCTCATCCCCGGACTCAACTCCCAGCAGTTCGACGTCGTGTCGGCCGGGATGTACATCAATCCCGAGCGCTGCGAGCAGGTGATCTTCTCCGATCCGGACTACCAGATGAAGGACGCCTTCATCGTGCGGAAGGGGAATCCCAAGGGACTGCGCGACTACAAGGACATCGTCGAGAAGAAGGCGAAGTTCGCCACCGGGACGGGGTACGCCGAGATCGGGTACGCCGTCGAGGCGGGCTACAAGGAGAGCGACATCCTGATCGTGCCCGATCAGGTCGCCGGGCTGAACGCCGTGGAGGCGGGACGGGTCGACGTGTTCGCGGGGACGGCGCTCACCGTCCGCGAGGTCGTCAAGAAGTCCCGCAAGGCCGAGTCCACCGAGCCGTTCGCACCGCTCGTCAAGGGAAAGCCGCATGTGGACGGCGGGGGGTTCGCCTTCCGGCCGACCGAGACGAAGCTGCGCGACGCCTTCAACGCCGAGCTGCGGAAGCTGAAGGAGAGCGGTGAGCTGTTCCGCATCCTGAAGCCCTTCGGCTTCACCAAGGAAGAGATGACCGACATGACCGCGAAGGAGCTCTGTCGCGGATGACATCGGGACTCTGGGAACTCGTACTCGAAGGCATCTGGGTCACCGTCCAGCTGCTCGTCTGCAGCGCTCTGGTGGCCACGGCCGTCTCCTTCGTGGTCGGTGTCGCCCGCACCAACCGGCTGTGGATCGTCCGCTTCCTCGCGGGCGTGTACACCGAGGTGTTCCGCGGCACGTCCGCGCTGATCATGATCTTCTGGGTGTACTTCGTGCTGCCGCTGGCCTTCGGCTGGCAGCTGGTCCCCCTGTGGGCGGGCACGCTGGCGCTCGGGCTGACGTACGGCGCGTACGGCGCGGAGATCGTGCGCGGCGCCCTGAACTCGGTGGATCCGGCGCAGCGTGAGGGCGGCATCGCGCTGAGCTTCACGCCCTGGCAGCGGATGCGGCTGATCCTGCTGCCGCAGGCGGTGCCGGAGATGATCCCGCCGTTCTCCAACCTGCTGATCGAGCTGCTCAAGGGCACCGCGCTGGTGTCCGTGATGGGCATGGGCGACCTGACGTTCAGCGCCAACCTGGTGCGGCTCGCCCTCCAGGAGAGCACGGAGATCTACACGTACATCCTGCTGATCTACTTCGCCATCGCCTTCCTGCTCACACGGCTGATGCGCGGACTGGAGAACAAGCTCAAGGCCGGGCTCGGCAAGCAGGTCGGGAGCACACCCGACAAGGAGCTGCGGCGACCCGAAACGACCGGCGTGGGCGCGGGAGGTGCTCTCGGATGACCTGGGACTGGGGCGCTGTCGCCGACTTCATGCCACGCTTCTGGGACGGACTGCTGCTCACGCTGCAGATCCTCGCCCTCGGCTCACTGATCTCGTTCGCGCTGGGCCTGGTGTGGGCGCTGCTGATGCGGGCGCCGAGCCGGTTCGTGCGCTGGCCGGTCGGGGCGGTCACGGAGTTCATCCGCAACACCCCGCTGCTGGTGCAGCTGTTCTTCTTCTTCTACGTACTGCCCGAGTGGGGCCTGACGTTCTCGGCGCTGACGACGGGCATCTTCGCGATCGGCCTGCACTACTCGACGTACACGATGCAGGTCTACCGCGCCGGCATCGAGGCGGTGCCCGCCGGCCAGTGGGAGGCGGCCATCGCGCTGAACCTGCCGGTGCGGCGCACCTGGACGGCGGTGATCCTCCCGCAGGCGATCCGCCGTGTCGTCCCGGCCCTCGGCAACTACGTCATCGCGATGCTCAAGGACACGCCGATCCTGATGACGATCACCGTCCTGGAGATGCTCGGCGAGGCACGGCTCTTCGCCCAGCAGGACTTCCAGTTCACCGAGCCCCTGACGGTGATCGGTGTGGCCTTCATCCTCATCGCCTATCCGGCCTCCCTTCTCGTACGAGCCATGGAGCGACGCCTTGTCCGCTGACACCCCTTTGATGAAGCAACCCGACGCAGACGCCAATCCGCCGGTGGACGGCAGCGAGCTGATCCGCTTCGACCACGTGAGCAAGCGGTTCGGGAGCAACACGGTCCTCGACAATCTCGACTTCTCCGTGGACGCGGGCAAGCACGTCACGCTGATCGGACCGTCGGGCTCGGGCAAGACCACGATCCTGCGGCTGCTGATGACCCTGCTGAAGCCCGACGAGGGCACCATCACGGTCGCCGGGGACCAGCTCTTCCCGGCGAGCGAGAAGGAGGTGCGCGAGGTCCGCAAGAAGATCGGGATGGTCTTCCAGCAGTTCAACCTGTTCCCGAACATGAAGGTCCTGCGCAACATCACCGAGGCCCCGGTCACCGTCCTCGGCCTGTCCAAGGACGAGGCCGAGCAGCGGGCCCGGGAGTTGCTGGAGCTGGTGGGCCTCGCGGACAAGTGCGACGCCTATCCGACGCAGCTGTCCGGCGGGCAGCAGCAGCGGGTGGCGATCGCGCGGGCTCTGGCGATGCGTCCGCAGGTGCTGCTGCTCGACGAGGTGACCTCGGCGCTCGACCCCGAGCTGGTCGCGGGCGTGCTCGACGTCCTCCGTGACATCGCGCGCACCACCGACATCACGATGCTCTGCGTGACCCACGAGATGAACTTCGCCCGGGACATCTCGGACCAGGTCCTGATGTTCGATTCTGGCCATGTGATCGAGTCCGGGCCGCCCGAGAAGATCTTCGGCGATCCCGAGCACGAACGAACGCGGGAGTTCCTCGGCGCGGTTCTCTGATTACGAGAAGTGAAGACTTCAACACACGAGGTCACGCTTACTGGGGCGTGACTCTGGCATATGCCAGAGTGCAGGCACCCCTGCTGGGCGCCCCGGTGGTGCGCCAACTTTCTCGCGAACAACCCCTCCCCCTACGCCTCTTGGGCCGTATCGTGGACAACGGCAAGTGTCGTTCAGCTGTCCAAAAACCGGCCCGAGAAGCGCAGGGGGAACCGTGGCGCTCAAGCACGAGCCGACCGCGCCGTACCACTCGGCCCAGGACGCCCTGCGCGTCCTGGACACCGTGGGACGCCGATCCGCCGGCGTCACCGACGCCGAGCTCGCGCGCCAGACCGGCCTCGGCAGGGAGCGGCTGACCTCCCTCCTGCTGATGCTGCGGCGCGAGGGGTACGTCGAGCAGATCACCGACGGCGCGTACGTGACCGGGGAGGCCCTCAGCCGCCTCGGCTCCGCCCGCGACCGTGACCTGGCCCTGCGCGACAAGCTCCAGCACACCCTCGACCGGCTGCGCGACTCGCTGGGCGCCGCCGTCTACATCAGCCGGTACGTCGACGGCGAGATCGACATCACCGGCTGCGCCGAGAGCCCGACGACCCCGGCGGTCCACGAGTGGGTGGACTTCCGTTCCTCCGGCCACGCCAGCGCGATCGGCAAGAGCCTGCTGGGGCAGCTCGACCTGAACGCCCGCCGGGACCACCTCTCCCGGCACAGGCCGGCCCGCCTCACCTCACGCACGATCACCAACGAGAAGGTGCTGCTGAGCAAGCTGGACGCCCAGACGGCCACGGTGCCGGTGCTCGACCTCCAGGAGTACGCGGTGGGCACGGTCTGCGCGGCCGTCCCCATCACCGCGGGCTCCTCCGTCGGCTGCCTGGCGCTGTCCCTGCCGGTCGAGCACGCGCACCGGCTGAAGCAGGCGGCGGACACCCTGAACCGGGGCGCGGCACCGGTACTGCTGTCGCTGGCGCTCTAGGAGCAGGTCCGACCCGGGAGACCCAGGTCACGTTTGAAGGCGGTCAGGAGCACCCGTTCGGACCAGGTAGTATTTCCTCTGTCGTCAACCGCGAGAGCGGGAAGCGACAGAGTCTGCGCCGCTAGCTCAGTTGGTTAGAGCAGCTGACTCTTAATCAGCGGGTCCGGGGTTCGAGTCCCTGGCGGCGCACATATGAGAAGCCCCTCGCTACAGCGAGGGGCTTCTTCCGTTACCGGGCCAGCAGCTCCTCCCTCCCCCGCACCCGGTACTCCGCCACCAGCCCCGCCACGTCCTCCGCGTCCAGCCTCCGGTACGCGGACTCCCCCGGCGGCCGCCACCACACCGGGTCCGGGCACTGGAAACCCTCGCGCCGCAGCCGTACGCGGTGGATCTTGTTCGTGGCCGTGACGGGCATCCGCTCCACGACCCGGACGAACCGCGGCGCCATCTTCGTCCCCAGATCGGGCTGGGCCGGCAGGAACGCATCGAAGGCGAGCGGGTCGAAGGTGCCGGCCAGCGTCGCCATGACCTGGTCGCCCGCCACCGGATCGGGCACCGCGTACACGGCGACCGCGTCCGCGCCCTCGTACCGGGCGAGGATGTTCTCGATCATCGCGGCGGCCAGGTTCTCGCTGTCGACGCGGAGGCGGTCGTCCGCGCGGCCGGCGAAGTACAGGAAACCGTCCGCGTCCCGGTAGAAGAGGTCCCCCGTCCAGTACCAGCCGTCCCGCTGCCGTGCCGCGTCCGCCTCGGGGTTGGCCCAGTAGCCCTCGAATGGGTTGGGCCCGCGGTTCACCAGCTCGCCTATCGCCTCGGCCCCGTTGAGGAGCCGCCCCTCCGCGGTGAAGTCGGCACGTGGGCACTCGGTCCGTGTCTCCGGGTCCACCACCGCCAGGTCGTCCCCGGGTGCCGCCCGTCCGATCGCGCCCGCCGGCGTCCCGGGCGTCCGCTGGATCGCGGCGCCGCCCTCGGAGGAGCCGTAGCCCTCCACGAGCCGTACCCCGAAGCGCTCCTCGAAGGCCGCCGCGTCCACCGTGCCCGCCTCCGTCCCGAAGCCGAGCCGCAGCACGTGGTCCCGGTCGTCGGGGCGGGGCTCGGTCGCCAGGATGTACTGCACGGCCCGCCCGACGTAGGTGAAGTACGTCGCCCCGTACGCCCGTACGTCGTCCAGGAAGCCCGACGCCGAGAACCGCCGCCGCAGCGCGACCCCGGCGCCCGCCGTGAGCGCGGGCGCCCAGTCGGCGATCACCGCGTTGCCGTGGAACATCGGCATGCAGACGTAGTGCACGTCGTCCGGCCGCACCCCGAAGTGGTCCACGAGCGACCGCCCGGCCGCCGCGAGCCGCCCCTGGGAGCAGATCGCGGCCTTGGGCGCGCCGGTCGAGCCGGAGGTGAAATAGAGGAGGAGACGGTCCTCGGGCGTGGCCCGGGCCGGGTCCGGCTTCGCGTCGGCGTACGGCGCGAGCAGGTCCTCGTACGCCGCCGTGTCGGTCACCAGCAGCCGCACCCCCGGCGGGACGAGGCCGTCGAGCAGCGGGAGGTGGATCCGCTCGGTGACGAGGACCCGGCAGTCGGTGTGCAGGATGTCACGGGCCAGCTCCGGGCCCCGGCGGGTGGGGTTGATCCCGGCGACCGCGGCCCCGGCCAGGGCGGCCGCGGCGATCCACAGCGGGTACTCGGGGGTGTTGTCGAGCAGCACGCCCACGTGCGGCTCCGCCCCCGGTGGCAGCAGCTCGGCCAGCAGCGCCGCCCGCGCCGCGGCCCCGGCGGCCGTCTCGTGGTGGCTCAGCACCCGGTCCTCGAACCACAGTCCGGGCCGGTGGTCGCCCCAGCGGGCGGCGACGAGTTCCGCGATCGTACGCCTCGTGGACTCCATGGGGGCGCACGGTAGCTGACGGGACGTCAGTTGGGGATAGAGAAGACGGCCACGATGAATCCGAGCGCGAAGAGGAGCACGAACCCCAGACAGCCGAGGGTGCACCCCGTGGCCACCGCGTTCCCGGAGCGGTTCGGCGGGTGGGCCGTGGCCCGCTCCGGACGGTCCGCCGAGTAGTGGACGAGGGCGATGTCGCCCTCGACCCGCGTCGACGGCCCGTTCGTCTCGTCGAACCGGATGACGCGGCCGTCCCACGTCCAGAACTCGTAGACGTGGTGCAGGGTCGTCCGCACGGCAGCCTGACCCCCGCCGCTGGTCGTCGTGTACGTCCGCAGGCAGCGCGCCTGGGCGGTCAGCCCGCTGCTCCAGGCCCGCCTGACCTCGCGGGAACGGCCGATCACCTTGACCGCGGCGAAGACGACGAGGGCGATCATCAGCCCCGGTATCAACAGAAGAAAGAGCTCCATGTACGTCCCCCGGTGTTCCGAGCGCCGCCATGATCGGCGGCGTGTCGGGGAACGTACCCGCGTCAGGCGCGCGGTCCCCTCAAGAGATGCTCAGAATCAGAACTGGTCGCGTGTGCCCGGACGGGAAACCGGCCGGGCACACGCGGACCCCGTCCGGGCGGGGGTCAGAAGGTGACGTCCGAGCAGGCGTAGAACGCGTTGCCCGTGTCCGCGATGGTCCACACGGCGAGGATGACGTGGTGGCCGCTCAGGCCGGACGGCAGCCTCCCGGTGTGGGAGAGCGTGGACGGCGGGCGCTGGCCGTTGTACGGGACCGTGAAGAACGGGGTGAGGTTGAGGTCCGAACGGGCCAGGGCGTGGTTCTGGTTCCAGCCCGCCTTGGTGACGTAGTACTTGAAGTCGGTCGTGGCGTGCATGGCGGTGAACTGCCAGCGGAACGTGTAGTTCTGGCCGCCCGTCACCCGGGTGGTGGGCCAGGCGCCGCCACCCGGCTTGGTGGCCGAGTTGAGCTGGCCGAACCGGCCGACCCCGCCGGAGCAGAGCTGGCCGTCGGCCGGGCCGGAGGCCGGGAAGCCCTTCGGGCCCTCGACGCTCTGCGGCTCGTACTGGATGTCGCCGCAGCCCGTGACCGTGCCGTTCTGACAGAGCTTCTGCCGGCTGATGGGGAGGTCGGTGTAGCCGTGGCCGGAGGCGCCGCCGCTGGAGAGCACGAGGGCTCCCGTCGTGGCGAGGCCGACCGCGGCCGCGTACCACTTGGTCTTCTGACGCATGCTGTGCTCCTGGAGAACGTGGGGAGTTCCGTGAGCCGTGCGTGCGCATCGCGATGCGGTGGGGAGTACGCGTACGCGTGTGGGAACGCGTACGGGTTTCAGGTCTAGACCAAGTCTCAGATTATGACCGGCACTTGAACATGTCCATACCAATCCAGGGTCAATCCCGGGGCAATCCAGGGACAATGCCGGGTCGTTCAGGGCGACCCCTCGCGCCGACCCGTGCAGAACGCCACCGTGAGGTCCTTCACCAGCGCCTTGCGCTCGTAGTCGTCCAGTTCGACCAGGCCGCGCGTGGTCAGCCGGGTCACGGTGTCCTCGACGGAGTCGACGACCGAGGAGAGCACCGTGTCGCGGTGCTGGGCGTCGAGCGCGGCGATCCGGCGGCGCTGCATGACCGCGGCCACCTCGGGCGCGTACTCGATCCGGGTCGGCTGGGCGGAGAACACCTCGAGGCCCACCGGCGCCGTCTCCGCCGCCACGAGCCGGGTCAGTGACTCGCTCACCGCGTCGGTGTTGCGCAGGGTCGCGTCCTTGACGAGGGCGGCGGGCGGCACGTCGGCCGGGAGCCGGGAGAGCACCCGGGACAGCGCGGCCTCCACGCACTCGCGCAGGTACTGCTCGTGGTCCTCGATCCCGAGCATCGCCCGCGCGGTGTCCTTGACCCGCCAGGCGACGAGCACGACGACCCGGAGCGCGACCCCGTTCGCGTCGACGGCCGGCATCGGCTCGCTGCGCCAGTGCCGCAGCCGTACGTCGACCCGTCGGCGCAGCACCAGCGGATTGACCCACATGAGCCCCGTGCGCCGCACGGTCCCGCGGTACCGCCCGAACAGCCCCAGCACCCAGGCCCGTCCGGTCCGGCCCCGCGCGAGCCCGCCGAACCCGAACAGTCCGAGCGCGCCGGCCCCGGTGTACGCGGCCCACAGCGCCGGACCGAGCCCGGCGCCCGGGGACTCGGGGAGCCCAGCCGCGGCCAGCACGGCCTTAGGCAGCACCCCGGCCCACCACGAGGTGAGCACACATCCGGCCAACCCACACGTCCCGGCCAGCACGCCGGCCACTCCGGGCAGCACCCGTGCGGGCCGCTCGACCAGATCGGGGTCGACCTCGGGCGCGGGCCGTGGCCGCACCTGGCCGGGCAGCCCCTGACGCACCCTCGGCTGCTCGCCCGTCCCCCGGCGCCGCCCCACGACGGTGGGGGTCAGCGGCACGGCCACCGGGTCGATGTCGTCCCGGAACAGCAGGTGCACGGGGATCTCGGTGGTGGCCTCGTTCTGGATGAGCCGGGCCGGGCGAACGACCCTCTCGGGCTCGGGTGTCTGCGAAATGGTCGTACTCATGTGCGCCTCCATGCCTCCGCGCAGCCCTCAGTCGTCCTCAGTCGTCCTCAGTCGTCCTCACAAGAACAGGCGCCGCCACGTCTCCGGCCCCGGATAACCGTCGGCCGCCCCGCCGCGCCACCCCTGGGCCCGCTGGAACGCCTCCACGTTCCGCCGGTCCGCCTCGGTCCAGCGTGGCCCCGGACCCACGGCGTAGTACTTGCCGAACCCCTTCCGGACCAGCTGCCGCCCGAGCTCGGTGACGTACGTGTTGTCCGCCCCGGGCCGGAACATCCCGCGCCCCGGATAGCCGTCGACTCCGTGTGAGGCGGTCCGGCCCGGCGCTCCCGGGCTCCCGGTCGCCCCCGGGCTCCCCGTCGCCCCCGCGCTCGGAGCCTCCGGAATGTCCTGTCCCAGCCCGTCGACCAGGTACGCCCACGTCGTCGGACCCGGCAGCCCGTCCGCGGCCGGCCCGGTCCACCCCTGCGCCTCCTGGAACGCCTTCGTGGCCCTGCGGTCCGCCTCCGTCCAGACCGGTCCGGGACCGGTGGTGTAGAAGCGCGACGCGCCCCTTTCCACGAGCATGCGCCCCAACCGGGTGACGTACGCGTTGTTCGCGCCCGGTCCGAAGTACACCTCTCCGGGGTACTCGTCGCCCGCTCTGGTCTCCTCCGGCTCCGCCCCCGCGTTCCCCGTCTCCAGCCCCTTGTAGCGGTACGGCACATAGCGGCTCGAGTTCTTCGAGTACGCGTACGGCGTCACCTGTCTCCGGGCGTGCGGGCGGGTCGACTCGTACGCCACGTAATAGGCCCGTGTGGAGTCGGTCCAGCCGCCGAAAATGACCACGTGCGAGCCGTTCTGCGGGTCGGCCGGATTGTGGAACAGGAGCATGTCTCCGGCCTGCAGTTCGTCCTTCGAAATCCGCACACCGTACTTGGCGAGACTGCCCGTCCATTCGTTCCGGCCCAGGTTCCAGGCCATCGAGACAAAACCCGAGCAGTCCTGCCGGTAGCCGTCCGACCAGTAGGAGGTCATGCTGTACGGGACTTGCGCCGCGACCCACCGCTTGGCCCGGTTGATGATCTCCGACCGGGTGATCGAGGGAAGGCCGGCGATGTCCGGGGGAGGGTCGTCGGGCGTCGGCTGCCCCTCCGAGCCGTGCAGCGGAGCTTCCGGCCCCTGGGGCGTGTCGGGCCCGTCATCTGCGGGAACGCCCGGAACGACGGGTCCGTGGGTGGCGGCGACCGCCGGCATGGCGTGCCCCACGCCGAGGGTCGTGCCCGCCGCGGCGGCCAAGGACGCGAGGGCGAGGCCACGGCGGGCCGCCGGATGGCCGACGCCGCCCGGCGCCCGGGAATGCGGCATGACCCGCCGCCAGTGCGCACATCCGGGGCATTCGCAGTCACTCGTGGGATCGAATTCCTCGAATACCGGGGTTCCCATGTGCTTCCCTTCCACCCGCCGACTGGACATTTCCGCGTTTCCGCATGATCGTCAGTTTCGCAACCGTCATCCGATGTCGCATGTTGACGGTCCAAACGATGTACGCACGCGACCGAATGGGGGACGCCCGGGAACCGGCGGCGCGTGCGACGGGCAAGGAGCACCCTTCCGTGTCGGAAGCACCCTTCCCGGTCCGGTAGAGTTCTCGGGGTCAGCAGGCGCCGCTAGCTCAGTTGGTTAGAGCAGCTGACTCTTAATCAGCGGGTCCGGGGTTCGAGTCCCTGGCGGCGCACCGACTGGAGAAGCCCCTCGCGCGGCGGGGGGCCTCTTTGTCGTACGAGGCGGCGGGCAGGCTACCCGGTGCGCATGTGTGAAGCCACCAATCGAGCGCGGTTACGCCCGAAAGTGCGCGTTACCGCACCCCAATGTGCCCGTATGACCGGTAAACACCGTGTTTCGCATCTTGCGATCATGATGAACGCCGTAGAACCCTGGGCCGTAAGAGACTGCGGATACACGGCAGTTGGGGGGCTTGGGCCGGGTTCGGCCGTGGCGGGGAGCAGAGCCCCCCGTCCATGAAGGGATGCCTAGGGGGGCATCATGCAACCGGAAGGTCTTCGTCCCATGTCTATAAGGTGGAGATGACGTGGGGACGCAGGCCGACCACTGACACGTCCGGGAACGGTCGAGGGGGACTCGAACCGGGCGGAAGGACCGACGAACACACACTGATGTGTGTGCGGGGGGATGACTCATGACGTCGACGCCGACGGGCGCCCGGCAGAATTTCGACCCGTCCGAAACCACCCAGCTCAGGGTGCCTTCGCATCGGACGGGCAGCTTCCGCAGGATCAAGAGGACACTGCCCAGATACGACTACGAGCACTACAGCCGACTCGCGGGCCCCCTCACTCAGCCCGATCCGACGAAGCCGTACAAGGTGCAGTACCGCTCGCTGCTCTCGCAGGAGCCGCACCGCCTCCGGGCCGCCCTGATGCTGGGCGCGGCTCCGGTGCTCTCCCTGGTGCTGCTGTTCTGGCTGCTGCAGCCGGAGCACTGGACCGAACGGGACTACCCGGCCTACGACTTCCTGCCGGCGCTCGACATGGTGATGCTGGTCTCGATCGGTCTGATCGAGTTCTTCCGCTGCATGAACGTGCTGTCGAACGCGCACGCCACGCTGGTCGCCCGCGACCCGGTCCCGGTGGTGCCCGAGACCGGCACCAGAGTCGCCTTCCTCACTTCCTTCGTGCCCGGCAAGGAGCCGCTGGAGATGGTGACGAAGACGCTGGAGGCCGCGGTGAAGATCCGTCACCGCGGACTCATGCACGTCTGGCTGCTGGACGAGGGCGACGACCCCGAGGTGAAGGCGGTCTGCGAGCGCCTCGGCGTGCACCACTTCTCCCGCAAGGGCGTCGCGAAGTGGAACCAGCCCAAGGGCCCGCACCGCGCCAAGACCAAGCACGGCAACTACAACGCCTGGCTGGACGCGCACGGCGACGACTACGACTACTTCGCCTCGGTCGACACCGACCATGTGCCGCTGCCCAACTACCTGGAGCGGATGCTCGGTTTCTTCCGCGACCCGGACGTGGGCTTCGTCATCGGCCCGCAGGTGTACGGCAACTACGACAACCCCATCACCAAGTCCGCCGAGTCGCAGCAGTTCCTGTTCCACGCCCTGATCCAGCGCGCCGGCAACAAGTACGGCTCCCCGATGTTCGTCGGCACCTCCAACGCCGTACGCATCAAGGCGCTCAAGCAGATCGGCGGGCTGTACGACTCGATCACCGAGGACATGGCGACGGGCTTCGAGATCCACCGCCACAGGAACCCGGCCACGGGCCGCAAGTGGCGCTCGGTCTACACCCCGGACGTACTCGCGGTCGGTGAGGGCCCGGCGGCCTGGACGGACTTCTTCACCCAGCAGATGCGCTGGTCGCGCGGGACGTACGAGACGATCCTCAAGCAGTACTGGAAGGGCTGGTACTCGCTGCCGCCGAGCAAGCTCTTCAACTACACGATGATGATCATCTTCTACCCGATGTCGGCCCTGAACTGGATCCTGGCGGCGCTGAGTTGTGCGCTGTTCCTGGGTCTGGGTGCCTCGGGTGTGAACATCGACCCGACGATCTGGCTCATGCTCTACGGCAACGCCTCCGCGCTGCAGATCGGTCTGTACGTCTGGAACCGCCGCCACAACGTCTCGCCGCACGAGCCGGAGGGCTCCGGCGGTGTGGCCGGCATGGTCATGTCCGCGCTGTCGGCGCCGCTCTACGCGAAGGCGCTGATCGACTCCGTACTGCGCCGCAAGAGCAAGTTCGTGGTCACCCCCAAGGGCGATTCGGCGAGCCCGGACACCTGGTTCGGGACCTTCCGCTACCACTGGTACTTCATCGCGATCTTCGCCGCTTCGATCGGTGCGGGCTTCTACTTCGGTCACTCGCACCCCGCGATGATCACCTGGGCGACGTTCGCGCTGCTGATCACCGCCTCGCCGATGTTCGCCTGGCGCTGGCAGATGCGCCAGGACGCGAAGAAGCCCGCGGGCGGGGCACCGGCCGCGGAGCCGACGCAGGACGCCGTGACACCGACCCAGCAGTTGCCGGTCCAGCCGGGCCCGCAGGGACCCCATGCGGGCCACGCACCGCAGCACAAACCGAGCTGGGCGGCCACGAACGGGGGCAACGACCAGACCATGCAGATCGCCCTTGGGGGACGTAAGAAATGACAGACCGTGCAGGCCGCCGTCGCGCTCGTCGTCTGGCGATAGGCGCGGCGGTGGTCCTCGCGCTGGCCGGGATGAACGGGCCGTGGCTGTATCGCTTCGGGACTGAGCAGTACCACCAGTACAAGATCAACAGACCCGAGTACAAGGCCGAGAACGGCAAGTGGGAGATCGTCGAGTTCCCCAAGGAGTACCGGCAGAACACGATCCACGCGGCGCTGCTGCGCACGGGGAAGGTGCTGCTGGTCGCGGGGTCGGGCAACGACGCGGACAACTTCGACGCGAAGAAGTTCGACACCCGGCTCTGGGACCCGGTCAAGGACACCATCAAGAAGATCCCGACGCCCGCCGACCTGTTCTGCACGGGACACACCCAGTTGGGCAACGGCAACCTGTTGATCGCGGGCGGCACCAAGCGGTACGAGAAGCTCAAGGGTGACGTCACCAAGGCCGGCGGCCTGATGATCGTCCACAACGAGAACCCGGACAAGCCGATCACCCTGCCCGCGGGCACCAAGTTCACGGGCAAGGAGAACGGCAAGACGTTCATCTCCAAGGACCCCGTGCTCGTACCGCGCGCGAAGAAGGTGTTCGACCCGGCGACCGGCAGGTTCCTGCGCAACGACCCGGGACTCGGCCGTATCTACGTCGAGGCCGCGAAGAGCGGCAAGAAGTACGAGACCGGCACCGAGGACAACTACCGGATCCAGGGCCTCACGGGCGCCGAGGCGCGCAACACGTACGGCATCGCGCAGAAGCTCGCCCTCGACAAGAAGGACTTCCAGGGCATCAAGGACGCCTTCGAGTTCGACCCGGTCGCCGAGAAGTACATCAAGGTCGACCCGATGAACGAGGCGCGCTGGTACCCCACGCTGACCACGCTCTCGGACGGCAAGATCCTCTCCCTCTCCGGACTGGACGAGATCGGCCAGCTGGTGCCGGGCAAGAACGAGGTCTACAACCCGGCGACCAAGGCGTGGACGTACACGAAGAAGATCCGGCAGTTCCCGACCTACCCGGCCATCTCCCTGATGCAGAACGGCAAACTGTTCTACTCGGGCGCGAACGCCGGCTACGGCCCCGACGACGTGGGCCGCGACCCGGGCGTCTGGGACCTGGACACCAACAAGTTCACCAAGATCCCCGGCATGAGCGACCAGAAGCTGCTGGAGACCGCCGGCACGGTGCTGCTGCCGCCCGCGCAGGACGAGAAGTACATGGTGATCGGCGGCGGCGGGGTCGGCGAGTCGGAGAAGTCCAGCGAGAAGACCCGCCTCATCGACCTGCTCAAGGACGACCCGAAGTTCGTGGACGGCCCGTCGATGGAGAAGGGCACGCGCTACCCGCAGGCCTCGATCCTGCCCGACGACACGGTCCTCATCTCCGGTGGCTCGGAGGACTACCGGGGGCGCGGCGCCTCCAACATCCTCCAGGCCCGGCTCTACGACGCGAAGAACGGCGACATGCGGCGGGTGGCCGACCCGCTGGTGGGCCGCAACTACCACTCGGGGTCGCTCCTGCTTCCCGACGGCCGGGTGATGTTCTTCGGCTCCGACTCGCTCTACGAGGACGAGGCCAACACCAAGCCGGGCGAGTTCGAGCAGCGCATCGAGATCTACACGCCGCCGTACCTGTACCGGGACGCGCAGCCGTCGCTCTCCGGGGGCCCGAAGACGATCAAGCGGGGTGGCTCGGCGACCTTCTCCACGAAGCACGCCTCGTCCATCAAGACGGCCCGCCTGATCCGCCCCAGCGCCTCCACCCACGTCACCGACGTCGACCAGAAGTCCATCGCCCTGGACGTGAAGCCGTCCGGCGACAAACTCACGGTGACGGTCCCGAAGAACCGCAATCTGGTCCAGTCGGGCTGGTACATGCTGTTCGTGACGGACGACCAGGGGACACCGAGCAAGGCGCAGTGGGTGCGGGTTCCGTAGAGCCGTAGGACGGTTTCCCCGGAGCCCGCGGGCTCCGGGGAACCGTCAGGACTCGTGGTCTCCCGCGTGTTGACGTGCCGTGACCCTCCCGATCACCAGGATCGCCAGGACACCCACGACCACCCCTGTGACCTGGTCGTACAGGAAGGATCCGCCGGGACGCGACGCGAACTGATGGGCTGTCGCCGTCCCCACGGCCTTGGCGAGCCAGGCAACCCACCAGGCGTTGATCAGCCACTCCCCACCGGCCGGACCGCTCGCGCGCCAGATGTCCAGCGCCGTCCGCCGCGGTATCCACCACATGGCCACCGGGATGAACCAGCCTCCGACAGCGAAGCCCGGCGCATACCTGTGGGTTCCGGGGGCGAAGACCTCGGCGTTGAGCCGACAGCGCCTGAACCAGCACAGAAACACGACGACGGCGGCAACGAAGAGAGCCACCGACACGGACGCGTACCGCGCGGAGGACACCGACTGTGCGACGGTCTGTGCGGCGATCAGTGCCTGCGCGGCGACGGCGAGCGGTCGGGGGTCGGCAGTGGGCCTGCCGCCGTCGAGCACGTCGTTCTCCATGGCCGTCATCGCAGGTGGAACCCGGATGTCTCGTCCCACAGGATTCCGTTCCACTCCGGCAGGGCGTAGCCCTGGATGAGGTCGTTCAGCACGGGGTCGGAGACTCCGCTGAGGGTGGTGTTCAGCATCAGGTCCACGCCCGTGACATCGAACTCGCTCGAGGCGGCGGTGGCGAGTTCGACATAGAGCTGAGGGATCTCGCCGCCCACGCTCACCTGCACGTACTGTTCCAGCTCCTTCTCCCCCGGACGGCGGATCCGGATGTCGGTTGCCGCCCAGCCGTCCCCCAGCGTGATCTCACCGCGGGAGACGCCCGCGTTCTCCGCCTCCAGGAAGTCCAGCAGCTGTTCCAGTGCCGCCTGTGCGGACCGGCCGCCGGAGCGGCCCAGAACTCCGTACTCAAATGCCATGGTGACTCCTCGGGCATTCACTCGTCGAACACGTACTGGATCTTGATGCCGAGGTTTTTCTTCAGCCAGGCATCCTTCTTCTCCTGCAGCGGATCCTTCTGCACACCGCCCGACTTGGTCTCGATGTACCAGCTGACGTCGCCGTTCGAGTCGAGCATTCCGATGTCGTACTTCCGTTTGCCGTAGGGGGTGGGGAACTCCAGGAGGTGCGGCTTCTCCGCTTCCGTCACGACGTTCAGGCCCCGTTGCCGCATGGAGTCGGCGATGTGGTCACGATAGGCGTCCCCGACGAGCTTGTTCAGCGTGACCTGGCTGATGCCCAGCAGGTGGCACAGGTTCTTGTCGTCGTTGTGGACCAGGACCGGAGTCCCGCCCGCGAGCACGTAGTACGTGTGGAGCTCGGTGACGGTGAGGTTGTACATCTCGGCCGCACCGGGCCGGGCCACGACTTGGGCCACCACCACGTGCCGGTCGCCGGCGGTGATGAGGCTGTGCCCCGGAACCAGCCGCCCCGCCGGGACCCACGCGTGCAGGGTGTCGTCCCAGAACGGGTGCCCGTAAGTGGTGTGCAGGGTCCGCGAGGCCCTGTGGCCGTCGCTGATCCTCAGGTCCACCAGGTCCTGGTCACGGTGGACGAGCCGGGCCGCCACGGTCCGGGCACCGCGGTGTCTGCCGTTCGCCGGATCCGCGGCCTCGACCTCGTCACCTGGTCGGACCTTCCCGATGGGTCTGGTCTTCCCACCCGCGAGGAGCACCTTGGTCGACGGGGTGAAGCTGCAGGTGCGTTTCGCGTCCCTGCTGAGCGTTCGGATGAAGCGGACGGACCCTCCTTCGACCGCTCCGATGTCCCAGGTGGAGATCGCCTCCCCCAGCACGTCGCACTCGTCCTGGTTGCCCTTGACGCAGCGCACCCAGGGCACGAGGACGGTCATGTCCCCGAGTGCGGAGAGCAGTTCCTTGCCCAGTTGCTTGTCGGCGTCGATCTCCGCCTGGGTGTAGCAGACGTCGAACTTCGGGTCGGGGTTGAAGGCGTTGCCGAAGCACTGGTTGGGATTGAAGAAGTAGTCGTAGACCTTCTGGACCTTCTTCTTCTGGTCCTTGGTCAGGCCTGGGCTCTTGGACGAGCTGCTGGAGGACTTCTTGGTGGTCGGGTGGTCCGGGTGGCCGTCGCCGTTCTGGTCGTTCTTCGGGCAGGGGACGTCCGAGCCCCAGCCGCCGCAGTCGAGGTGCAGGCCGGTCGGGTCGCTGTGGGAGACGGGGCTGCTGTTGGAGTAGGCGTAGGCGTTGAGCTGCTGGGGGTCGGTAGGGTCGAGGACCGGGTCGACGGAGAGGAAACGGCCCGTGGTCGGGTCGTAGTCCCGGGCGCCGAGGTGGACGAGGCCCGTGCTCGCGTCGTCGGTGCCGCCGACGTAGCCCTTGTCACCCGGCCAGTCGGCCGGGGCCGCGCCCCGCCCGGTGCCGAACGGCGTGGAGCGTCGCTGCCGGAGCGTGGCGTTCGCCGCGTCGATGGCGAGCTGGGAGGTGCCGTTCTGGTCGCTGATCAGGAAGGAGAGCTTGTTGTCGCTGGTGCGGACGGCCTGGTTGCCGCCGCCGAGGTCGTAGTAGCGGGTGGCCTTGGCGGTGGTGGCGTTCTTGGCCAGGGTGAGCTCGGTGTCGCCGAGGTACAGCGTGGTGTCGGCGTCCGTGCGGGTGATCAGGCGGTTGCCGTCGGCGTCGTAGACGTACGAGGTGGTGGCCGTACCTCCGCTGCCGTCGGGCTTGGTCACCTTGGTGAGGTGGCCCTCGGCGTCCCAGGTGAGCGTCTGCTGGTCTCCGTCGATGGTGCGGGTGTGGGTGTTGCCCGCGTCGTCGTAGGTGTAGGTGTCCTGGGAGACGCCGTCCGGTCCGGTGGTGTCGACCTGGGTCAGGGCGTGCGGGCGCGTGCTGCCCGGGGAGGGGTAGCCGTAGGTGCGCTCGACGTCCTTGCCGGTGTCGCCGGTGGTGTCGTGCTCGGTCTGGCTGCGGCGGTTGCCACTGAGGTCGTAGGTGTACGACTGCCAGTACGGGGCCGGCCCGCCCAGCACCGACGCCGACGGGGCCTGGGCGCAGGTGGTGGTGTTCTGCGCCCAGGCCTCGGTCAGCCGACCCAGGTAGTCGTAGGTGAAGCACTGGTTGTCGGTGCCGTCGCGGGAGACGTCCGAGATCGCGGTGATGTCGCCGGACTCGTCGTAGGAGTAGGTGGCCGACTTGTCGGTGCCGGAGACGCCGTCCCGGTTGACGCTGGAGTTGTGCAGCCGCTGCGTGCCCCACTCGTAGGTGTTGGTGAGGTCCGTCTTGGCGCCGCCGCTCGCCTGGTACGTGTACTGCAGCGGCTTGCCGGTGTAGCTGTAGGCCGTGTTGGTGAGGTACGTGGCGCCGCCACTGCCGCCGATGGTCTTCACCCGCAGCACGTCGTCGTAGGTCGGGGCGACCGTCTCCGCGGCGATGCCGCCCGCGGCGGGGTAGCTCGCCGACTGGACGGTCCCGTCCACGTTGTACTGGACGTTCTTCTGGTAGGAGCCGGCGAGGACCCCCTCGGAGGACGGGATCGTGACGGTGGTCCGGTGCGGACGGTAGAGGGTGTCGTAGAGGCTGTACGTGGTGGTGTAGGCGCTGCCCGTCGAGCCGCCGACGTAGCGGGTGGCGGAGGCCAGTTGGCCCTTGAAGCCGCTGGGGTCCCAGACGTGCTTGGTCAGCAGGGTTCCCGAGGCGTCGCCGTCGTGGGTCTCTGTCTCCCGGCCGAGGTTGTCGTAGACGTGGGTGATCTTCTTCTGGTTGGCGTCGAGGGTGTAGGTCTGCTGCCCGAAGTCGTCGTACTTCGAGGTCGTGGTGCCCTTGTCCGGGTCGGTCACCTGGGTCTCGTTGCCGCGCTGGTCGTACTGGTAGGTCCAGTCGTTGCCGACCGGGTCGGTCAGCTGGGTGAGCTTGCCCGCCGGGTTGTACTCGTAGAGCGTCTTGTCGGGCGTGCCGGTGGGCGTGGCGCCGTGGTACTGCCACAGCTCGGTGGTGTTGCCGCGGGCGTCCTT
This sequence comes from Streptomyces spongiae, assembly GCF_009377185.1. Classification (GTDB taxonomy): domain Bacteria; phylum Actinomycetota; class Actinomycetes; order Streptomycetales; family Streptomycetaceae; genus Streptomyces; species Streptomyces spongiae. The sequence continues at coordinate 19,298 of NZ_VJZC01000056.1, forward strand.
GACCGTGGTGGTGGGCGTGGCGCCCTGGGGCGGGGTGACGGTGGTGCGGTCGCCGCCGTAGGCGGTGGTAGTCGTGGACAGCACCGTGCCGTGGTCGCCGTTGCCCGCCATCTGCTGGGACCGCACGACCCGGCCGAGACCGTCGTACGTGTTCCAGGTCTGCGTTTCCACCGACAGCGCGTTGTCCGGGACCAGCAGGTCCGACGACGGGGCGCTGGTGTTGTAGTACGAGGCGAAGGTCTTGCTCGTCAGTCCGCGTTCGTCGTAGAAGGTGTCGTTGACCAGGCGGCCGCCGTCCGGTCCGGGGGCCTGGATCTGGCGCGGGCGCAGGAAGCCGTCGTAGAGCGTGTACGCGGTTCGGCGGCCGGTGCCGTACAGGGTGGTGGTGCCGACCGCGGCGGGCTTGCCGTCGGTGATCGTGTAGGAGAACTCGTAGTTCGGGGTGTCGCCGTTCGCCTTCACCCGGTTCGGCAGCCAGACCTTCAGGGAGCGGCCGAGCGCGTCGTACGTGCTGTCGGTGCGCTTGCTGTTGGCGTCCAGGACGGTGGTGGGCAGGCCGCGCACCGGGTCGTAGGTCGTGGTGGTGGTCTGGGCCGTCGTGGAGTCGCCCACGGTGGCCGGCGGGGTGGTGACCGTGGAGCTCGTCGGGAAGCCGGTCGTGGGGGTGTAGGCGGTGGTGGTGGTACGGCCGTCGGTGCGGGCCGTGCGCGCGGGGGCGGTGGTCTCGGTCGCCTTGACGGTGGCGGTGATGTCGGTCGACGTGAGCTGGCGCCCGTAGGTGTCGAAGGTCGCGCCCGCCTCCAGGTAGGTGCCGGTGGTCCCGTCGTGGCTCAGCAGGGAGGCGGTTCGGGTGGCGTCGCCCTTGGTGGGGGCCACACCGTAGTCCTGGCCGTCGTAGGCGGTGCGGACGTCCGAGATGACGTCCTTGGTGCGGTCGGGGGTGTCGGCGCACTTGACCGCGACGGTCTCCGACCGGGAGGGCTTGGTCAGGATCCAGGCAGTGGTGTTGTCGACGTAGGTGGTGCGGGTGCACCGGTTGTCCTTCGCGGTGGACTCGTCGCCGAAGTCGTCGGTCTGGGTGACGCGTCCGGCGGTGTCCTCGAAGGTGTTGGTCTTGTACGTGGTGCGCCAGTCGGTGCCCGCGCCGCCGTCGAGGGAGGTCCAGGTGCGGGTGGAGGCGGTGCCGGTCAGATTGGCGGTGGTGGTGCCCCAGGTGCGTACCCGGGAGGCGGTCTGGTGGTGCCAGGGCGTGTTGACGGTCTTCTCCAGGACCTGTCCGCCCGGCCCGCTGTAGCTCTCCGTCTTGTACTCGAAGCCGGCGACGGAGTCGTGGTCGGTGATGGTGCCGCCGTGGTCGTCGGAGACGGTCACCGACTTGGTGCCGCCGGACGGGGAGGCGCGGTCGCCGTCCATGCCGCGCAGGAAATAGTGGTCGGTCTGCGACTTCATGCCGACCGGGTCCTGGCCGCCGGTCTGCACCCGGACATGGCCGTAGCCGCGCCAGGTACCCCACGTCTTGTACTTCTCCTTGGTCAGCCCGTCATCGTCGTCGTAGTGCCACGCGGCCCCGTCGAGGTAGCTGTAGCGGGTGAGCATCTCCGGAGAGGACTGGGTGCGGTCGATCTGGGTGACGGAGTCGACGACGTACTTGTTGAACCACTGCAGGCTCGGGTCCGCGTCACCTTCCTTGGTGAAGTACACCGGGAAGCAGCGGGTCGTGTTCGTCTGAGGGGTCGGCAGGTCGGAGGCGTCACAGGCGGCGGTGGAGTACTCCACGGCCAGTTCCCCGCCGGACTCGTCGGAGATGCCGGACAGGCGTTCCTTGATGAAGGGGGAGGTGTCGTCGCCGCTGACGTCGAGGCGGTTGGCGCGCTGGTCGTAGTCGAAGGTGACCTTCGGCAGCGCAATCTCGGTGCTCGCCGACTTGCCGGTGTGCTGGAGGGAGTCGAGCAGCAGCTGGTAGTCGATGTCCGAGGTGCCCCAGCGGTGGGCGAGTGTCCAGTTGTCGACGGCCGCGTAGGTGCCGCCGGACTGGAGGGTCTCGGTGGTGACCCCGGTCAGGCGCTTGCGGGTCCAGAAGCTCGGTGAGTACGACTTGGTGCAGTCCTCACCGGACTTGCAGTTGAGGTCCCAGGGGGTGTCGTACCAGTAGAACGACTTGTCGTCGATCGTGGACGGGTCGCAGGTGACACCGGTCTCCGGCAGGCACCGCTCGGCGGAGGTGAACCGGACCCTCGCCAGGGCCTTGGCGGAGTAGTTGGAGGAGTTGCGCAGCCCGTACTCGATGCGGTCGAGGTAGCCGCCCCGGTCGTAGACCGTCTCGTCGGACGGCTTCAGGTCGCGGGCGTAGTAGTTGGTCTCCTTGTTGTAGTAGTAGGCGATGGTGTTGCCGTGGGCGTCGACCGCGTAGTCGAGGTTCCAGCGCCAGGCCTGCTGGCACCACGAGTCGGCGAACGCGGCGGCGTGGCAGGGTTCGCCGTCGTCGTCGCCGTACACCGGCACGGTCCACGTCGAGTTGGTCTCCGGGTCGCCGGAGGCCCAGCCCGTGAGCCGGTTGTACCCGAAGTAGTAGCGGGTGCCGTCGGTGGTGGTGACACGCCAGTACTCGTCGTTGTGGGCGCCGTTGGCCCGGACGTTGGTGTCGGAGCCGTAGAGGCGGTCGACCTTGGTGCCGTCGTCGCCCTTGATCCGGAAGCTGTTCGTGCCGGTCGCGATCAGTTCGCCGGAGTGTCCGTTGAAGGACAGCGTGGCGTTGTCGTAGGCCCAGCACACGTCACCCGGCTTGGAGCCGTCGGCGTTCTTGACCCCGTCGTCGGCGCAGGACTTGTAGCTGCGTTCGATGGAGCCGGGCCAGAGGTTGAAGCCGTCGCCGGCCCAGGAGGCCTGGTTGTTGGTGTTTGCGGTACGGCCGTCGATGCCGCCGGAGGAGTACGCGAGGGTCACCTTCGGGGAGAACGCGCCGGGGACGCCCGGCACCGGCATGTCGTATGACCAGGAGAAGTCGCCGGTGTTGAGGTTCGTCTGCCAGGCGGAGGAGGCGGAGAGCTGGGTCGCCGTGTAGTCGCCGTGGTCGCTGGAGGAGCCGGTGGTGGCCGCGAGCAGCATGGGCGTCGCGGCGCTCCGAGTGGAAGGGGTCGCCGTGGAGGTGGTCGCTGTCGAGGTGGTCACCGCGGAGGCGGTGAGGGTGTGTGTGGAGGTGTCGTTGTGCGAGGCGACCGGTATCGCGGTGGCGCACTTGGCGGCCGTGGGGTGGGTCGCCGCGCAGGCGGGGAGCCGGACGAGCCTGAGCCGGGCGCCGTAGGCACCGCCGTAGGCCTGGGCGAACTTCGCGTAGTCCACGCGGACGCCGACCGTGTCGCCCTTGGCCCGGGCTTGCGGCGTGAGGGAGAACAGCAGGCCGTCGACGCCGGCGCGCCGGGCGGTCTTCTGGTCGAGCACGCGGACGGTGGCGGGGCCGGAGAGGGGGGTGTGCCGTCCGGACCTGGCCTCGGGCTTGGGCTTGGCCTCGGGCTTGGACTCGGGCTGGGGCTTGGGCTTGGGCTTGGTGATCAGGGAGACCGGCAGGCTGCCCGCGTGCACGGTGGCCGCCTTGGCGCCGGGCTTGAGGGTGACCGTGGCCGAGCCCGCCCTGGCCCAGCCGTGGTGGGGAGCGGTCTTCGGGACCCGCGGCTCGCCGTCGCTCGTCCGGTGGCGCGGGGTGACGCCGTGTCCGGTCAGCGGCTTCTCGGCCTTGGGCACGCGGGGCAGGTCGCGGGCCTCGGCCAGGGGTGCGGCCGTGGCCTGGAGGATCGACCCCACCAGGACGGCGGGGACGAGAAGGGCGACCCGGCGCCGTACGCCTTTCGCCGTCATCCGTGCTCGCATCACGATCACTTCGTCCTCGTTGCTCGCGCCATGGCATGCGGCATGGCAGGGGTCATGGCTGACGTGGGTGGAGTCACTGCCGGGGTGTCGCGGTCCGCTGGTCAGGGACCCGCGGTGGTGTCCAGGTCGGCGCCACCGGAGAGCGCGTCGATCTGGCTGTCGGTTGCCGCGCCCTGCAGCACCCATACGTCGTCGATGGCACCGCTCCAGTACTCGCCCCAGCTGCTGGTACCGGTCTTCAGCCGGCCGAGCTGGAGGCCCTTGGTGGCGGCGAAGGGCAGGACCGAGGTGTTCCACGACACCTGTTCCGTGCAGGTGGGGTCGTCCGGTGTTCCGTCGTCGTCGCTGTCGGCGCAGGGCCTGACCTGCGGCTGACCGTCGACGTAGAGGGTCATCCGGCCGGCGAAGGCGTCGTAGACGACCAGGATGTGGTTCCAGTCGGTGTTGTTCTGGAAGTTGCTGTGCTCCGCCGTGGCGGTGGTGGCGGTACCGCTGTCCTCGTTGGCCATCACCAGCTGCCAGCGGCCCGCGTTCGCCGGGTCGGTGGCATCGGGTACGTAGCGCACGGCGAATCCGTTGGTGTTGGTGCCGGCCATGCTCAGCACCGTGACCGCCTTGGTCGGCCGACTGGGCGCGGTCACCCACGCGGACACCGTGAAGCTCTTACTGGTGTCGACGGGTGAGGCGCTGGTGGCCGCGTAGCCGGTGCTGGTGCCGTTCAGCGTCAGGTCGCCGGTGCCGACCATGTTCGTGAAGCTGGTGTCGTCGACGGCCGCTCCGCTGCCCAGGGTCAGCGGGAGCGCGGTGTGGTCCTCGCGGACCAGGTCGTCGGGGGATGTGGCGGGGCTGCCGGAGGAGGTGTCCAGCTTCCAGCGGCCCTCGACGGTGGCCTGGCTGTCGAACATCGCGGCGATCTCCGGGGCGGACAGGGCGCGGTCGTACAGCTGGACGTCGGAGATCTGGCCGGGGAAGAAGCTGGACGGCGTGCCGCTGAACCGGCTGGCGCCGATCATCACCGGGCCGCCCGCGTAGAAGGGTGCGGTGACCTTGTTGGTGTCCACCCACTGGCCCTGTACGTACAGTCGCAGGTCGTCGGTGACGGCGTCGTAGGAGCCGACGACGTACGTCCACTCACCGCCCGGGGCGAGGGCGGGGTCGCCCTGGGTGGCCCGGATCGGGGTGCCGCTGGTGGTGTCCTCGGAGTACTGGTTGAAGGTCCAGCCGTAGGTGGCCGAGTAGTACAGCTCGAAGCCCGGCATCACGCTGCCCTCCTGGGCCGCGATGACCGCTCCGTGCGTGGGTTTGGTCTTGGAGAGCTTGGCCCACGCGGCCACGGAGAAGCTCTGCTGGTTGTTGAGGTGCGGGCCCGCGGTGGCGGCGTAGTCGTCGACGCCGTCCAGGGAGAGCGCGGTGCCGGCGCGTCCCGGCTGGCCGAGCTTCGCCCCGCCATGCAGCACCGCCGGGTTGACGTCCGCACGGCCGGTGACCTGGGCCGTCGCGTTTCCGTCGGCGTCGGTGGCGGGATCGTCGAGGGGGAACACCGCGCGGGCCGGGCGGCCGTTGCCGATGTTTCCGCTGCTGTAGAGGTTGCTGACCTCGGTGGCCGACAGGGGCTTCTCATAGATGCGGACGTCGTCGATCGTGCCCGGGAAGAAACTGCCGGGAGCCCCGCTGTAGGAGCCGGCGCCGATCTGCAGACCACGCCGCGCGTCCCACGGGGTGGAGTACGTGGCCGTCCCGGCGAGGGTGCCGTTGACGTAGAGGGACAGCAGGTCGGAGCCGGCGCCGTAGGTGCCGACCAGGTGGACCCACTGGCCCGCCTGGACCCCGCCGGCGGCCGACTGCATGGCGCGGACCGGGGTGGCCGTGGCGGTGTCGGCGGAGTACTGGTTGAACGCCCACCGGTCGTAGGTCTTGGAGTAGTACAGCTCGAAGCCCGGGGCGTTGTTGCCCGGCTGGGCGGCCACGATGGCGGCGGTGTCCGGCAGCTTGTCCAGCTTCACCCAGGCGGCGACCGAGAAGCTGATCGACGTGTCCACGGTCGGGATGTCCGACACGAGATAGTCGTCCACGCCGTCGAACGAGGCGGCGGTGCCCTTCTTGCCGGTCACGCCCAGGGCCGGGCCGCCCTTCAGGTCCAGGGTCCGGTTGCCGGCGGTGCCCTCGGCCTGGGTGGCGGTGGACGGCTCGTCCAGTTTCCACTCGGCCCGCACCGGCTGGCCCTGCTTCACGCGGAAGCCGTAGCTGGTGGGTTCGCTGACCCGCCCCGCGGAGTCGACGGCCTGGACGTTCAGGAAGTTGGTGCCGGAGCGGGTCGGGCGGAAGCTGATCGTGCGGGCGGCGCCGCCGGAGGTCGTGACCTCGTTGGCGGAGGACGCGTCCGCGTTGACCCCGTACCAGTACTTCACGACGTCCGTGTCGGAGGTGTCGAGGGTGAAGGTGCCGTAGCGGCCCACCCCGTCGTACACGGGGTCGTTCGGGTCGCTGTCGTCCTTGGCCGGGTAGTCACCGGAGGTGATCGTGGGGCCCACGGGCACGGTGGTGTCCCAGACGAAGTAGCAGCCGGTCGCGGAACCGGCGCCGGACCAGGGCGAGTAGCTGTAGTAGGTGCCCTCGTCGTAGTCGACGGCACGGGCGTACCAGGCCACCGTGGCGTTCTTCGGGATCTTCTTGCCGTTGGACAGGGTCTCGGTCAGCGTGGTGCTGAAGTCCTTGCCGGAGGCGCGGGGCGTGAGCTTGGCCGAGGTCCACTGGGCCTTGAAGCCGCTGCCCGCGTCCCACCACACCTGGAACTGCACGCTGACCTGGTCGCCGTCGGGGTCCTTGACGTCGTTGGCCGAGATCTGCGGCAGCGAGCGGATCGCGACCTTGGAGTCCGGCTTGTGGCAGGTGCTGCCGGGCGACATGGTCAGCTGGCTCATGGCGAGCTGCTTCGGCGGCTGGTTGTACTTCACGCGCAGGTAGGCGTCGTCGGAGAACCGCTTCCAGCCGTACTTGTCGTCCTCGTTCGCCGCACGCAGGCCGAACGACGTGTACGCCGAGTCGTGCGAGGCCGCGTACTTCACGCCGGCCGTCGCGTCGAACTCCACGTCACCGCCGGGGCACGAGGAGCTTGCGCCCTTGGCCACGTCCCGGGAGTCCAGCTCGTCGAGCCAGTTGTCGGACGAACTGTTCCAGGTGGTGTTCGAGTCGAAGGACTTTGTGCGCCACAGCTGCACCGAGCGCCCGTCGCACGATCCGGACCAGGTCTCGTGCGCCACGAAGGTCGCGCTGAGGATCGACTTCCCGGCGAACTTCGAGGTGGGGAACTTGTAGAACAGCCGTTTCACGTCGTACGGCGCGCAGTAGTCCCAGCCGCAGTAGCCGACGCCGGCGTCGGAGTCGCCGTTGAACCGCCACTGGGGCGAGGACGCCCAGTAGCGCGAGACCATCGTCCACTCCCCCGCCTTCGGGGTGTAGGTCTGCGGGTCGATGTACACGGGGAAGGTCGTGTCCGCGTCCGTCAACAGGTCCTGGTCCGGGGTGAGCTTCAGTGAGCTGCCGTCGGAGGTCACGTCGACGCCGATGGGGGCGACCTTGGCGGCGTCGCCGGGGCCTTCGGAGGCGTCGGTGGGGTCCGGGGACTCCGAGGACGAGGCGGGGGTCGCTGCCGTGTGGGTGGCCTCCGAGGACTTGGAGGCCGAGGTGAGGGTCGCGGTCGACACGGCGCTGGTGGCCGCCGTCGTGGACACCGTGCTCGCGGGGGACGCGCCTGTCCCGCTGCCGGTGACGGTCGGGGCCGCCGGGGCCTGCTGGGTCGAGTCCCACATCAGGGGCTTGGCGGCCTGGAACACCACACCGCCCGCGTTCTCGTCGACCGCTTCCAGGCCTCCGGAGGCCGTGGCCCGCAGGTCGAGGCCCGGGGAGTCGACGCCCAGCCTCAGCTCGGCCAGCGCCGGGTTCTTCGCCGCGGCCTGCGTGTTGACCACCAGGACCTCGGAGAAGCCGTCCGTGGTCGCGCGCATCTTCAGGTCCACGTCCGGCAGGACGTCCGCATAGGTGGCCGTGTCCCCGTCGAGCGTCGGTGCGGGCAGGGCGGTCGGCCAGGCGAAGGAGAGTTTCCGTCCGGCCCGCTCCAGCGTCACCAGTGGGTCCGTGCCCCCACCGGAGAAGGCGACGCCCACCGCGGCGGCGTTCGGCGTCACCGAGCCGTCGGACCGCTTGGCGAGGGTGTCGTCGATCGCCTTCCACTGCCCACCGACGCGGGTGCGAACGGGCCTGAGGTGCTGTACGGCCTCGTACCGGCCGTCGGGCGTGGCGTACACCTCGCTGGACTCGGTGCGCAACGAGGTGATCTCGACGTCGGTGTCCTCGGTCCGGGCCGCGTCCTGTGCGGCGGCCGGCGTGGCCGCGGATGTGCCGTCCGACCGTGTCGCGGCATCGTTCGCGGCGGCGGTCGTCGCGGCCGAAGCCGGGCTCCCGGCACCCGTCACCGGCAGCACGCCGGCGACGACCGCCGCCGCGATCACGGCGATCAGCGATCTGCCGGAGCCTCGTCCTCGTCTGGACACGCGCATCTCCCCCGCCCCCTGCGCCACAGGATCTTCATCCCGGGCCCATACGCACTTCAAAAACGGAGGGACCTTAACTGGCGCTTACTCGCGCACGTCAAGGCACGGGAAAGCCCTTACCCCACCCCCAAGTCCGAGTAAAAAGGATGACTTGCCCCCCCATGCGCGAAGTGCCGTACAAGAAAAGGAAAGTAGGGATTTGCCACCCCAGGAAAGGTGCAGATCCGGACAGGGAGATCCCTTCGAACCACCCGCGGGAGCCACCCGGCGTCACGTCCGCCCCCACCGTCGGCCACTCACCGCATTACCGCGATTTGAGTTTCTTTGCGGAACCCAGATTTTTGGGGGCGCGAGGAACTGCGCATGCTTTTAAGGGGCGCGGGGAACTGCGCGACCAGCCACAGCGCACCCGCACCCCGCCAACGAACCTCAGGCACCCCCTACAGAAGGCGCCCCGCCAGTCAGCCGGAGGCCTTCGCCAGCTTCAGTGCGTACTCCGGCCACCACTCCCCGGCCTTCGGCCCACCCTTGCACTCGCCGTCCGACTCACCGGGCCGCTTGACCCACAGATACGCGTCCACCTGGTCGTCCGCCGTCTTCGTGGTCGGGGACTCGCCCAGCGACCGCCCCGGAGGGTTGCACCAGCGCTCGTCGGCCTTGCCCTCGGTGTACGGGCCGTTGCCGTTACGGCTGGTGTCGATGACGAACGGCTTGTTCCCGACCTTCGCGGAGAGCTCCTTGCCGTACTTGATGGAGTCCTCGGTGGTGTAGAAGTTCGAGACGTTGACCGAGAAGCCGTCGGCCTGCTCCACGCCCGCCCACTTGAGCGGCTCGAAGATCTGGTCGGGCTTGCCCCAGCCGGCGTTACCCGCGTCCAGGTACACCTTCGTGTTCTTCAGGGCCTTGAGCTTCTCGATCGCGCCCTTGAGGAGGTCGTAGCGCTCCTCGTGGAACTCGTTCGGCGTGCACCCGTCCACGAGGTGCAGCACCGCGTCCGGTTCGAGGATCACCGTGGTCGGCCGGTCGCCGATGCCCTTGGCGACGCTGTCGATGAAGGCCCGGTACGCGTTGCCGTCGGCCGCGCCGCCGCCCGAGTACTGGCCGCAGTCGCGGTGCGGGATGTTGTAGAGGACGAGGATCGCGTCCCGGTCGGCCTTCTGCGCGGCCTCCGTGAACCCCTTGGCCTCCTGCTCCGCGCTCTCCGGTGTCAGCCACTGCGCGGTCGGCTGCTCGGCGATCTTGCGGATCTGCTGCGCGTCCTCCTTCTTGCCGGACTTCTCGTACGCGGCCACCTGCTCCGCCGCGTTTCCCTCCGGGTTGACCCAGTACGGGTCCGACCCCTTGGGCTGCTGGCTGATCTTGGAGCCGGAGCCCTTGCCCTCCTTGTCGCCGCCGTCTCCCCCGAAACAGCCGGCGGCGAGCAGTGCCGCTCCCGCCACGACCACGGACGCCCGTGCCCCCCTCTTGCCGTACATCCAACTCCCCCCTGGGTGCACTGTCGTAAGTCCCAATCCTGGCATACGTCCCGCCTCGCCCACTCGCTCGTTGACGCCTTGTCGGACACCTGTTACCTCCTGCCTCCGGTGGGTAGGCGACAGGCCCAGGGGTGGGGTCGAACACGCACAAGGGGGCGGCTCAGTCATGCATCACGACCACCGGGAGGGGCACCGGAGCAACCGGGAGAGCCACCAGGGAACTCGCGACCGGGAAAGCCACCAGGGAACTCGCGAGATCCAGCTCGCGGCGGCCCTGGTGGAAGCTGCCGACACCCTCTCCGACGGCTTCGACGCCGGGCTCTATCTGCAACGCCTCTCCGACCACTGCGTCGCGCTGTTAGGGGCCCGCGCGGCCGGCATCATGCTGATCGAGGGCGGCGAGACGGTGTCGTTCGCCGTGAGCGGCCGCCACGCGGACGTGGCGCACGACCTGCTGGAGGCTCAGAGCCACGGCGGCCCCTGCCTCGACACCTACGTCAGCGGCAAGCCGGTCCCGCCGGTCTCCCTCCGCGACGCCCACACCGCCGCCCGCTGGCCGGACTTCACCGAGCGGGCGCTGAGCCACGACGTCACGGCTACCCTCGCGGTCCCCCTCCTCCGGGGCGAGCGAGCGCTCGGCGCGCTCAACGTCTTCGTTCCCGCCCTGCCCGAACCGCCTTCCCCACAGGCCGAGTTCGCCCTGCACCTGGCGCAGCTCATCGCGGACGCGGCGGCGATCGGGCTCGCCAACCACCGCGCGCACTCCGAATACCGCACCCTGGCCGCCCAGTTGCAGCAGGCCCTCTCCAGCCGGGTGCGCATCGAGCAGGCGAAGGGCATGCTCGCCGAACGCTGGCGGACCGGCGTGAACGAGGCGTTCACGGCCATGCGCCAGTACGCGCGCCGCCACCGGCTGCCGCTGGACCTGGTCGCGACGGCGGTGGTCGAGGACCGTCCGGAGGCGGCGCCTCTGCGCGACAGACCGTCTGACGTTCCGTGAGGCCAGCGCCTCTTTCGTCACTCAGAGCCACTGGTGGTCGACTTGGCGTTAAACAACCCCCTGGTCTCCCCTAGGCCGCGGCTTCCATCCGTTCTAAAGTTGCCGTGTTATCCGGATCGGCCCAGAGACCTCCCGCGCCCGTGCCGGGTTACTCCCGCAGCCCGAGCGCACGCGGTCGAGGACCAGCCCGGTCGGCGGCTCCCGGGGGGAGCGGCCGCCGACCGGGCCAAGGTGGTTCAGGGTCCCTCACAGCCCTTACAGCCCCGTTCCGGTGAGGTACGCGGATACGATCACGTTCGCCGAGTACGTGCCGCTGTCCTCGTCGAAGGTGCCGCCGCAGGTGACCAGCCGCAGTTCGGCCCGCCCCGACTGCCGTACGCCGTACGCCTGTCGGGCGTCGAAGCGGTCCCGGCCGACGACCCGGACGTCGTCCACGGTGAACTCGGCGACCGTCCCGTCGTCGCGGAACACGCGGACCGTCGCGCCGACCGGCACCGTGCCGAGCCGGTGGAAGACGGCGGGCCGGTCCTCGGTGTCGACGTGCCCCACGAACAGCGCGGCTCCGGCGGCACCGGGGCGCGCACCGGCCGCGTACCAGCCGACAGCGCCCGCGCCGGCATAGGGCGGCGGGTCGATCGCGCCCCGTCCGTCCAGCCCGCGGGCCATGACCGGCGCCTGCACGCCCAGGGACGGGATGTCGAGCCTCCGCGGCCGGGCGCCTCCCAACGGTGCGGCCGCAGGCGGCAGTTCGGCCGCGGCGGGCCGTCCGGCCGCTGCCATGTCCCCCGTGGTCGGCGCCGCGCCTCCCGTGGCCGGCGCCGACGTCCCGTGCCGTACGTCGGTCACCTCACTGCCCCACAGCCACAGGCCGAGCAACAGCACGGCCCAGGCGACACCGGTGACGAGGCGGCCGCTGCCGGTGGAGCGGCCCCGTTCGGACACCCCGGCTGCTTCGATCATTTCGGTCACTTCGTGCCGCGTCCTCTGCGGACGCCGCGCAGGACGACGACCAGCCCGGCCACACCCGCCAGGACGAGGCCGACGACGGCCTGCCAGGCGCCCGGCCCCTCGTCCCGGGCGTTCACCTGCTCCCCCTCCGCGGCGACGGCGCGCGCCGCCCCGCCACCACCGGCGCGTACGGGGGCGAACGGGGAAATGGGGGCG
>NZ_VJZC01000561.1 GCF_009377185.1 Streptomyces spongiae
GGGTGAGGGGGCGGCGCCAGGCGTCCGGGGCGGCCGCCGAGGCGAGGGCCGGCACGGCCCGGCCGAGAGCGGCAAGGGAGAACAGGACGTCCTCAGTGGTGACGTCCGCACGGAGGGTCCCCTGGTCGCGGCCACGGCGCAGCAGCAGCTCGATCGTCTCGCGGTTGTGAGCGTGCACCGACTGCAGCGCGTCGACGCCCTCCAGATGCGTGGTCATCAGGTCGTTCGTGCCGCGGTCGGCGGCCAGGACCGCGAAGACGGCCTCCAGATAACCGGTCAGGCCCGCCCAGGCGTCCTCGACGGCACGCGCCTCCTCGCCCACGGTCATGGTGTCCGTCAGCACGTCACGGAACACGGCGTCGACGAGGGCCGCGCGGCTGGGGAAGTGCCGGTACAGGGTGGCGTTGCCGATCCCGGCCCGGCGGGCGATCACGTCCAGCGGTGCTTCGAGGCCCTGTTCGGTGAACACCTCGTGCGCCGCCTCGATCAGCAGCTCCCGGTTGCGCCGCGCGTCACGCCGCCGCCCCGGCGTCCTCGCGGCGTTGGCACCGCCCGCGCCGACCGTCATCCTCGCCCTCCGTCCTGCCGGGGAGCTCTCCCCACGACCGGGGAGTACTCCCCGGTGCGGATGCTATCGTCAGAACCTGAAGTGGGGAGCCATCCCCGTTTCATGAGGCCGCACGACACTCCCAGGACTCCGGAACCGAAAAGGAAGCAGCATGACGGCGCTCACCTTGCAGGACCTGGCCCCCGACGGCCTCGATCCGGCCGCGGACCCGTACCCCGCCTACGCCACCCTCCGGGCCAAGGGCCCCGTACACCGCGTCCTCGTGCCCGGAAGCGGCGAGTGCTGGCTGGTCGTCACCCGCGACGCCGCCCGCGCCGCACTGACCGACCCGCGCCTGCGCAACGACATCCGCCACTCCGCCACCTGGCGCAGCGACGGCGGCCACGCCATCGGGCGCAACATGCTCCAGACCGACCCGCCGCAGCACACCCGACTGCGCCGTCTCGTCGCGCCCCACTTCACCGCGGGACGGATCGCCGCTCTGCGCCCGGGGATCGAATCCATGGCCCGTGAACTGCTCCACGGGCTCCCGGAGGACCGGCCGGTGGACCTGGTGAGCCGGTACGCGCTGCCGTTGCCGGTCACCGTGATCTGCGACCTGCTGGGGGTCCCCGCTTCCGATCGCGCTCTCTTCCACACCTGGTCGAACGAACTGGTCATGCCCACCTCGCCGGAGGCGGCGACCTCGGCCGCAGCGGCCCTGACGGCCTACCTGACCGACCTCATCGAGACCAGGCGCGACGCGGTCGCACATGACCCCGGCGGCCCGGACACCGACCTGCTCGGCGGTCTCGTCGCGGCGGCCCGCGAAGACGCCCCGGGCGACCGTCCAGCGCACGACGACAGCACTCCCGCTCACCTCAGCGCCGAGGAACTGCTCGGCATGGCCTTCCTGATCCTCGTCGCCGGCCACGAGACGACGGTCAACCTGATCTCCTCAACCGTCCACGCCTTGTTGGCCCACCCGGACCAACTCGCCCTGCTCCGCGCCGATCCGGGCCTCGTCGCGGCCACGGTCGAGGAGTCGCTGCGCTACAACTCACCCGTCCACGCCACCGCGTTCCGTTTCGCGGCCGAAGCCCTGGACCTCGCGGGCACCCGCATACCCGGGGGCGACCCGGTGCTCATCTCGCTCGCCGCGGCCTCCCGCGACCCCCTCCACTTCCCCGAGCCCGACCGCTTCGACATCCGGCGTGCGGGACCCGCACACCTCGGATTCGGGCACGGCCTGCACCACTGTCTCGGCGCGCCCTTGGCCCGCGTGGAAGCCACCGTGGCCCTGAGCCTGCTCCTGGCCCACCGCCCCACGCTCACGCTCGCCACCGACCCGACGGCACTCACCTGGCGCACCAGCACGCTGCTCCGCGGCCTGACCGCGCTGCCGGTGAGCTTCCACTGAGGAGGGGCCGGCCAGGCGCAGGAGAGCCGTGCGGAGCGCGGAACGGAGAAGAGCTACGCTCGTCGCACGACCGCACAACGAGCGGTCCGGTACGGAGGGGGATGACCGTGGTGGTGAGTCGTCCTCTCCTCTACATCGACGTCGACGGCCCGCTGAACCCGTACGCGGCGAAGCCGGAACGGCGCCCCGACGGCTACGGGACCCACCGGATGAAGCCGCCGGGCTGGGTCGCCCAGCATCCGGGCGCGCCGTGGGCCCACGTGAAGCCGCTCAGGGTCTGGCTCAACCCCGACCACGGCCGCCGGCTCCTGGACCTGAGCGACCGGTACGACCTGGTGTGGGCCACCACATGGGGCCGCGACGCGAACGACTACATCTCGCCGGTCCTCGGGCTGCCGGACCTCCCCGTCGTGGACTGGCCGGTGAGGCACGACGCCGCGTCGGACGGGACGTTCTGGAAGACCCGCCACCTCGTCGCACACGCCTCCGGCAGACCCTTCGCCTGGGTCGACGACGAACTCGGCGACAGGGACCGCGTCTTCGTACGGACACATCACGTGGGACAGGCCCTGCTCCGTCACGTCGACGCACGACTCGGCCTCCGCGCCCCCGACTTCGAGGCCGTCGCCGCCTTCGCGCGCACCTTGGGCACCGGTCCAGCCTGACCGGGCTCAGCCGGGCTACGTGGCCGTATCGCGTCGAGACAGCGCGTGCCCTGGACGCGCAGGGCCTCAGCGAGTTCGGGCGGGGCGTGCGTGAGCGTGAAGTCGGCGTCGACCGAGGTGACCATCCAGGCGAGGTCACGGGGCGTGTCGGCGCCCAGGTGCAGCAGGCAGCTGTGGTCGTCGAGGGGTTCGACGACGCCCATGCCGGGCCAGACGCGGTCGGCGACCGCCTCGGCGGACTCGTGCAGCGTGACGGTCGCCTGGAACCGCCAGGCCCGCGAGGAGAGCCGGTGGGCCACGTACGCGGCCACATCACCCTCGGGAGGCTCACGCGGGACGAACCGCGGTCCGGTCGGGGTGCGCGGGGTGAGCCGGTCGACGCGGAAGGTGCGCCAGTTGTCGCGGTCGGTGTCCCAGGCGACGAGGTACCAGTGGCGGTCGAAGCTGACCAGGCTGTGCGGTTCGACCGAGCGGACGCCGGTCCCGCCCCGCATACCCGTGTAGTCGAAGCGCAGCCGCTCGCGCCGGCGGCACGCCTCGGCGACGGCCATGAGGGTGTCCGGCGAGACCTCGGGGCCCGGGGCCGTACCGGCCCGGACGGTGACGGCGTGCAGGGTGCCGACACGGTGCCGCAGCCGGGAGGGCAGTACCTGTTCCAGCTTGGCCAGCGCGCGCAGCGAGGACTCCTCGATGCCCGCGACCGAACCACCGGCCGCGGTCCGAAGTCCGACCACCACGGCGACGGCCTCCTCGTCGTCGAGCAGCAGCGGCGGCAGACTCGCCCCGGCGCCGAGCCGGTAGCCGGCCGCGCCCCGGGACGCCCGCACGGGATACCCGAGCTCGCGCAGCCGCTCCACGTCACGGCGGACCGTACGCCGGCTGACACCGAGGCGTTCGGCGAGCTCGGCACCGGAACGGTCACCGTGGGTCTGCAGCAGGGCGAGGAGTTTCAGCAGCCGCCCGGAGGTCTCCACCATGCCGTCAGAATGCCGGAAGGTTAGGACCGCGGCTGACCCAACCGGTCCCTAGCGTCACCGTCATGACCAACGTGACACCCGACAGCACCATGACCGAAGCGGCACCCGACCGCACCATGACCGAAGAGGCACCCGACGTCCGTCCGTTCCGCATCGCCGTCCCGCAGGACCGGATCGACGATCTCCACACCCGCCTGGCCGCCACCCGCTGGCCCGACGAACTGCCCGGCGTGGGCTGGAGCCGTGGTGTCCCCACGACCTACCTGAGGGACCTCACCGACCACTGGCGCACCGCCTACGACTGGCGGGCCCAGGAGACGGAACTCAACGCGCACCCCCAGTTCCTGACCACCGTCGACGGGCAGACGGTCCACTTCCTGCACGTGCGGTCCCCGGAGCCCGACGCCACCCCCCTGATGCTGCTGCACGGCTGGCCGGGCTCGGTGGTGGACTTCCTCGACGTCCTCGGCCCCCTGTCCGACCCCCGCGCCCACGGCGGCGACCCGGCGGACGCCTTCCACCTGGTGGTCCCGTCGCTGCCGGGGTTCGGCTTCTCCACCCCGCTGGCCGGGCCCGGCATGAACGCGGCCCACATGGCCACGGTGCTGAACCGCCTGATGTCCCGCCTGGGCTACGCACGCTACGGAGTACAGGGCTACGACACCGGCACGTGGATCGCCCCCGAGATGGGCAGGCAGGCACCGGACCACGTGATCGGCATCCACCTCAACGCCATGATCACGTTCCCCACGGGGGAGGGCGACACCGACGGACTCACCGAGGCCGAGCAGCGCCGCTGGCAGGCCATGCAGGACTTCAACGACGGCTACCTGCAGTGCAACGCCAAACGCCCGCAGACCGTGGCGTACGCCCTCACGGATTCCCCCGTCGGCCAACTCGCCTGGATCGTGGAGAAGTTCAAGGAGCTCACCGACCCGGAGGACGCACTGCCCGAGGACAGTGTCGACCGGGACCGCATGCTCACGAACATCTCGCTGTACTGGTTCACCGGCACCGCCGCCTCCGCCGCCCAGATCTACTACGAGGAGATGTCGGCGGCCACCTGGAACGACGACTCGGACAAGGACGGGGACGAGGACGCGACGACGGGCTGGGACGGCGCCCAGGACGACTGGTCCGCCGCACGACGTGGCACCGTACCCACCGCCGTACTCCTCTCCCTCCACGACGTGACCGTCCGCCGTTGGGCCGAACGTGACCACAACGTCGTACGGTGGACCGAGCTCGACCGAGGCGGACACTTTCTCGCCATGGAGGCGCCGGACCTCCTCGTCGGCGACGTACGCGCGTTCTTCACCAAGGTGCGCTGACCCCGGTCAGACCTGCCCGCCCCGTTCGCCCAACCGCCCCTCGGCCTCGGCGAGAATCTCCGTCACCCGCAGGCCGAAGGCGGCGTCGCACGCGTGCGGCCGACCGGTCTCGACGGCGGCGAGGAGGGCGTCGGCCGCCCGCGTGAGCGCCTGCACCGCGCTCTCGGAGGACTCGGGCAGCACGGTGACGCCTGCCTTGCCGCGCAACTCGACCGTGGTCCCGGCGGCCGCGGGCGGGGCCGTGAGGCTGAGGGTCAGGGTGCTCGACGCCCCGCCGACGTGTTCGAGGACCAGGTGCACGGTGTCCTCCGGGCCGCGTGCGGCGGCCGCCACCCGCCTGACGTCGCCGAGCACCGGCAACAGCAGCGACAGGGCGTGCGGACCGACGTCCCACAGGCCCCCCTTCTCCCGTCGCCACGGCGTCGCGAACGGGCTGTCGCCGGTGAACACCGAGCCGAGCCACTCCGCCCGCGCCGTGAACCAGCCGTCCAGAGCGGCCTGTTCGGCGAGCCATGCCTCCGGCGCCGTCTGGAAACGGGAGGTGAAGAAGACGACCGAGGACACCCCGGCCTCACGGGCAGCCTCGACGACGGCCCGCCCCTCCTCGACGCTCGTCGCGACGGGCTTGTCGAGCAACAGATGGCACCGGGCCCGCGCGGCGCGTACGGCGAGCGGGGCCTGCACGGACGGCGGCAGCGCGACAGCGACCGCGTCCACCTCGGCGAGCAGCGCGTCGAGGTCCTCGAACGCGCGGGTGCCGTGCCGGCCGGCCAGTTCCTCGGCCGCCTCCGCACGTCTGCCCCACACCCCCACGAAGTCCAGTCCGGGATGCCCGCTCAACGCCGGGGCATGGGCCATGTCGGCCCACGGTCCTGTACCGAGCAGTCCGATGCGCATGGCGCCGCCTCTCCTGTGCTGATCCCCTGCGTCACCGGCCCGTGCCGGTGACCGCGCGGGGCGAGCCTTTCACGCGGGCCCTGACCTGCACCACCGTCGGGCGCGCCTACGTGAGACCGGCCTGCCCGTACGGCACCAGCCGGACGGGACCCGTCAGCCCGTACGCCTGACGCGGGAGCGCGCCGAAGACCTCCGGACGGGCCACCCTGAGACGGTTGATGAGGGGCGTGGCCACCTCCACCTCCAGGATGTTGTCCCCACGCCGGAGCCACGCGCTGACGTCGAGGACGGGACGGAGCCGGTCGACCGGACCCAGCAGGGTGCCGTTGAGGGTGACCCGACAGGTGTCACCGACCTGGCCGAGTTCCAGCCGCGCACCGTGGCCCGCGCCCCAGCCCGGCGGCAGGGCGAGCGTGGTCCGGTAGCGGCCGACGCCGGCGACGTCGGCCAGCTCGGGGATCTCGGACCAGGGCAGCAGGGCGTCGAGCGTCACGGTGTGCCTGACCACCTCGGTGTCCGTCGCCCTGGCACCCGGCCGCCAGTCCTCCACGTCCAGCCGCCAGCGGTCCGGTACGACGGGGTCGGGCACCCGGGAGATCCTCGTGGTGACCGTACGGCCCCGGGAGAGCCGGGTCGTGTACGTGCCCGCCCTGCCCG
>NZ_VJZC01000562.1 GCF_009377185.1 Streptomyces spongiae
CCTCGGCGGGGCGGGCCGCCTCCCGGTGGGTTGCAGCGGGAGTTGGATGAACGGGGGGATCCGTTTCCGGTGTTGCGGTAGGGACCCGTCTCCGGTGTTGCGTAGGGGGGCTGGTTCCGGTAGTGCGGTAGGGGGCTCGTTCCGGTGTTGCGGTAGGGGGCTGGCCTACTCGGCCTTGAATCCCCTGTGCAACGCCACCACCCCACCCGTCAGGTTCCGCCACGCCACGCTCCCCCAGCCCGCCTTCCGCAGGCGCTCGGCCAGGGCCGGCTGGTCGGGCCACGCGCGGATGGACTCGGCGAGGTACACGTACGCGTCGGGGCTGGACGACACCGCCCGGGCCGCAGGAGGCAGGGCGCGCATCAGGTACTCGGTGTAGACGGTGCGGAACGGCGCCCACGTCGGGTGCGAGAACTCGCAGATCACCACCCGCCCGCCGGGCCGTGTCACCCGGTACATCTCGCGCAGCGCGCTGTCCGTGTCCTGGACGTTCCGCAGTCCGAAGGAGATCGTCACCGCGTCGAAGGTGTCGTCCTTGAAGGGGAGTTTCGTCGCGTCGCCCGCCGTGAAGGGCAGCCAGGAGTGCCGCTGCTTGCCGACGCGGAGCATGCCGAGGGAGAAGTCGCACGGCACGACGTACGCACCCGTCCGGGCGAACGGCAGCGACGAGGTGGCCGTGCCGGCGGCGAGGTCCAGGACCTTCTGCGCGGGCCGCGCGTCGACGGCCTTCGCGACCTCCTTGCGCCACAACCGGGCCTGCCCGAGGGACAGCACGTCGTTGGTCAGGTCGTACCGTTCCGCGACGTCGTCGAACATCGAGGCGACTTCGTGCGGCTGCTTGTCCAGGGATGCGCGGGTCACGTGCCCATTGTGGCAGTACGGGCCGGACGCACCCGCGCCCGGCCCACCCGCGCGCCGCCCTACGGCAACAGCCGTGGTTTCTTCTTCGCCGCCACGTCCTCCACCCACCCGCACAGCAGGATGAAGCCGACGATCAGGATCCAGCCGATGCCGAACATGAACCACTGGCTCTCCAGCGGCAGGTACGTCTCGAAGGCGGGCACGTTCCAGAACTGGTCGATCAGCGGGACGGCCAGAACGAGCGCGACCTCGTGCCAGAGGTACAGGGTCACGGCGCGGGCGTTGAAGATCGTCACCACCCTGTCCAGCCGCCTGAAGCGCGTCAGCAAGGCGAAGTCGATCGCGAAGTGCTCCTTGGCGTACATCAGCAGCGTCACGAACCCCGCCGAGAAGAACGCCTGCGCGAGCGGGATGTCGTCGAGGTCGTACGAGCCGGTCTCGGCCTGGTGCGTGAAGGCGTACCAGGCGCCGTACGCCAGCGCGGCGAGCGAGCCGGCGGCCACCGGGCCCGGCTTCAGCTTCCTGAGGACCCCGTCGCGGTGGGCGAAGCCGAGCATCCAGCAGAAGAGGAAGGTGGCCAGGTCGGTCAGGGCGGTGCCGAACCGGTCGTCCGCCGGTTCCCACACGAAGTGGAAGACCACGATCGGGGTCAGGGAGAGGAGCAGCACCGGCACGGGTGCCAGCCGGAACACCCTCAGCAGCACCGGCGACAGCAGCACGAACCACAGGTACGTGCGCAGGTACCAGAGGACCTCCCATGCCTGCTCGCCCCACGCGTTGCCCGGCGGGTCGCCCAGCGGGACCACCCAGAAGACGATCTGCCAGCCCGGCATCCAGTCGTGGACCATCATCGCGACGACCACGAAGAAGCCCCAGAACCAGAACGGGGGCAGGAGGCGGCGGACACGGCTCCTGATCACCGTGACCGCCGGGCGCTCCAGGGACTTCGCCATCAGGGTGCCGGCCAGGGCGAACATGATCCCCATGGAGGGGAACAGCATGCCCGCCCAGGGCCAGCCGAAGGTGTGGTACGCGACGACGCGGACCAGGGCGACGGCCCGGAGGGTGTCGAAGTAGCGGTCGCGCGCCGGTCGTTTCGCCTCGGCGGGGGGTGCGGTCGCCTCCCTCTCCGGTTCCGGTACGGGGGCCTGCTCCGGCTCCGGCTCCGGCTCGACCACCGGCAAGGGGGCCGTGTCCGTCGCGTACGGCTGTCCATGGTCGGTGTACTGCCCGTGGTCGGCGTACTGCCCGGCGTCGCCGTACTGCTGGGGGTAGGGATACACGTACTGCTGCTCTCCGTACCCGGCAGGGTCCGGCTGTTGCCCGTACCCAGGCTGGCCGTACCCGTAGCCGTAGCCCTGCTCGTACCCCTGCTGCTCCGTCCCCCAGCTCATCAGTTCGCTCCCGCCGGGGTGCCGACCTCGCCCGTGCGCTTGAGCTTCTGCCAGCGCAGACGGCCGCCGGTCAGGGCGGTGACACAGGAGTGGATCAGGACGAGGTACATCATCTGGCGGTACGCGAGCTGCTGGAGCGGAAGCATCAGCAGGTACCGGTACTTCTCGTTGTCGAGCCTGAACGCGTAGGCCGCGCACACGAGTTGGACGCCGAGGACGGCCAGCCAGGCGAACAGGGACGCCTGGAAGTCGACGAAGATCATGGCGTACGCCGTGAAGACGTCGATCAGCGGTGCGAAGACCGGTGTGAGGATCTGGAAGATGACGACGAGTGGCATGCCGACGCGGCCGAAGCGGCCCGAAGGGCCCTTGTCCGTCAGGGACTTGCGGTGCTTCCAGAGGGCCTGCATGGTGCCGTACGACCAGCGGTAGCGCTGCGACCACAGCTGCTTGAGCGAGCCGGGCGCCTCGGTCCAGGCGCGGGCGTGCTCCTGGTAGACGACCCGCCAGCCCGCCCGGTGCATGGCGATGGTGATGTCGGTGTCCTCGGCGAGGGTGTCCTCGCTCATCCCGCCGACCTCCAGCACGGCGTCGCGGCGGAACGCGCCGATCGCGCCGGGGATGGTGGGCATGCAGCGCAGAAGGTCGTACATACGGCGGTCGAGGTTGAAGCCCATGACGTACTCGATGTGCTGCCAGGCGCCGATCATGGTGTTGCGGTTGCCGACCTTGGCGTTGCCCGCGACCGCGCCGACGCCGGGGTCGGCGAAGGGCTGCACCAGCTGCCGTACGGTGTCGGGCTCGAAGACCGTGTCGCCGTCCATCATCACGACGATGTCGTAACTGGCGTTGCGGACGCCGTTGTTGAGGGCGGCCGGCTTGCCCGCGTTCGCCTGGCGGATGACCCGTACGTTGGGCAGGCCGAGGCCCGCCGCGATGTCGGCCGTGCCGTCCGTCGAGCCGTCGTCCACGACGATGATCTCGATCGGATGGGTGCTCTGCGCCAGGGAGTTGAGGGTGTTGGCGATGCACTCCTTCTCGTTGTACGCGGGCACGACCACCGTCACCGGGCCGGTGATCGGCTCCCCCCAGCTGAACCGGCGCTTGTTGCGTTGGCGGTGGTGGCGGCGGGCGAGGATCAGCATCATCCCGAAGCGGCCCAGGACGGCGACGCCGACGACGCCGAGCCCGACCGAGAGCGTGGGGACGGTCAACTCGGCGACGTACACGGCGGCGATGAGTGCCTTGCCCTCGTAGAAGGTCGCGCCGGTGGCGGTGCGGTGGGCGGCCTGGAGGTTGTTGGCGCCGCTTTGGGGGCCGTTGTTCTGGCTTCCGTTGTTCTGTGTGCCGCCGGGGGCGCCGTACTGCCCTTCGGGACCGCCGGGCTGCTGCCCGGACTCCCCGGACTCCCCGGACTGCCCGGCCCCGTTCTCCCCGTCCCGCTGCTGCTCGATGGCGCCGCTGACGGTGGTGAAGGTGTAGCCCTTCGCCTTCATCTCCTTGATGTACGTGCCGAGGGCCTTCACCGTCTGCGAACGGTCGCCGCCGGCGTCGTGCATGAGGACCGAGGCGCCCTCGCCGTCCTCCGGCGTGGCCCACTTGACGATCTTCTTGACGCCGGGCTTCTTCCAGTCGTCGCTGTCGGTGTCGACGAAGACACTGGTGTAGCCGTCCTCGCCGAGCTTCTTGTAGACGGGCCAGCTGTAGTTGTCGATGGCGTCGGTCTCCGAGGAGTACGGCGCGCGGAACAGCGTGGTGGTGATCCCGGCCGCGCCCGCCAGCGCGAGCTGCGTCTGGGTCATCTCGCGGGTGACGCGGGCGTCGCTCTGGTACGACAGGTCGACGTGCGTGAACGTGTGGATGCCGATCTCGTGGCCCTGGTCGACCATGTCGTTCACGATGCCGGGGTAGCGGGAGACCATCGAGCCGACCACGAAGAAGGTCGCGGGGACGTCGTACTCCCCCAGCACGTCGAGGATCTCGGGTGTCCAGGTGGGGTTCGGGCCGTCGTCGAAGGTCAGCGCGATCGTCTTGTCCGGCACGGACTGGGTCTCGGCCTGGCCGCCGCGGAAGGTGAGGATCGGCCCGCCGTCGAGGATGTCGTCGGGTACGTCACTGGAGCTGGCTCCGGCGCGAACGCGCTGGTCGCCGCCGACCTCGGCGCGCAGATATCCGTCGAGGAGCATCACGCTGGTCAGCCCGAGCAGGAGCAGCAGGGCGAGGATCGCGCGGGGTTTCTGGAGGGCGGCGGCCTTGCCCCGGGCCCGGTCGATCTTGGAAGGGGCGCGTCGGCGGCCGCGTGGAGGCGTCGAAGTGGTCATGAGGGTGGCTGCGCTCCGGTCAGTTGGCGCCGACGGTGGCGGACGCTGTCGGGGTCGGAAGGTCGGAGGGCGCGCCCGAGGGCGGGGTGCCGCCGGGGGCGCCGGAGGGGGCGAGACCTCCCTGGCCGCCCTGGGGCTGCGGGCCACCGCCCGGGGCGCCGGCCTGTCCGCCGCCACCGCCGAAGGGGAACAGTTCGGACGGGGACGCGGAGATGCCCCAGCCCATGAACGCCATGCCGAGGACGACGGCGTAGCCGAGGCACACGACGCCGAGGAGCGTGCCGATCCGGCGCAGCATTCTGGCCCTGCGGCCGGAGTTGTCGACGAACACGGGACCCTCTTCGGACCCGGCTCCCCTGCCGCTCTTGCGGCGTCGGCCGCGAGCGGAAGCGGCGGCCGCGGGATAGGTCCCCGGGGTGCTCGCGGAGCCTGAGTTTTCGATGGCGGACTCGGATTGCATATCCCGGGATATTAGGCAGTCTTTATGTGCCGCGTTCTCGTTTTCTCATGTGAGACACCCATGAGAAATGGCTTAACCTGTGGCTTTCCTTAGAGAATCCAAGAACGCCTGTGTGAGGGCGGAGAGATGCTTATGACCCGTAATTTCCCCTTCAAAAGTCGGACTTGTCCACTTGACACCAGCTTTCCCATGAACCTCCTGTGGTTCGATGATCTTCATGAAGCACAGCCTCGTGTGATTCATTTCCAGCACGGAAACGCGCTTTGTTTCCGTGCTGAGACAGAAATCACGACGGAAATCATGAACGACCATGGGAGCGGGTCATATGCCAATGCGGAGTTTCCTCAAGCCGGCTGCCGGACTGTTCTGCCTGGTGGCGCTGGCCTGTGCGGGCTGCTCCTCGGGGTCGGGTTCGGACTCGGGCTCGGGCTCGGGCTCGGACGGGAGCGACACCGGCGCCGGGTCCACGACACAGGCCGAGCCTCCGAAACCGAGCAGTACCGGCACCGCCGAGGAGACGGCGACGGGGTACGCGCCCTATGTGAGCGCCACGACCGCGTCCGACCTCGACTCGGCGGGTTCGGCGTCGGCGTACAACCTGGCGTTCGTGATCGCGGACGGCAGTGACTGCACGCCGAAGTGGGACGGGTCGAGGGCGATCGGCGACTCGGCGGTGAAGTCCCGCGTCGCGGCCCTGGCGGACTCGGGTGCGACCGTGCGGGTGTCCTTCGGCGGGGCCTCGGGGACGGAGCTGGCGCGGGCCTGTGACAGTGCGTCGGAGCTGGCCGCGGCGTATGGGAAGGCGCTCGACGCGGCCGGGGCGACCGAGGCGGACTTCGACGTCGAGGGGGACACGCTGAAGGACTCCGAGTCGGTGGAGCTGCGCTCCAAGGCGATAGCGCTTCTCCAGGAGGACCGTCCGGACCTGTCCGTCTCCTTCACACTGCCCGTCATGCCGTCCGGCCTCGACGACGACAGTGTGGCGTTACTGGAGTCGGCCAACGACAACTCCGTCGAGGTCTCCACGGTCAACATCATGACCATGAACTACGGGAGTTCGTACGACGACGACATGGGGGACTACGCCGAGAAGGCCGCCTCGGCGACGCATGACCAGCTCGCCGACATCTTCGGTCTCTCGGACTCCGCGGCGTGGCAGGGGATGGCCCTCACCTCGATGATCGGCCAGAACGACATCGACGAGGAGACGTTCACGCTGGAGGACGCGGCTCAGGTGCGGGAGTTCGCCGTGGAGAAGGGGGTCGCGTGGACGTCTGTGTGGGCCAGCTTCCGTGACCAGCAGTGTGAGAGCGACTCTCCGTCGGGTGCGCAGAACGACTGCAGCGGGGTGGAGCAGGGGGATGGGGCGTTCGCGGAGGCGTTCTCGGGCTGAGGCGTTCTCGGGCTGAGGCGTTTGTCTCGCCCCCGCCGCCCCTACCCGTCC
>NZ_VJZC01000563.1 GCF_009377185.1 Streptomyces spongiae
GGAGCTCCCGTGACCGCCACCGCCGCCCCCACCGCCGTGCACCGGGTCGCCCCCAAGGGCCGCGGCGCTCACCGCAGCATCTCCGCCGCCGTGCGCGCCGCCGCCGACGGTGACGAGATCCGTATCGCCCCGGGCGAGTACGTCGAAGCGCTCGTCCTCGACCGTGCGGTGTCCCTGCTGCCGGAGGAGGGCGCGGAGCATTCGGTTCGGGTGCTGGGCGCCGACCCGGGCCGTCCGGTCCTGGAGGTCGGCGCCTCCGGCGCTCACCTCGTCGGGCTGGTGCTGACGGGGCAGGACCCCGGGCTGCCGGCCGTGCTGGTGGCCGCCGGGAGCCTGGAGCTGGAGGGGTGCGAGGTCTCCGGCGGCCGGGTCGAGGCGGGCGGTGACGCGTCGCTGGCCCTGCGCGACTGCCGGGTGTCCGGTGCCGCCCTGGCCGGGGTGCACGCGAACACCACCGGCGCGACCGACCTGGTCGACACGCTGGTCGAGGACGTCGACGGCACGGGTGTCGTCCTCGGCTCGGCCACGGCCGCCGAGGTCACCGGGCTGACGGTCCGCAGGGTCACGGGCTCGGGAGTACGTGTACGGGGCCGGGCCGGGGCCGTACTGCGCGACTGCCGTATCAATGCCCCCGGCCGCAGCGGGCTGCTGGTGGAGGACGACGCGACCGTGACCGCGCTGGACTGCCGGGTGGAGGAGACGGTGGCGGAAGGCATCCGGGTGCTGGGGAGCTCCCCCCGCCCCGGGGAGGCCCTGGAACTCCCGGCGGCCGCGGAGGGCGGCGTGGTGCTCGCCGACTGCCAGGTACTCAGCACCGGCGCGGACGGCGTCGCCGTCTCCGGCTCCGGTGACGTCCTGCTGCTGAACTGCCGCCTGCGGGACGGTGCCGGACCGGGTGTGACGGCCGGGGACGACAGCAGGGCCGCCCTCGTGGACTGCCAGGTGGACCGCCCGCACGGCTCGTGTCTGGTGGCCCGCGGCAACGCGCACCTGTCGGCGGAGGGCACCTCGATGCGTGGCAGCCGCGCCAACGGGCTGCTCGCGGGCGACCGCTCCCGGGTGACGCTGGCCTCCAGCGACGTGCGGGACTGCGGCTTCAGCGCGGTGCACGCCTGCGACGACGCCCGGCTGTCGCTGACGTCGTGTCGTATCGGAGGCACGCCCGAGCACGGCGTGCGGGCCACCGACCGGGCCGAACTCACCGTCGAGGGCGTCCGTGTCAGCGACTGCGGGCTGTCGGGTCTGCAGATCGACGCCGCGGCGCAGGCCCGGGTGCGCGGGCTGTCCGTGGTGCGGGGCCGGACCGGTATCAGCGCCGAGTCCACCGGGACGGTCGTCCTGGAGGAGTGCGACGTCACGGAGGCCGAACGCGCCGGAATCACCTGCGGCACCGCCACGTCGGCCGTGCTGCGGGACTGCCGGATCAGTGGCACCGGCACCGCCGGACTCGTGGTCGGCGAACGCGCGACCCCCAGCATCGAGGACTGCACTGTCCGCGATGCCACCGGTTCCGGGCTGGTCCTGGGCCCGGCTGCGGAACCGCGCGTCAAGTCCGTCACCGTGGCCCGGAGCGGGAAGAACAACCTGTTCGTCGGCGAGAAGGCCCGCGGCGTCTTCGAGCACTGCGTCTTCGCCGGGGCCGGCGCCGACGGCCAGTCGTTCCCGGCCGTCCATGTGGCTGCCGGGAGCGCGCCCGTGCTGCGGGGCTGTCTGGTGCGGGACACCGAGGAGGATGTGGCCGCCGAGAAGGGGGCCCGGCCGGTGTTCGACGACTGTCTGTCGCGCAACGTGAGCAACCCGGCGCTGCCGACCGGCCCCAAGGAGGCGCTGCCGTCCGCCGCGGGCGGGAACGCGGCCGGCGGGACCAGCGCGCGCGAGACCGAAGCGCCTCCGGAGGACACCCTGGAGGACCTGCTGGCCGAACTGGACGGACTGGCAGGGCTGGACCGCGTCAAGCACGACGTGTCGTCCCTGGTGAAGCTGATGCAGACCGTCCGCCGCCGTGAGGAGATGGGTCTGGCCGCTCCCCCGCTCAGCCGCCACTTGGTCTTCACCGGCAACCCCGGCACGGGCAAGACCACGGTGGCCCGGCTCTACGGCCGCATCCTGGCCGCGGTCGGTCTGCTCGAACGCGGCCATCTGGTCGAGGCCGACCGCTCGGCGCTGGTCGGCGAGTACGTCGGGCACACCGGCCCGAAGACGGCGCGGGTGTTCGACCAGGCACGCGGCGGCGTCCTGTTCATCGACGAGGCGTACTCGCTCACCCAGTACACCGGCACCAACGACTTCGGCCAGGAGGCGATCGCCACCCTGCTGAAGCTGATGGAGGACCACCGTGACGACGTCGTGGTGATCGTCGCCGGATACCCCAGGGAGATGGAGGTGTTCGTCCGCTCCAACCCCGGTCTGGCCTCACGTTTCACCCGCACGCTGCTCTTCGAGGACTACGGCTCCGCCGAACTGGTCAGCATCGTGGAGCACCAGGCCGCCCAGCACCAGTACGAGCTCACCCCGGCTTCTCGGGAGGCTCTGACCGCGCACTTCGACACGGTCCCCCGGGGCCGGGGGTTCGGCAACGGCCGCGCGGCCCGCCAGCTGTTCCAGACCATGACGGAGCGCCAGGCGTACCGCGTCGCGGAGTTGGCGGAAGCCTCGGAGTCCGACCTGATGACGCTGACACCGGAGGACCTCCCCTAGCCTCCCCCGGCCCTTCGCCTCCCCGAGCCATCACCAGCTCTTCGCCTCCCCAGCCCTCACCACCCGCAGGCACTCCAGGCACTCCCCTAAGGACCCGTTTCATGCCGCAGCAGACCCCCGTTCGCCCCACCCACTCGGAGGGCGGGTTCGCCGAACTGTTCGCCCGCAAGACGCGCACTCCCTTGCGCGGGTTCCTGCCCGGTCGCAGGGTCTGGAGCGCCGTCGGCGGCTGCGCCGCCACCGTTCTGGTCATCGTCGGGACCACGGCGATCGTCTCCCGCATCGACTGGAACTTCGGTACGGACCATGTGGCCACCGCCGCCGAGAAGAAAGCCGAGACGCGGGAAAAGCGCCCGGCCGACGGCGGTACACCGTCCGCCACCGCGTCCTCGGACAAACACAGCCGTGCGAAGGACAGCGGGGGGTCGGGTGTGGTCCAGGACACGGGCTCCGGTGGGTCCGGGAGCGGCGGCTCCGCTCCGGGGTCCGGTTCCAGCGGTTCAGGCTCCGGTTCCGGCAGTTCCCATGACTCCGGAACGAACGAGGACACGCGGTCCACGACCTCGTCCGAGCAGAAGCCGACGAGCTTCCTCTGGTCCGACGGGAGCGTGGACTCGGCCGACGACAACGGGTACTGGGACCAGAGCACCGTCACCGTGAAGTCCACGAAGTCCCTCAGCAGCCTCAAGGTGGTCGTCAAGATCATCCAGACCGGTGGTGTCGCCGACACCGGGACGTGGACCTCCCTCGGGGACCAGGTGACCGTGGCGACCGGCGGGACCAGCGGCGAGCTGGACTACGTGGTGACACTGAACGCGGGGGTCACGCTGGACCCCGGCACGTACACCTTCAAGTTCGGGTACAACCACGACCAGGGCAACCGTGACGCGGGCGGCGACCGCTACAACGTCACCGCCACGACCACCTCGTCCGACGACAAGTACCTCACGGGCGGCTTCTGACAGCAGCGGTACGCGGGCCGGGTCCCGGCGGTGTCTCAGCCCGTCAGGTGCTGGACGGCTTTGGCCGCCTGGCCCGCGCCGTCCTCCGTCGCCATGTGCCGGGCGACGGTCGCGGCGGCCCGCGCGTACGTCTGCCGCCTCGTGACCTGGGTGAGGGCGTCGGCGAGCCGTTCCCCGGTGAGGGACGCGAAGGGGATCGGGGCGGGCGCGGCGCCCAGCGCGGCGAGCCGTGCCGCCCAGAACGGCTGGTCCGCCGTCACCGGGACCGCGACCGTGGGTACTCCGGCGCGAAGGGCCGCGGCCGTGGTGCCCGCGCCCGCGTGGTGCACCACGGCGGCGAGCCTCGGGAACAGCAGCTCATGCGGTATCTCGCCGATGGTGAGGATGCCGTCCCCGTCGGCCGTGAGCCCCGCACTGCCGGACTGGAGGATGCCGCGCAGCCCGGCCCTCCGCAGCGCCTGGACGGCGATGTCGCCGATCCGCTCCCCCTCGCCGCCCGCCATGCTGCCGAAGCCGATGAGCACGGGCCTGGGTCCGGCGGCCAGGAAGTCCTCCACTTCGGAGGGGAGTTGTGCGTCCGGGTCGAGGTGGGGCCACCAGATGCCCATGACGTCCAGACCGGTACGCCAGTCGGAGGGGCGGGGCACGAGCGCGGTGCTGAAGCCGTGCAGGACGGGCCAGTCGGCCCGCTCCTGCCGGCGGCGCATCGCCGAGGCGGTGAGGGCGGGCAGCTCAAGGCGGCGGCGCAGGTCGGCGACGGCCTGTCCGTAGACCCGGTCGGCCATGCGGAGCGCGAAGCGTCCGGCCGTACGGTTGCCGAGGCGGCCCAGTGAGCGGGTGCCCATGACGACGGGCGGGAAGTCGCCGGTCGGCGCGGTGGGCTGGAGGTACACCCCGAGACTCGGGATCCCGGTGGCCTCGGTGACGTGCCGTCCGAGCGGGGCCGTCGTGGTGGACAGCAGGAGCAGGTCGGTGCCCCGGTCCACCGCGTCGGCGAAGCCCTGACCCAGCTCGGAGACGAAGGCGGCGGCCGTGCGCATCAGTTCCCGTCTGTCCGCGAGGTCGCCGTCGCCCCGGGGGCGGGCGGGCAGACTCGGGAACTCCAGGCCGGCGTTGCGTACCAGCGGCGCGAAGGCGTCCGTCCGCGGCGAGGGCCTTCTGCCTGACGTAGGGGAGGGTCAACTCCTGGGGTGGCGCCGCCTCCTGGGCGACCGGGGGGGGCCGGGTGTGCGCCCGGGGGACGAGTCCCGGACGCACACCGGACGTGGTTCAGCAGATGTCCTCGCGGCTGTTGACCAGGCGGTTGTTACGGAAGGTCGTGTTCTCGCCGCAGGGGCTCTCGCGGATGGCCGAGTTGGTCACCGTCAGGTTCTGGACGGTGATGTCGCGGTTGTTCGGGAACTCCGAGCGGGCTGCGAGCCGGATCTCGCCGCCGCCCGAGACGCTGCCGCTCTGGGCGGCGATGTTCACGTTGTAGCAGTTCTCGATCAGGATGGCGTTGTTGCCGGTGTTGGAGAGGGTCACCCGGTCGATGGCGGCGCCACCGCTCTCGGAGACGCAGAAGACACCGCGTCCGCCGCCCTTGGCGATGACCTCGCCCACGCGGATGTTGGTGGGGTAGCCGCTGCCCACCCGGCCGTTGCGGTTGGCCATGCGGAAGGCCGCGTAGCCGGTGCCGGCGCCCGCGCCGTCCGCGTCGACCTTGGTGACGGTGGCGTTGATGGTCTGGTTCAGCAGGAGTCCGGACTCGCCGACGTTGCGCGCGGTGACGGTACCGATGGTGAGGCCGTCGACGCCGTACGTCTCGACCGCGTGGCTGCTCGCGCCGGAGACGTACACGTTGTCGATCCGGACGTTCCGCGTCCACTGGCTGGTGTCGCCGCGGTTGTCGATACGGACACCGAGGCCGCGTGAGAGGCGCATGTCGATCTGGCCGAGGACGACGTTCTGGACGTTGCGCATGAAGACGCCGTAGAGCGGGGTGCCGGTGAGGTTCAGGTGTTGGACCTCGATGTCGCGGGCTCCGCGTGCGTAGACCGGTGCCTGGTCGCCGGAACCCGATCCGGTGACGTTGATCGTGCCGCACACGTCGAGCACGGTGTAACTGGGCAGGGAGACCCGGGAACCGGCGGCGATGGAGCCCGAGCCGCGGACGACGACCCGTTCCTTCGAGGTCCGGCCCGACGTCAGGCTGTTCACGGCCGCCTGCATCGCGGCGCGCATGTCGCCGCCCGTGTACACGGTGCTGCTGCCGCGCCGGGCGGTCCAGGTGCTGCCGTTCAGCACCGCCTCCGCCTGGTACGAGCCGTCACCACAGGCGGCGACCGCCTCGCGTGGCGCGGCAGCGGCGGCCGGTTCCGTCGCGGGGGCCGGTTCCGGTACCGCGTTCGCGGGGGCCGTCAGCACGGCGGCGCCGGTGAGCAGTGCGGTGGCGCAGGCGGCGGTGACCACAGCGCGCGGTGTACGAGTACGGCGGTCCGGGGCGGCCTCGTCGGTGAGGTGAGCTGCGGCTCTGCGTCCCATCTCGTCTTCTCCTATGGGGGGTTATGCGCTCGCCGCCTCGACTGAATCGATTCAGGCGAACCGATGAGGTGGCAAGCGATTTCTGTGGGGGCGGGTGAGTCTGGCAACGGCCTTGTGTGGGCGTCAAGTTGCTCGACGGAAGTCCAGGGCGGCGGGGTCTCGTCTGCCGGGTTCGGCCCGTGGCCGTGTGCCGACCATATGTGGCTGGTCGCGCCGTTCCCCGCGCCCCTGAAAACCCTGGGCGCGCCCGGCATCGTGACGCACCGGCCC